>NZ_OZ255712.1:3769520-4111900 GCF_965277045.1 Roseovarius sp. | reverse complement strand
TCCATGCCGAGGATCGCGATGATGTCCTGCAGCGACTTGTAGCGTTGCAGGATCCCCTGCACGTCACGCGCCACCTTGTAGTGCTCTTCACCCACGATCTGCGGGTCCATCAGGCGCGAGTTCGAGTCGAGCGGGTCCACCGCCGGGTAGATGCCCAGCTCCGAGATGGCGCGAGACAGAACGGTCGTGGCGTCGAGGTGGGCGAATGTCGTCGCCGGTGCGGGGTCGGTCAGGTCGTCCGCGGGCACGTACACGGCCTGGATCGAGGTGATCGAACCGGCCTTGGTCGAGGTGATGCGCTCCTGCATCGCGCCCATGTCGGTGGCCAGCGTCGGCTGGTACCCCACGGCCGAGGGGATCCGGCCGAGCAGAGCCGACACCTCGGAACCCGCCTGCGTGAAGCGGAAGATGTTGTCGACGAAGAACAGAACGTCCGTGCCCGACTGGTCGCGGAACTGTTCGGCCAGGGTCAGGCCGGTCAGGGCCACACGCGCACGCGCGCCCGGCGGTTCGTTCATCTGGCCGTAGACCAGCGCCACCTGGGAATTCTCCAGGTTCTCGGGGTCGATAACGTTCGACTCGATCATCTCGTGGTAAAGGTCGTTGCCTTCGCGGGTCCGCTCGCCCACACCGGCGAAAACCGAGTAGCCCGAGTGCACCTTGGCGATGTTGTTGATCAGTTCCATGATCAGAACCGTCTTGCCCACACCGGCACCGCCGAAGAGACCGATCTTGCCGCCCTTGGCGTAAGGCGCCAGCAGGTCGACAACCTTGATGCCTGTCACCAGGATTTCCGACTCGGTCGACTGCGCCTCGAACTCGGGCGCGGGCTGGTGGATCGAGCGGGTTTCCTTGGCCTTGATCGGCGCGCCTTCGTCCACCGGCTCGCCGATGACGTTCAGGATGCGGCCCAGGGTGGCGTCGCCCACCGGCACGCTGATCGGGCCGTCGGTGTCGGTCACCTCCTGGCCGCGCACCAGACCCTCGGTCGAGTCCATGGCGATCGTGCGCACGGTGCTTTCACCCAGGTGCTGGGCCACTTCGAGGACCAGGCGCTTGCCGTTGTTGTCGGTTTCCAGGGCGTTCAGGATTTCCGGCAGGTGGTCGGTGAACTGCACGTCCACCACGGCGCCGATCACCTGCGTGATTTTGCCTTTTGCATTGGCCATTGTCGTCTCTCCGGTTGTTCTTAAAGCGCCTCGGCGCCCGAAATAATTTCAATCAGCTCGTTGGTGATCACGGCCTGACGCGAGCGGTTGTACTCGATGGTCAGGTCCTCGATCATCTCGCCCGCGTTGCGCGTGGCGTTGTCCATGGCCGACATCCGTGCGCCCTGTTCGCTGGCGCCGTTCTCCAGCAAGCCGCTGAAGATCGCCGTCGCCACGCCACGGGGCAGAAGATCGCGCAGGATCGCATCCTCGTCCGGCTCGTAGTCATAGATCGTGCCGGCCTCGTCACTGTCCGCAGCGGCCTCTTCGTCGATCTCGAAGGGGATCACCTGCTGCATGGTCGGCTTCTGGCTGACCACGTTCTCGAACTCCGAGAAAAAGATCTTGGCGACGTCGAATTCGCCCGCGTCAAAGCGGTCCAGCACGTTCTGCGCCACGTTCTGCGCATCGGCGTAGCCGACATTCTTCACCTCGGACAGATCGACATGGTCGATGAAGAGGTCCGCGAAATCACGCTTCAGCGCATCGCGGCCCTTCTTGCCCACGGTGATGACCTTCACGGTCTTGCCGTTCGACTGCAGCTTGTTGATCTCGCTCCGCGCCAGCTTGGCGATGTTGGCGTTGAAGCCACCGCAGAGGCCCCGCTCGGCGGTCATCACCACCAGCAGATGCACATCGTCCTTGCCAGTCCCGCGCAGCAGCGGCGGCGCGTTCTCGGCGTCGCCCGCGGCGGCGGCCAGCTTGGACATCACCGCGTTGAACCGCTCTGCATAGGGGCGGGCCATTTCGGCCGCATCCTGGGCCCGCCGCAGTTTCGCGGCGGCCACCATCTGCATGGCCTTGGTGATCTTGCGGGTCGATTTGACCGACTCGATCCTGTTTTTTAGGTCCTTCAGACTCGGCATTGCCTCGTCACCCCCTTATCCGAAGTCGGCTGCGAACTCTTCGATGGCCGACTTGAGCTTGTCTTCGGCGTCGCCCTTGATCTTGGGATCCTCGTTGGTGATCCAGTCCAGGACGTCCTTGCGCTTGGTGCGCATGTGGTTCAGCAGGCCGTCCTCGAAACGCCCGACCTGGTCGACCTTGATCTTGTCGAGGTAACCGTTGGTGCCCGCGTAGATGACGCAGACGATCTCGGCGTTGGTCAGCGGCGAATATTGCGGCTGCTTCATCAACTCGGTCAAGCGCTCGCCCCGGTTCAAGAGCTGCTGGGTCGACGCATCGAGGTCCGAGCCGAACTGCGCGAAGGCCGCCATTTCACGGTACTGGGCAAGGCTCAGCTTCACCGGACCGGCAACCGACTTCATCGCGTTGGTCTGGGCCGAAGAGCCCACGCGGCTGACCGACAGGCCGGTGTTCACGGCGGGGCGGATGCCCTGGTAGAACAGCTCGGTTTCCAGGAAGATCTGGCCGTCGGTGATCGAGATCACGTTGGTCGGAATAAACGCCGACACGTCGCCGCCTTGCGTCTCGATGATTGGCAGCGCCGTCAGCGAGCCCGAGCCGTTGTCCTCGTTCAGCTTGGCAGAACGTTCCAGCAGGCGGGAGTGCAGGTAGAACACGTCGCCCGGATAGGCTTCGCGGCCCGGCGGACGGCGCAGCAGCAGCGACATCTGGCGATAGGCCACGGCCTGTTTCGACAGGTCATCGTAGACGATCAGCGCGTGGCGGCCGTTGTCACGGAAATGCTCGGCCATGGCGGTCGCCGAATAGGGCGCCAGGAACTGCATAGGTGCGGGGTCCGACGCGGTGGCGGCCACGACGATGGAATAGTCCATCGCGCCCGACTCTTCCAGCTTCTTCACCAGCTGCGCCACGGTCGACCGCTTCTGGCCGACAGCGACATACACGCAGTAGAGCTTCTTGTTTTCATCGTCGCCGGCGGCGTCGTTATACGACTTCTGGTTCAGCATCGCGTCCAGCGCCACGGCGGTCTTGCCGGTCTGACGGTCGCCGATGATCAGCTCGCGCTGGCCGCGGCCGATCGGGATCATGGCGTCGACCGATTTCAGGCCGGTCGCCATCGGCTCGTGCACGGATTTGCGCGGGATGATACCCGGCGCCTTGACGTCCGCGACACCGCGGGCCGACGTCTTGATTGGGCCCTTGCCGTCCAGCGGGTTGCCCAGGCCGTCCACGACCCGGCCCAAGAGTTCGTCACCGATCGGAACGTCCACGATCGACTTGGTGCGCTTGACGGTGTCGCCTTCCTTGATGTCCCGGTCCGAGCCGAAGATCACCACACCGACGTTGTCGGTTTCCAGGTTCAGCGCCATGCCCATGATGTTGCCGGGGAACTCCACCAGCTCACCGGCCTGGACGTTGTCGAGGCCGTGCACACGGGCAATCCCGTCACCGACTGACAGCACGCGACCCACCTCGGCAACCTCGGCCTCCTGGCCGAAATTCTTGATCTGGTCCTTAAGGATCGCAGAAATCTCTGCAGCTTGGATACCCATTTATCCGACCTCTTTCATTGCATTCTGTAGGGAGTTGAGGCGCGAACGGATCGACGTGTCGATCATCTTCGAGCCCACCTTTACGACAAGACCGCCAATGAGGCTTTCATCGACGGTCGCATTGATCTTGATGTCTTTTCCGACGGTGCTCTTCAGCGTCTCTGCCAGCTTCTTCGACTGCGCATCGGTCAGCTTGACGGCACTGGTCACCTCGGCGGTCACTTCGCCCTTGTGATCGGCAATGCGCTCGTTCAGCAGGCGCACCATCTGCGGCAACACGAACAGGCGGCGTTTCTGCGCCATCAGCGCAAGGCCGTTCTTCAGTCCCGGCACGAGGCCCATCTTGTCCGCGACCGCCGTGATGGCGCGCTCCTGCTCGTCACGGCTGACGACCGGGCTGCTGATCAGATCGCGCAGATCGGCACTGTCATCGAGCGCGGCGGAAAGATCGGCAAGGTTCGATTCAAGCTTGTCCAGCGAGTTGGCGTCTTTGGAAAGCTCGAAAATGGCAGTGGCATAGCGCTCGGCAATGCCGGAGGAGATCGAAGCTGGTTCGGACACGTCCACCCTTCCGATAGTTTGACCCCGGCTCGACAAAAGACGGCGCAAAGGCCGTCTTCCCGGGGTGGTTAGAGACGATGAAACTTGCGAGACATCGATTTTCGTGGGCGGTTTAGCAGACCGATCCGAACCTCGCAAGCTAGCAGGACGGACTAAGCCCCCTATGGTTTCCTATATTTGTCAAAGGCTTACGCGGTCTGCGACCGATTGCGCAATTTTATTGCGACAAAAATCGTAACTTTTCGTCGCTTTTTTGCGATTCCTTCGTGAACGGCCTGCCCGAAACCGCGGCACAAAGGGTTTTCACGCACCGCCGGACCGTTACCGCTATCAATCCCACGGCGGCTTTCCCCGGTCCTTCAGAATGTCGATTGAACCCACCATTTTCCCGCCCTAGGAGGTTGCAGATGGCCCACTCCGATCATCCCGTCAAATCTCTGCCCCGTGCCCGGGCGCTGACCTGCCTCATCGCCCTTGGCATTCTCGTCGGCACGCTCTGGCCGTCCGATGCGCCCGCCGTACCCTTCATGCTCCGCGACAAGGTCCTGCACCTGCTGGCCTTCGCCGTCCTCATTCTGCCAGTGGCTGTGGCCGCACCGCGCCAGGCCCTGCGGCTCGCGCCCGTCTGCATTGCCTTCGGCGCGGCCATCGAGGTGATCCAGCCCATGTTCGGCCGCGGCGCCGAGTGGCTGGACCTGCTGGCCGATGCGCTCGGCGTCGGGCTGGGCCTCGCCCTGGGGCTTCTGCTGCACCGCGCCCTGCGAAGCCGATAACCCGCCAATCGCCACGGCGTCGCCCGACTGTTTCCCGGGCGGGAACAATAACCCCCTTGAATTTGACAATACCCACTTGCCTTGCAACCAACCCGGTTACACTGGGGAGTACGGGGTCATGGGGTTTCTTCTGCTTGCGCTGATCGGCGGCGCCGCTGCGTCTTTTCTGATCTATGACGAGTTCATCGACGACGATGACGACAATCCGCGCGATCAGGATGTCGGCACCCCCGGCGAAGGCGACGGCCCCCTGCCCGAAAACCCCGACGACCCGGACGATCCCGACACCCCGGACCTGTCGGGCGACGACACGCTTTCGGCGTCGGGCAACGAAAGGGTCTACGGCGGCGAGGGCCGCGACCTTCTCGACCTCTCCAACAACGCAGTGGGCTTCGGACAGCTCGGCGTCGACCGGCTGAACATCAACGACACCGCCACCGGCTACGGCGGCGAGGGACAGGACCGGCTGAATATCTTCGACGATGCCACCGGCTTTGGCGGTGAAGGCGACGACATTCTCGAAGCGGTCCACCGCGGCAACGCCTCTGCCTTCGGCGAAGGCGGCGACGACACCATCACCGTCTCTCGCGGGGCCAGCGGCTTCGGCGGCGAGGGCGACGACAGCATGGTTGTCGGCCGCAATTCCATCGGCGAGGGCGGCGAGGGCAACGATACGATCGACGGCCGGATTCAGTCCACAATCCACGGCAATGCCGGCGACGATACGCTTCAGCTTCTCGCCGGCGACCCCCTCACCCCGAATATTGCCACCGGCGGCGATGGCGACGACCAACTGACCGTCTTGCGCACCGCGCTCAACAGCGACGTCGAGCTGACGGGCGGCGACGGCGCCGACAACTTCATCCTCAGCCTGAACGGCGAATTGCTCGACCCCGACGCCCCCGAAAGCGAGGACGGCGTGCGCATCACCGATTTCTCGCCCACCGAGGACGTTCTGCTGCTGGCCGGCGCGCCGCCGTCTTCCATCGACGTCCTGGCCAGCGGCGACAATGGCACGGAGCTTCAGATCGCGTTCGGCAACGGCGCAATCCAGTCGATCTTTCTCGAAAATGTCGCCCCCGAGGACATCGACCCCGAGGAGATCCTGTTCACGGTCGTGGAAGGTACACCCAACTTCATCCCCAGCGGAGACTTCCCCTTCACCCGCGGCGATATACTGGACCCCACCCTGGGCACCGATGGGCCCGACACCGTGACCACCGATCAGGACGCGGTGATCGGCACCGGCGCGGGCAACGATGTCGTCACAATCAGCGACGGCAATACCCGCACGGACACCGGCGCCGATGACGATCTCCTGCGCAGTCGTGGCGGCACCCATGACCTCGAAACGGGCACTGGCAACGACACCGTCGAAGGTGGAGTGGATTTTGCCACGATCGACCTTGGCGCCGGCGACGATCTCGCGTCGATGACCTTCAACGGTTCAGTGAATGCATCCAACTTCTCTGGCATTATCGACGGTGGCGACGGCGACGACACGATCGCTTCTTTCAATCGCTCGGACGAGGCTGTCATCATCCGTCCCGGAGAGGGCGATGACATCGTGCGCGCCCAGGGCAGCGCCACCATCGAGGACGTCGACGACGGCGACGAGATCACCCTGACCTTCAGGGACGGAACCGAAATGGTCAACATCGACTACAGTGATGCGACCGGCGCCGGCAATCCGCTCGTGATCCAATTGACCGATGAATGGCCGTCCGGCGATGCCCTCAGCCTGCGTTTGGTCGACACACCCCGCCTGGGGAATGATGTATTCGTGTCGATTGGCGATATCGAATTGATCCAACTCGAAGACGTGCGCGATGTCGCGTCACTTCAGTTCGAGGTGTTCAACGTCTAGACCGGCTTGGCCTGCGCGCTCGGCTTGGGCTTCAGCACACCCAGCGGGCTGCGCACCGTGTCGCGGATGGCCGAGCCCCGGTCGGTCGGCGCATGCACCCGCTTGGTGGCCTGCACGATCAGCACGCCGCCCTTCAGAACCACCGACAGCTTGCCGCCCATGTTCTCCCACATGCCCGCCGTCTTGCGCCAGAATTTCCGGTGCGACGGCGGCTGGTAAAGCGCGGTCACATGCCGTTCGGGCAGGAAGTTCCGGGTCTTCAGCTGAGACTCCAGCTGGCTCTGGCTATAGGGCCGCCCGTACCCGAAGGGCGTCCGGTCGCTGCGCGACCACAGCCCGGCGCGGTTCGGCACCACGAACAGCGCCGATCCCCCCGGCCCCAGCACCCGCCAGCATTCCTCCAGCAACTCGCCGGGACGCTCGCAGGTCTCCAGCCCGTGCACCAGCATCAGCTTGTCGACCCGGCCCGTTTCCAGCGGCCACAGGGTTTCCTCGCACAGAACGCTGATGTTGGGCTTGTCGGCGGGCCAGTGGATCACCCCCTGCGGTGCCGGCATCAGCGCGATCACCCGCCGGCTGTCCTTCAGATAGGGCCGCAGGAACGGCACGGCAAAGCCATAGCCCGCCACCGTCTGCCCCTTCGCCTCGGGCCACAGCCCCCGGATCTCGGCGCCCACGGCATTCTGCACCGCACGCCCCAGCTGGTTGCGGTAATAGAAATTCCTCAGGTCCTGCACATCCAGATGCATTGCAGCCCGCGCCTCGATCCGTCACTCTCGGGGCAAACATAACCACGAATTCAAGGATGGACCAATGACATTGCAGATCGAAACCGTGCCGTGCCTTTCGGACAACTACGCCTTCCTCGCCCACGATCCCGAAACCGGCGAAACCGCCGTGGTCGACGTCCCCGAGGCCGCGCCGATCCTCAAGGCCCTCGACGAGAAAGGCTGGAAAGCCACGCATGTCCTGATCACCCACCACCACGCCGACCACGTCCAGGGGCTGGACGAGCTTCTGGCCCAACACGACGCCAAGGTCGTCGGCCACGCCGCCGACGCGGACCGCCTGCCAAAGCTCGACATCGCGCTCAGCGACGGCGAGAGCGTCACCATCGGCTCGGACAACGGCACCGTCATGGACGTCTCCGGCCACACCGTCGGCCACATCGCCTTTCACTTCCCGGGCAGCAAGGTCGCCTTCACCGCCGACAGCCTGATGGCGCTGGGCTGTGGCCGCGTCTTCGAAGGCACCATGCCCCAGATGTGGAACAGCCTGTCGAAGCTGGCCGCCCTGCCGCCCGAGACGACCATCTGTTCCGGCCATGAATACACCGCCGCCAACGGCCGCTTCGCGATGACCATTGATCCCGACAATTCCGCGCTTATATCAAGGGTCAAGGCGGTCGAAGCCGCCCGCGATCAAGGGAAACCGACCGTTCCCTCCACCCTGTCCGAAGAATTGGCCACCAACCCGTTCCTGCGTGCCACCGATCCCGCCGTTCAGGCGCATCTGGGCATGAAGGGCGCAGACGCCGCCGACGTGTTCGCCGAGATCCGCACCCGAAAGGACAATTTCTAGGCACGCCCCCGCGGGCTGGCCAAATTGTCACGGCGTGGCCTGCAAAAGCAGCTTTTGTAAGATCGGAAAGGGAAAAGTGAACGGGTTTGGAAAAAAAGTCCTTGAAGGCTGGCCTGTATCGACCAAACTTTAATCATATAAGGCGAAGGTCGGCGGACCGGCCCCAGCCCAAGCAGAGGGAGCACACCGTGCCGTCATTCTCGAACACCCTTGAACAGGCAATCCACGCTGCACTGGCCCTGGCCAATGCCCGTCAACATGAATTCGCGACGCTGGAACATCTCCTGCTCGCCCTGATCGACGAGCCCGACGCGGCCCGCGTGATGAAGGCCTGCAGCGTCGAAACCGAGGATCTGCGCACCACGCTGGTGGAATTCATCGACGATGACCTGTCCAACCTCGTCACCGACATCGAAGGCTCCGAGGCGGTTCCCACCGCCGCCTTCCAGCGCGTGATCCAGCGCGCCGCCATCCACGTGCAGTCGTCGGGCCGCACCGAGGTGACGGGCGCCAACGTCCTCGTCGCCATCTTCGCCGAGCGCGAGTCGAACGCCGCCTATTTCCTGCAGGAACAGGACATGACCCGCTACGACGCGGTCAACTTCATCGCCCACGGCGTCGCCAAGGACCCGGCCTACGGCGAATCCCGCCCGGTGCAGGGCGTCGGCGAAGAAGAGTCCGAACAGACCAAGTCCTCCTCCGAAGGCGAACAGGTCGACAACGGCGAATCCGCCCTTGCGAAATACTGCGTTGACCTCAACGAGAAATCCCGCCAGGGCGATGTCGATCCCCTGATCGGCCGCGACAGCGAGGTCGAGCGCTGCATCCAGGTGCTCTGCCGCCGCCGCAAGAACAACCCGCTCCTGGTGGGCGATCCCGGCGTGGGCAAGACCGCCATCGCCGAGGGCCTCGCACACAAGATCGTCGGCGGCCAGACGCCCAAGGTCCTGTCGAAAACGACCATCTTCTCGCTCGACATGGGCGCGCTGCTGGCCGGCACGCGCTATCGCGGCGATTTCGAGGAACGGCTCAAGGCCGTCGTGACCGAGCTCGAGGAGCATCCCGACGCGGTGCTCTTCATCGACGAGATCCACACCGTCATCGGCGCCGGCGCCACCTCGGGCGGCGCGATGGATGCCTCCAACCTGCTGAAGCCCGCGCTTCAGGGCGGCAAGCTGCGCTGCATGGGCTCCACCACCTTCAAGGAGTTCCGCCAGCACTTCGAAAAGGACCGCGCCCTCAGCCGCCGGTTCCAGAAAATCGACGTGGCCGAACCCACCGTCGATGACGCGATCAAGATCCTCAAAGGCCTCAAGCCCTATTTCGAGGAGCACCACAGCGTGAAATACACGGCCGAGGCGATCAGGTCGGCGGTGGACCTGTCGGCGCGCTACATCAACGACCGCAAGCTGCCCGACAAGGCCATCGACGTGATCGACGAGGCCGGTGCCGCGCAGCATCTCGTGGCCGCCTCCAAGCGGCGCAAGTCCATCGGCGCCAAGGAGATCGAGAATGTCGTGGCCAAGATTGCCCGCATTCCTCCGAAAAACGTCTCCAAGGACGATGCCGAGGTGCTCAAGGATCTCGAAGGCTCGCTCAAGCGCGTCGTCTTCGGCCAGGACACCGCGATCGAGGCGCTGTCGGCGGCGATCAAACTCGCGCGCGCCGGTCTGCGCGAGCCCGAAAAGCCCATCGGCAACTACCTCTTCGCCGGCCCCACCGGCGTCGGCAAGACCGAGGTGGCGAAGCAACTGGCCGATACTCTGGGCGTCGAACTGCTGCGCTTCGATATGTCCGAGTACATGGAGAAGCACGCGGTCAGTCGCCTGATCGGCGCGCCTCCGGGCTATGTCGGCTTCGACCAGGGCGGCCTTCTGACCGACGGCGTCGACCAGCACCCGCATTGCGTCCTGCTGCTGGACGAGATCGAAAAGGCGCACCCGGACGTGTTCAACATCCTTCTGCAGGTGATGGACCACGGCAACCTGACCGACCATAACGGTCGCACGGTGAACTTCCGCAACGTGGTCCTGATCATGACCTCGAACGCCGGCGCCACCGAGCTTGCCAAGGCCGCCATCGGCTTCGGCCGCGACCGCCGCGAGGGCGAGGATACCGCCGCGATCGAACGCACCTTCACGCCGGAATTCCGCAACCGTCTGGATGCCGTCATCTCCTTCGGCCCGCTGCCGAAAGAGGTCATCCTGCAAGTGGTCGAAAAGTTCGTGCTGCAACTCGAGGCCCAACTGATGGACCGCAACGTGACCATCGAACTGACCAAGCCCGCCGCCGAATGGCTGGCCGACAAGGGCTACGACGACAAGATGGGCGCGCGTCCCCTGGGCCGCGTGATCCAGGAACACATCAAGAAGCCGCTGGCCGAGGAACTTCTTTTCGGCAAGCTCGCCAAGGGCGGCGTGGTCAAGGTGGGCGTCAAGGACGGCCAGATCGACCTGCGCATCGAGGGGCCGGACCATCCGCGCCTCTCGGGAAAAAAGCCGCCGCTGCTTACGGCAGAGTGACAAGGGCTCAGGCTTTGCGATAGGCTATGAAACGGGCGGCATCCCTTGCCGCCCGTTTTCGCGTCCGCCCCCAGCTTTAGAGGTTCCCCGTTGCCGTCCGCGCCCAGATCCGCCCTCACCGCCGCCCTGCTCCTGCTGGCCACCCCGGCGCTGTCCGAGCCGCCGACCCTCGCGCTGCCCATCGACTGCGCCCTGGGCCAGACCTGCTATATCGAGGACTACGTCGATCTCGATCCCGGCCCGGGACAGTTCGATTTCATGTGCGGCCTCAAGAGCCGCGATGACCACCGCGGCACCGACATTCACCTTCTGTCCTTCGAGGCGATGGATCAGGGCGTGAACGTGCTCGCCGCCGCCCCCGGCCGGGTCGCGGCCACCCGCGACGGGATGGAGGACATCGCATTCACCCCCGAAACCCGCGACAGCGTCGCGGGGCAGGAATGCGGCAACGGCGCGCGCATCGACCACGGTGATGGCTGGCAGACCCTCTACTGCCACCTGATGAAAGGCTCGATCGTCGTTCGGCAAGGCCAGCAAGTCGACGCCGGCACCCCCCTGGGCGAGGTCGGCCTCAGCGGCATGACCAATGCGCCGCATGTCCACCTGACTGTTCTGAAGGATGGCGAGGTCGTCGATCCTTTCCTGCCCGAGGCCGAACCCGGCACCTGCGGGGCCATCACCGGCCCCGGCCTGTGGGAAACCGCCCTGCCATATCACCGCGCGGGCCTCTTCACTGCCGCCTTTTCAACAGCCGTGCCCGCGTTCGACGCCGTTCAATCCGGCGATGCCCGCGTGACCGAGACCACCCCCGACACGCCGCTGGTGCTTTACGGCTACGTCTTCTATGCCCAGCCCGGCGACACCATGCGCATCACCGCCTCCGGCCCCGAGGGCGAGATCTTCTCCCAGTCCGAAACCCTCGAGGCCCCGCAGGCCCAGTTCTTCCGCGCCTATGGCCGCCGCGCGCCCGAGGGCGGCTGGCCCCCCGGCACCTATCGCGGCTACGTCACGCTGGAACGCGCGGGCCAGGTGCTGGCCAACCGCCACGCCGACGTTATCGTTCTGGCCGAGTGAGACGGGTCGCCCACGGCACCCCGATCAGCAGCAGCGCCATCACCGCCACGAATGCCCCGCGGGCCGTCCAAATGGCGGCCGCGCCCTGCATCGCGCCTGCCACGCCCAGCACCACGACGCAGACCGCCACCGCCGGCACCAGCCAGCGCATCCCGCGCCTTTGCCAGAACGCCCGCGGTGCCCCCCGATCCAGCCAGGGCACGAACAGCCAGACCGTGCAAAAGGCGAACATCGCCACCAGGCCCATCAGCTTGCCGGGCATCGCCACCAACACCGCGTAGAACGGCAACAGGTACCACTCGGGCAATATATGCGCCGGAACGGCCAGCGGGTTGGCAGCCACCGCACCGCCCGCCCGTGTGCCACTCGTCGCCACGCCGCTTGCGGCCTCCGCCGGCACAAGCGCCCGGATCGGCGCATAACTCGCCCACATCGCCCAGACCAGCACCGCGGCCAGCACCAGGGCCGAGCCCAGCCCGATCCACGAATACCGCCCCCGGTATGGCATCGGCGGCGCACCCCGCGCCATCTGCCACAGGGTCCCGCCCAAGATCGCCATGACCGCCACCGGCATAACCAGCGCAATGTGGTTCAGCGTCACCGGCACCCCCTGCGCCGCCATGAGGTAAGACACCTGCCCCCAGGGCAGCATGTAGCCCATGAATCCGAACAACGCGCTCAGCACAGCCAGCGCCGCCAGTGCGACCCAGACCCACCGGAACGGCCTGCCATAGACCCCGAACACGAAACCCACGCCGATCATGATCCACGGGATCGCCTGCGCCGCGCCGATCACCCGCTGCTGATGCGCGGTCACGATCTCGGCCGGCGCGCCTGCCAAGACCAACGCCACACCCGCCGCGATCTGCACCGCAAGGATCACGGCCAGCAGGTTCACCCACAGCCACCATGCCCGCCGGGCATCCAGTACCGTCACGCTTATTTCTCCGTCAGCTTCAGCTCGATCCGCCGGTTCTGCGCCCGCGCTTCGGGCGTGTCGGCGGGGTTGATCGGCTGGTACTGCCCGAACCCGTTGGCCGACAGCCGGTCTGGCGGCAGGCCCAGGAAATTCACCATGTAGCGCACCACCGACAGCGCCCGCGCCTGGCTGAGATCCCAGTTATCCTCGAACTGCGCGCCCGCGCGCACCGGGACGTCGTCGGTATGCCCGTCCACCTGGATCACCCAGTCGATATCCTCGGGGATGTTCTCGGCAACGCCGCGCAGGATGTCGGCCACCTTCGCCAGCTCGCCCTCGCCCGCATCCGACAGCTCCGCCTCGCCTTGCGCGAACAGCACCTCGGACGAAAACACGAACCGGTCGCCGACGATCCGCACGCCCTCCTGCTCTTCCAGCAACTGCCGCAACCGGCCAAAGAATTCCGACCGGAACTTCTCCAGGTCCGCGCGCTCCGCCTCCAGCCGCTTGCGTTCGGCCTCTTCCAGTTCGCGCCGACGCCGTTCCTCGGCCGCCACCCGCGCCAGCGCGGTGTTCAGCTCGTTGCCCAGAGATTGCAACTGCACATCCGCCGCCGCCTCGCGGGCCTTGGCATCGTCCAGCAGCGCCTGCAACTGCCCCAGCTGGTCACGCAACGCCCGCACCTGCTGGTTCAACAGCGCCTCTTCCTCCTGCGCCTCGTCGGCCAGCGCACGCTGCCGGTCCAGTTCCGCCTGCGCCTGCCCCAGCATCGCCGCGCGCTGCTCGGATTCCGCCAGCCGCGCCTCGGCCTCTTCCTCGGCGGCCAGCTTGGCGGCCAGCGCCGCGGCCAGCTGCGCCCGCACATCCTCGGCCGACAGCGCCTCGGCATTGGCCGCCTCGTTGGCCGCAATCAGCGACGCGATCCGCTTGTTCCGCGCCTCCAGGTCCGCTTCCAACGCCGTCACCTGACGCTGCAAGTCCGCGATCAGGTCGGCGTTTTCCACAGCGTCATTCTCTGCGGCGGTCTTCGCCGCCAGCGCCTCGGCCAGCCGGGCCTCCAGGCTCGCCGCCGTCTGCGCCGCCTCGCCACTGTCCTCGCGCAACGCGGCCAGCTCCGCCTCGGCCTCGCTCAACCGAACCTGCAATTCCTCGGCCCGCACCGTCTCGGCGTCCACGTCGGCCAGCGCCTGCGCCAGTTCCGCCTGCAGCGCCGTCAACTCCGAGCGGCGCACCTCCTGCCCGCTCTCGGCCTCCTCCAGCGCCATCAGCGCTTCGGCCAGCCGCACGTCCAGATCCTCCCGCGCGTCCCGCGCCGCCGCCAGCATGGCCAGCGTTTCCTCAGCTTTCCGCCTCTGTTCCTCCAGCGCCAGCGTCATCGCGGTCAGTTCCGCGTCAGCATTCTCCAGCCGGTTCCGCAGCGCCTCTGCCGCCGCCGCCTCGGCCAGCCGCGCCTTTTCCTCGTCCGACAACTGCGCCTGCAAATCCTCGACCTGCGCGGTCAGCTGCGCCTGCGCCGCGTCGTCCGCCTCGGCCTCGCTGCGCAATTCCGCGATCATCGCCTCCAGAGCATCGGCCTGCGCGGCGGCCAGCCGCGCGGCCTCTTCCTGCGCGTCGATCTCGTCGCGCAGACCCGCCAGCGCCAGCTGCAACTGCTCCTGCTCGCTCAGCAGCTCTTCGCGCTGGCCTTCCAGATCGGCAATCGTGCCAAGGTTCTCCTCGCGCTGCGCCAACAGCCCCGCCACCTGTTCCTCGAAACTGGCGATCCGGGCCTCTGCCTCGGCGATCTGCGATTCCTGTGCGGCGATCAGCGCCGCCTGCTGCTCCTGCCGCGCGCGCGCGTCGCCCAGCGTCGCGGTCAGCGCCCCCACCCGCTCGGTCAGCGTGGCGTTGCGGTCCTGTTCCAGCCCCAGCGCCCGGCTCAGCGCCGCCACCTCGTTCGACAACTCGTCCAGCTTGCTTTCCTGCCCGCTGATCGTCTCGCGCAGCACGAACTGCACCACCATGAAAATGGTCAGCACGAACATCAGAACCAGCAGAAGCCCCGTCATCGCATCCACGAAACCGGGCCAGATCGAGGCCTGGAACCGTGCGCCGGTGCGCCGTGACAGGGCCATCGCCTAGCTCCCCTGCTCCCGCTCGGTCCGGCGCAAGGCACGCGGCGCGGCCTCGGCCCGCCCATGGCTCGACGCCAGCTGGCCGATGGCCCGCGACAGCGCGTTCAGATCGGTGCGCAGCTCGCTCATGCTTTCCTGCCGCCCGGCGCTGATTTCCTCGAGGATGCGCAGCATCTGCACGTCGATCGACCGCAGCCGCATCCGGCTTTCCGCGTCGATCCCGCCGCTCTCGCCCTCGTGGCGCGCCATCTGCCGGATCAGTTCTTCCTGCCCGTCCGCCACCCGCGTCAGCGCATCGTGCAAGGGTGCCGTGTCGGTCAGCCGCTCGGTCAGCTTCTCCATCGAATCCGCCAGAAGGCCCAGCTTTTCGTCCACCATGGCGCGGCTCACGTCGGATTGCGTCAGCATCAGCTGGAGGCTCTCCATCTGCTCGCCCATGTGGTCGACGACGCTGGCCATCACGCCCGCCTCGCTGCCGCCCTCGCCATCGCCCGAGGCCAGACCGACGCGCGTGATCGTCGACATCCACTCTTCCAGCTCACGATAGAACCGGTTCTGCGCCTGCCCGGCAAACAGCTCCAGCAACCCCACCACCAGCGACCCGGCCAGACCCAGAAGCGAGCTGGCAAAGGCCACACCCATGCCGCCCAGCTGCGATTCCAGCCCGGTCATCAGGCGGTTGAACACGTCGACGCCTTCCTCGCCGTCCTGCGGCGCCAGGCTGCGGATCGTATCCACCACCGCCGGCACCGTCGTGGCCAGGCCATAGAACGTGCCCAGCAGGCCGAGGAAGATCAGCATACTGGTGATATAGCGCGTGATTTCCCGCGCCTCGTCGATCCGCTGCGCCACCGAGTCGAGGATCGACCGCGCTGAGCCCGAGGCGATCTTCATCCGCTTGCCGCGCTGTTTCAGAAGGGTCGCCAACGGCGCCAGCAGCAGCGGCGCCTTGATATCCTGTGGGGTTTCGCGTTCGTGGACAAACCCCTCGATCCAGCGCACCGAGCCGATCAGCTGGTACATCTGCCAGAAACAGGCCACCACGCCGATCACGAAGACGAACAGGATGAACCCGTTCAGGTACGGGTTCGCCTGGAACACCGGCAACACCCGCGGCAGCGCAAAGAACGCGCCAAGCCCCGTCAGGGCCAGCACGATCAGCATCAGCGTGATCTGCCTTACGGGGTGTGAAAAGTTCGGCTCGACCTCACGGTCCGGCTGGTCCATCTGGACGGCTCCCGGCACGGTTATTGTTTGGCCACACCCTACGCGTTAACCACTGTGAAGCCAAGGTTTTAAAGCGTTTTCCGCGGCTTCGCCCGAGGCTCTGCTCAAACCCCGATCCCCTTCACCCGCCGCACCAGCCAGTCCAGCTCCGGGTCGTGGATGCCCAGCTCCTCCAGGTGCGCCACGGTCTGGAAAAGATACTCGTGGTTCGGCCCCCGCCCGCCATGGGCGCGCGCAATGATCCGCGCCTGTTCCTCCAGGTCCAGCCCGCCGCAATACTGCACGTGATCGGCGTCGATCACATAGGTCAGCGCCCGCACCTGCCGCCCGTCGCGCAGCATGATGTCCAGTTCCTTCTCGAGGTAGGCCGCCGACACCAGTTCGCGCTCGCGCAGATAGGCCAGCACCTTGTCCTCCTCGTCCTCGTGCACCGCCAGCGCCACCCCCCGGCACAGCGCATCGGGGCTTTCGTCCAGCGCCAGCACAAGGCCCGGGTTCTCCTCGGTCCCGCGATGGTGGATCGACCGCATGCAGAAACTGCGATGATAGCCCGGCAAGGCGGCCAGCACACGCTGCACCGGCGTGAACCCGGGGTTCCACACAAGCGACCCATAGCCGAAAACCCACATCGTCATTTTTCCGCTCCTTGCGCTTTCCCCTGCCCCCTAATCACTTTAGATACCACTCGGCAAGGGCTCGGAAGAAGGCTGGTAGGCAGATGCGCGGCATGTTGATCCTCATCGTGGTGGCGGCCCTGGCGTGGTCCGTCTACTGGGCCGTGGGCTCCACCGGCGCCACCAGGGCGTTCGAGGCCTGGTTCGACGGTCGCCGCGCCGATGGCTGGGTGGCCGAGTATTCCGACCTCACGACCCGAGGCTTTCCCAACCGCTTCGACAGCACCTTCACCGATGTCAGCCTCGCCGATCCCGACACCGGGCTGGCGTGGGAGGCGCCGTTCTTCCAGGTCTTCGCGCTCAGCTACAAGCCCAACCACATCATCGCCGTCTGGCCCGATCATCAACTGGTCGCGACACCCGAGGTCAAGTACGACGTCACCAGCACCGACATGCGCGCCAGCCTCGTCACCCGCCCCGCGCCGGGCCTGCCGCTCGAACGGCTGACCCTGACGGCCGAAGGGCTCGCGGTGCAGCCCGACACCACCGTCCAGCCGACCACCGCCGACAGCCTGACCCTCGCCGCCGAGCGCACGACGGCGTCCGACAGCAGCTACCGCTTCGGCCTCACCGCCGACGGCTTTTCCCCCGCGCTCGACTGGCGGGTCAAGGTCGATCCCGGCGACACCCTGCCCGACTCGCTCGAAGCGCTGTCGCTGGACATGACCGTGGATTTCGACAAGCCCTGGGACCTCTCGGCGATCGAGGACGCCCGCCCCCAGCCCACCCGCATCGACCTCAAACTGGCCGAGGCCCGCTGGGGCCGGTTGGAACTGCAGGCCGCGGGCGAGGTGACGGTCGACGCCGCCGGCATCCCCACCGGCGAGATCACCGTCAAGGCCCGCAACTGGCGCGACATCCTGCGCCTCGCCACGGAGAGCGGCGCGCTGCCACAGGCCTTCGCCGGCACGCTCGAGGATGGCCTCGCGCTGGTGTCGCAGATGGCCGGCAACCCCAAGACGCTCGACATTCCGCTGGGCCTGCGCGACGGCCGCGTGTTCCTGGGCCCGGTGCCCCTCGGCCCCGCGCCAGTGCTGCGCCTCCGCTAGCGTTTCCGGGAAACACGCCGGAGGCCAAAAGATTTCGAAATCTTTTGCCAAATCTTTTCCTCGAAAAGATTTGCCCAGCCCTACCGGCAGTACGACCCGTTCCGGTGCTCCGCCGTGTCGAAATGGAAGTGATCGCGGTGATACCCGTCCGATCCCGGCCCCAGAACCGTGCCGAACGGCCCGCAGGCCGACCCGTGCAACTGCCGCAGGATCTTGCCGCGCTTGCCCGTGCCCCAGTCGTTCAGCACCGAGATATCCGTGCCGTCGCGCAACAGGAACGCCGAGATGTCGATCGCGTTGCCCTTGGAATGCTCCGACAGCCGCGCGCCGCGCTTGTGATTGCGCGTCCGGCAGACGTAATGCGCGGCGACCTTCAGGCTTCTGACGCCGCCGCCGGTCTTGCCCACGATCGGCTTCATGTCGTTCTTCACCCAGGCATTCAGCGTCCGCGCCGTGCGGCAGTTCATCGTCGCGGGCTGGCTCAGCAGAACCCCGCCGACCGCATCCACCTCGACCGCGTTGGCGATCCCGCAGGCGCCGTTGCCTGGCACGTCTCCGACCACCACGCCCTGGATCGACGGATCGCCGCAGACGGCCCCCCGCGTGACCAGTTCGGGGTCATCCCTGTCGCCACCGCCAAACGAACAACTCGCCAGAAAGACTGGAAAAATCCACGCCAGACGCATCCTGCTCACCCTTTTTTCACGCGCCCGAAATCCGGCGCATCCGTATCTTGCCCGGCTTCGATGATACCACGCCGGATGCTCCGCGTCCGCGTGAAATAATCATGCAGCAGATCACCGTCCCCGGTGCGGATCGCCCGCTGCAACGCAAAGAGTTCCTCGGTGAAGCGCCCCAGCACCTCCAGCGTCGCCTCCCTGTTGGTCAGGAACACGTCGCGCCACATGGTGGGGTCGCTGGCGGCGATGCGGGTAAAGTCGCGGAACCCCGCGGCGGAATACTTGATGACCTCGCTGTCGGTCACCCGCCGCAGGTCGTCGGCCACCCCCACCATCGTATAGGCAATCAGGTGCGGCGTATGGCTGGTGACGGCACAGACAAGGTCGTGGTGATCGGCATCCATCTCGTCCGTCTTCGCGCCCATGGCCTGCCACAGCTGCTCCAGCCGGTCCACGGCACCCCGGTCGCTGCCCTCCACCGGCACGATCAGGCAATACTTGTTCTCGAACAGCTCTGCAAAGCCCGAGCGCGGTCCGGAATGCTCGGTGCCCGCCATCGGGTGCGCCGGCACGAAATGCACGCCGTCCGGCAGGTGCGGGCCGACCGCCTCGATCACGGCCTTCTTGACCGAACCGACATCGCTGACCGTCGCCCCCGGCTTCAGCGCCGGCGCGATCTCTTCGGCCACCGCGCCCATCACGCCCACCGGCACGCACAACACCACCAGGTCCGCGCCCTCCACGGCCTCCGCCGCGCTGTCGCACACCCGGTCGCACAACCCGATCTCGCGCGCCACGTCGCGGGTCTCCTGCGACCGCGCGTAGCCCGTGACCTCGCCCGCCAGACCGGCGCGCTTCATCGCCCAGAACATCGACGACGCGATCAGCCCCAGCCCGATCAGCGCGACGCGGTCGTAGATCACGCTCATTCCGCGTCTCCCATGAACTGGCCCACCGCATGGGCCACCCGGCGGCAGCTGGATTCGTCGCCCACCGTGATCCGCAGGCAGTTGGGCAGGTTGTAGCCTGCCACCCGCCGCACGATCAGCCCCTCGGATTTCAGGTATTCGTCGCAGGCCTCGGCCTGCGCCTGGTCGGCGAAGCGCGCCAGGATGAAATTGGCAAGCGACGTGTCCGACGGCACGCCATGCCCCGCCAGCGCCTCGGCCAGCCAGGCCCGCATCCGCGTGTTGTCGGCCCGGCACTTGTCGACCCAGGCCTGGTCGCGCACCGCGGCCTCGGCGGTCGCCAGCGCCGCCTCGCTCAGGTTGAAGGGGCCCCGAACCCGGTTCAGCACGTCGATCACATGCGCCGGTCCATACCCCCAGCCCACGCGCAGCCCGCCCAGCCCGTAAAGCTTGGAAAAGGTCCGCGTCATCACCACGTTCTCGCGCGCATCCACAAGGCCCGCGCCACCGTCGAACCCCTCGACATACTCGGCATAGGCCCCGTCCAGAACCAGCAACACATGATCGGGCAGCCGCTCGGCCAGCCGCGCGATCTCGCCGTCCCCCACCATTGTCCCGGTGGGGTTGTTGGGGTTGGCGATGAAGACAAGCCTGGTGCGATCGGTCACCGCCGACAGGATCGCATCCACATCCGTCACCCGCTCGCGCTCGGGCACCTCGACGGGCGTCGCCCCGTTGGACAGCGCCGCGATCTTGTAGATGGCGAAACCGTGCTCGGTGTGAATGACCTCGTCGCCCGGCCCGGCATAGCACTGGCACAGAAGCGACAGGATCTCGTCGCTGCCCACGCCACAGACGATCCGGTCCGCATCCAGCCGGTGCACATCGGCAATCGCCGCGCGCAGGCTGGCATGGTCGGTCGACGGGTAGCGGTGCAGATCGTAGGCCGCCTTGCGAAACGCGTCCTTCGCCGCCTCGCTTGGCCCGAACGGGTTCTCGTTCGAGCTCAGCTTGACCACGTTGCTCACCCCCTCCACGTGGCTCGACCCGCCCACATAGGGGGCGATGTCCAGTATTCCGGGCTGGGGCATTATCGTGGTCATGTGATGTCTTTCCTCACGGGGCAGCGCCACACCGCCCGGAGGCCGCAGCGGCCCCGAACAGGTGGTCAGTTCCGCATTACCGAGACGCGCGCGCCCTGACCAGCCCCACCAAGGTCAATTCGCACGAGATGCGGCGAGAAGACCACGGCGCGGGCATCAAAAAACCAGCGTAGACGTCAGCGTTCCAGCCCCCAGCGCGGAACCAAGGGCGAAGCCCGCCGCGCAATCGCGCCGAAGGCGCGTCACTTGGAATGCGCGCCTCTGGCGCGACGGGCCGCCTCCACGGCACGTCGATACGTCAACGTCAGCGCTTCGCTCCAAAGTCTTTTGGGAACCCAGAGACAAAGCACACCCCCTCAAACCTCGGATCGACGCACCGCGGCCCGCCGATGGCGCGGCTCGGCGCCCGGCATCCCCCTCACGACGCCAGCACGTTCCGGAAAAGCCACGGATCGCTCTCGTCGATATCCTCGGGGAAATGCTCCCAGCGGTCCTGCAGCGGCGTCCAGTCGGTGTAATGCGCCTCCACCGGACCCAGGTAGGGCCGCTGCACCTCGAGGCACCTTGCGTGGTCCATCTCGTCGGTCTCCACGATCCCGGCTTGTGGGTTCTCCAGCGCCCAGACCATGCCCGCCAGCACCGCGCTCGTCACCTGAAGCCCGGTCGCGTTCTGGTACGGCGCAAGATCCTTGGTCTCCTCGTTTGACAGGCGCGAGCCATACCACATCGCGTTCTTCTCATGTCCATAGAGCAGCACGCCCAGCTCGTCGATGCCGGTCACGATCTCGTCCACGTCGAGGATCTCATGCGTGGTCTGCTGTCGCCCCGCTCCGAACATCTCGTGCAGCGACAGCACCGCATCGTCGCAGGGGTGATAGGCATAATGACACGTGGGCCGGAACTCAGGGTCCTCCGCCGCGCCCACCGTGTAGAAATCGGAAATCGAAATCGCCTCGTTATGGGTCACAAGAAACCCGAATTGCGGTCCCGGCGTCGGGCACCACGTATGCACGCGGGTAATCGCCCCGGGCCGTTCCAGCCAGATCCCCGCCCGACAGCCCGTCTCATGGCTGTGCCCGTTCTCGGGGAACCATGTCTCATGCGTGCCCCAGCCCAGCTCGGCCGGCTGGAACCCTTCGGCGATGAACCCTTCCACCGACCATGTATTCACAAAGGTCCCCCGTGGCCGCGGCAGCGCCCGCGCCTGCGTGTCCCGTTCGGCAATATGCACGCCCTTCACGCCCAGCCCCTGCATCAGCTTCGCCCAGCCCTCGCGGCCGGTCGGCGCGTCCGCGTCCTTGCCGGTGTCCTTCGCCAGTGTCAGCAGCGCCTCCTTCACGAACCAGCTGACCATGCCGGGGTTCGCGCCACAGCAGCTCACCGCCGTGGTCCCGCCCGGATTGGCCGCCTTCTCGTCGCGCACCGCTTGCCGCAGCGCATAGTTCGTCCGCGCCGCGTTGTCCTGCGTATCGAAATAGTAGCCCGCCCAAGGCTCCACCACCGTGTCGATGTAAAGCACGCCCTGCTCGCGGCAGAACTTCATCAGGTCAAGCGATGACGTATCCACGCTCAGGTTCACAACGAACCCCTTGCCCGGCTCGATCAGCCCACCCAGCAATTCGCGATAATTCTCCTGCGTCACCGCCTCGGCGACGAAGCGCAGCCCCAATTCGCGCAAAGCATCGTGATTGGCCGCGTTCGGCTCGATCACCACGAACTTGTCGGCGTCAAAGTCGAAATGCCGCGCGATCAGCGGCCACGTCCCCTTCGCGATCGACCCGAAGCCGATCATCACGATGGTCCCGTCGATGCGCCCGTACTTGGGATAGTCCTGTGCCATGCTCTGCGTCTCCTCCAACTTCATATGCAAAAGGCCGCGCTCAGCGGCGCGGCCTTTCGGATCAGGTATGGCAGACCTAAAACTTAGTTCTGCGCGTAGAATTCGATGACCAGGTTCGGTTCCATCATCACCGGGTACGGCACATCGCCCAAGGACGGCGTCCGCACGAAGGTCGCGGTCAACTTGGAATTGTCCACGTCGATATAGTCCGGCACGTCGCGCTCGGGCAGTTGCGTGGCTTCCAGGATGGCCGCCATCTGCTTCGAGCGGTCGCGCACCTCGATCACGTCGCCTTCCTTAACACGGTAGGACGGGATGTTCACCAGCTTGCCGTTCACGCGCACGTGACGGTGGTTCACGAACTGACGCGCGGCAAAGATGGTCGGCACGAACTTGGCGCGGTAGACAACCGCGTCCAGCCGGCGCTCCAGCAGGCCGATCAGCAGCTCGCCGGTGTCGCCTTTCAGACGCTCGGCTTCGCTGTAGATGCGGCGGAATTGCTTCTCGGTCAGGTCGCCGTAGTACCCTTTCAGCTTCTGCTTGGCGCGCAGCTGCAGGCCGAAGTCGGAAATCTTCGCCTTGCGGCGCTGGCCGTGCTGGCCGGGGCCGTATTCACGGCGGTTGACCGGGGATTTCGGACGCCCCCAGATGTTTTCGCCCATCCGGCGGTCGATCTTGTATTTGGCAGCCGTTCTCTTTGTCATCGACTGATCTCCTTCGTTTCAGGTTTCGAAGGGCGTTGTCCTCTCCCTGTCCTGGACTCGATCCGGGATCTCGGGCGACAGGCATCCCCTTGCGGGGGCCACCAACACCAATGAAGCCGCGCTTATATAAGGGTTCGTGGTGGAGTCAACACGTCGCTTCGCCCGACCCGCAAGTTTCCCGCAGCGCAGGCGTAGGGTGGGTGAAAACCCACGCGCCCTCGCCTGCTACTTCAGGCTCTGCGCATACTCTTCCAACTGCGTCGCCACCGTGCCCCAGCCATCGAAGAACCCCATCTCCTCGTGGGTTTTCTTCGCCGCGGGCGACCGGTGCCGCGCCGTCGCGGTATAGATCGTGCCCCCCGTCCCGTCGTCCTCCAGGTCCAGGATCGCCGTCATAAACGGGTCCGGCACCGGCGCCCAGCACTCGGTATAGGTATCGGTAAAGACCAGCCGCGTCAGGTCGACCACCTCAAGATACACCCCCTTGTTGTCCATCAGCTGGCCGTCCACGTTCATCACCGTGTTGAATCGCCCGCCGACCCGCAGGTCGATCTCGCAGCTCTCGATGCCGTGAGGCCTGGGCACGAAGAAATGCTTGATATGCTCCGGCGTGGTCCAGCACTCCCAGATCAGCGCCCGCGGCGCCTTCAGGGTGCGGGTAAAGCTCAGGTCGGTCTCGGGATTCAGGTTCATGCCTTTCGGTCCTTCATCAGGGTTGCAACGTAATCGTCCAGCCGGTCCAGCCGGCCCTCCCAGATCCGCCGCTGCTCGCTCAGCCAGTCGTCGACCGGGGCGAACGCGTCCGGGGCAAGGGCACAGGTCCGGGTCCGGCCCTGCTTTTCGGAGGTGACCAGCCCGGCCTCCTCCAGCTTTTTCAGGTGGCTCATGAAGGACGGCAGCGCCATGTCATGCGGCGCGGCCAGTTCGCTGACACTCGCCGGGCCGCGGGCCAGCCGCTCAAGGATCACCCTCCGCGTCGGATCGCCCAGCGCGGAGAAACACAGGTCCAGTTTCGAATCATACTTAGCCATACGGCTAAGTAATACAGCCGCCGACCTCACGTCAATAATACTTAGCCAAAAAGCTGACTTTCAGCCGAAATTCGCGTGTGGCGGTGAAAACCCACGCGGCCCCGTCAAAGCAGCACGATCGGCAGACCGCGGGATGGCGACCCAACGGGTCTTCGGCGCATTTTATGCTACCCAAATCCGAAAAACACTGTGTCGGGGCACTAACGTCACCCAACCGCCAGCCCGGGGGGCGGTCTGGCGATCGTGCGGCGGCCTTCGGCCTCTGCTCCGCACGTGCACACTTGGAAAAACCACCGTCCCGGACCTGATCCGGGACCCCAACCGCTTTCGTAGGGTGGGTGAAAACCCACGCGCCGACCACCTCGCAGGCCGCGCCCTACTCCTGCGCCTTCGCCGCGTCCGCCTCGGCCTCCGCTTCGACGTCCGGGTCCGTCAGCGTCGACCACGTGTCGTCGCGCGGCGGCGCGGGCGGCGTCTCGCAGGCCCGCTTGTGGATGTTCACCTTGGCGATGAAATGCGCCGAGATGGGCGCGGTGACGAACAGGAACGCCATGATCAGCGGCTCGTGATAGGACCTGTCGCCAATCAGGAACGAATGGATCATCGACGCCAGCAGGAACATCCCGATCCCCAGCGTGCCCACCTTCGTGGGGGCGTGCAGGCGCGTCATCGGGTCGTTGAACTTCAGCAGGCCGAACACGCCCACCGTGACGAATCCCGACCCCACCAGCAGGCAGAACGCGACGGCAAGATTTCCGATCTCCAACCAGCTCATTCGATGATATCCCCCCGCAGGATGAACCGCGCCAGCGCGACCGTGGACACGAAGCCCAGCATCGCGATCAGCAGCGTGACCTCGAAATAGACCTGCACACCCTGGTAGATGCCCACCATCACCACCAGCCCCAGCGCGTTGATCACCATCGTGTCCAACGCCAGGATGCGGTCGCCCGGCGTCGGCCCCAAAACCAGCCGCACCATCGACAGGATCTGCCCCAGCGCCAGCGCCACGAAGGAAATCACGATGGCAATGTCCATGATATCGGCAGGGTTGCTCATGCGAAAATCTCCTCCAGCCGGGCCTCGTAGCGGGTCTTGATCTCGTCGCGCACCGCGTCCGGGTCATCGGTGTGCAGCACATGCACCAGCAGGCTGTGCCCCTCGTCCGACAAATCCGACGACACCGTGCCGGGCGTCAAAGTGATCGTCCCCGCCAAAATGGTGATCGCCTCGGGCTTCACCAGGTCCAGCGGCACCACGATCCAAGCCGGTTTGAGCTTGTCGTTCGGCACCGTCAGCACGATCCACGCCACCTGCAGGTTGGCGATGATGATATCCCAGATCACGATCAGGCCATAGGTGAACATCCGGAACAGGTTGAACCCCTTGGGCGTGTCCGGCCACCAGATCGACGTCATCCACGGGATGATGATCCCCAGGATCAGCCCGAACACCGCCATCCCGGCAGAAAACCCGTTCTGCAACAGCACCCAGACCAGCGTCAGCAGCAAGGTCAGGAACGGATGCGGAAACAGCCAGTAGAACGCGCGTGTCATGTCAGTGCCCCCCGTTCTCTTGCTCGTCCGCGCCATGGCTCTCGTCGCTCTCGCCATAGGCCGCGTCATCGCCGTGGCTCTCGCCGCCGTGCTCATCGTCCCCATGGCCGTCATCGCCATACCCGCCCTTGGCCTTGTCCTCGGGCCGGCCCAGCTTGCCCGGCGTCTCCAGCACCGTCGACATATAGGTCTCGGGCGCGAACAGCTGCGCCGAGATGGCCCGCGTGTACCCGTGCACCTGCCCGGCAAACACCGTATGCGCGATCAACAGCGCGATCAGCCCGCCGACAGCGGTATAGCTCAGCGCCGACGGCGCCGCCACCACCGGCGCCCCCTCGGGCCGCGCGACGCTCCGCGCCTTCCAGAAGACGTTGCTGCCCGCCCGGGCAAAGCCCACGACGCTGATCAGGCTGGACATCAGAACCACCGCCCAGATCCACGGCATCTGCACACTGTCATAGGCCGCGTCCAGCACCAGAAGCTTGCCCAAAAACCCCGACAGCGGCGGCAGACCCGCCATGGCAATCGCGCCCACGAAAAACATCCCTGCGGTCAGCGCCGCCCCCGACACCGGCGGCTGCGCCGTCAGGCTCAGGTTGTCGCGCCCCGACCGCGCCAGATCG
Organism: Roseovarius sp.; assembly: GCF_965277045.1. GTDB lineage: Bacteria > Pseudomonadota > Alphaproteobacteria > Rhodobacterales > Rhodobacteraceae > Roseovarius. The sequence goes on along the minus strand of NZ_OZ255712.1, from coordinate 4,085,466 downwards.
GTGATCAGGAACAGGATCGCGCCCGCCAGCGTCGAATGCACGATGTAATAGAGCGCCGCCGCGATCCCGTCCTCGGTAAAGAGCGCAATCGCCACCATCACCATGCCCATCGACCCGATGATCGAAAAGGCCACCAGCCGGTCCAGCTTCTTCGCCGCCAAGACCCCGATCATCCCGATCGCCAATGACACCAGTGCCGCCGGCATCAGCCATACCACATGCAGCCCCGCCGTCGCCTCCAGGTCGGGCGGAAAGATCATCGTGTAGACCCGGATGATGGCATAGGCCCCCACCTTGGTCATGATCGCAAACAGGGCCGCCACCGGCGCCGGCGCCTCGGCATAGCTCGACGGCAGCCAGAAATGCAGCGGCACCAGCGCCGCCTTGATCGCGAATACCAGCAGCAGCAGCACGGCGGCAACCCGGATGCCCACCGTCTCCTCCGCGCCGATCTGCGTCACACGCTCGGCCAGGTCCGCCATGTTCAGCGTACCCGCCTCGGCATAAATCGAGCCCAGCGCGAACAGGAACAGCGTCGAGCCGATCAGGTTATAAAGCACGTACTGCACCCCGGCCCGCAGCCGCTCATTGCCGCCCGCATGGATCATCAGGCCGTAGGAGGCAATCAGCAGCACCTCGAAGAACACGAACAGGTTGAAAAGGTCGCCCGTCAGGAACGCGCCCATGATCCCCATCAGCTGGAATTGGAACAGCGCGTGGAAATGCCACCCCCGCTCGTCCCATCTCGACCCGATGGCGTATAGCAGCACAAAGAGCGCCAGCACGGAAGTCAGCAACACCATCAGCGTCGACAGCCGGTCGCCCACCAGCACGATGCCAAAGGGCGCGGCCCAGTCGCTCAGCTGGTAAAGGATCACGTCACCGTCCGACACGCTCCACGCCAGGCTCGCCGAAATGGCGATCAGCGCCACGACTCCGGCCACGGAAAACGCCCGCTGGATTCCGAAATGAAACCGCGCCGCCAGCACGATGAACGGCGCCAGCAGCGCCGGCAGCACGACGGGCGCGATAATCCAATGGGTCATTGCTGGCCCTCCGCCTGCGCGTCGCCTTCATCTTCTTCCTCGGGCTGGTCGTCCACGTGGTCGTCATCCGCGCCCAGGAACGACCCCAGCGCGATCATCACCACCACAGCCGTCATCCCGAACGAGATCACGATGGCCGTCAGCACCAGCGCCTGCGGCAGCGGGTCGGTATAGGTCTCCACCCCGTCCACCAGAACCGGCGGCGCCCCCACGGTCAGCCGCCCCGACGCGAACAGGAACACGTTCACGGCGTAGGTCAGCAGCGATATCCCCAGGATCACCGGGAAGGTCCGCAGCCGCAGCACAAGGTAAAGCCCGCCCGCGGTCATGACGCCGATGGCCGATGCAACAAGAAACTCCATCAGACAGGCCCCCCGCTTGCGCCCACCGTTTTCGGCGGATCATCCCGTGACGGGTCGATATCCATCGGGTGCTCCGTATCCGGCGTATGCGCCCGCCGCGCCAGCCGCGAGAAGCTTTCCAGCGACAGCATCACCGCGCCCACGACCGCCAGGAACACGCCAAGGTCGAACAGCGCCGCGGTCGCCAGCTCGAACTTCTCGAACGGCGGAATGCGCACATAGGTGAAATCCGAGGTCAGGAACGGCTTGCCCACGAACCACGACCCGATGCCGGTCAGCCCGGCAATCAGCACGCCCGCGCCGATCACCCCGTGATAGGGATAGCGCAACCGCTGCGACGTCCAGGCGAAACCGCTGGCCATGTACTGCATCACCACGCCGATCGACACGACCAGACCGGCGATGAACCCGCCGCCCGGCTCGTTATGGCCACGCAGGAAGATATAGAACCCCACCATCAGAACCACCGGCATGATCACGCGGGTCAGCACCACCATCATCATCGGGTGCATGTCGCCCGCGCGCGGCTGGTCCGGCGTGCGGTTCAGCAGGCGCGCCCGCACCTTGCTGTTCAGCAGCGTCTCGGTCAGCGCATAGATCAATAGCGCGGCGATCCCCAGCACGATGATCTCGCCATAGGTGTCAAAGCCCCGGAAATCGACAAGGATCACGTTCACCACGTTGGTGCCGCCCCCCCCTTTGTACGAGTTGGCCAGGTGATACTCGGAAATCGGCGTCGCCACGGCGTCGCGCAGAAGATAGTGATAGGACAGCGCAAAGGTCGCCAGCCCGCCGACGATCCCCACACCAGCATCGCGCACCCGGCGCAGCAAACTGCTTTCCACCGGCGTCGTCTTGGGCAGGAAATTCAGCGCCAGCAGCAACAGGATGATCGTCACCACCTCGACGGTGAACTGTGTCATCGCAAGGTCCGGTGCGCTGAAGAAGATGAAGCCGACCGACACCATCAACCCCACGATCCCGATCAGGATCAGCGAGAAGAAGCGGTTGCGATGCAACAGAACCAGCGCCCCGGTCGCCGCCACCAGCATCAGCCACCCGGCGATGGTCACCGCACTCGGCGCCTGCATCTCGCGCGTCGCCTCTCCGACCGTGCCCGTCGCCCAGGCATAGTACCCCGCCACGATGATCGCCGCCGACCCCACGGCGGCATAGCGCGTGAACGATCCGTTGTGGATCGGATGGATCAGCGCCCGCGCGCCTGCCGCCGCCGTCTCGACGATCCACTCGAAAATCACCTTGGCCTCGGGGCGCGGCGCCGCGTCCCACAGTTTCAGCAGCGGCTTGAACAGCAGCAGCACGATCAGCCCGCCCACCACAGCGGCGATCGACATATACAGCGCCGGCACCAGCCCGTGCCAGATCTTGATGTATTTCACCTCCAGCGGTTCGACCCCGCCAATCACGGCCTTGGCCACAAGGAACACGAAATCCTGCACCAGGAAGGGGGCGACCCCGATCACCACCACCAGCACCACCAGGATCGCAGGCGGCAACCACATGCCCGCCGGCGGATCATGCGGCTTGGCCGGGTAATCGTCCCGCACCGGCCCCAGGAAGGTGTGCGAGATGAAGCGAAAGCAATAGGCGGCCGAAAAGAGCGAGCCGATGACCGCCAGCGCCGGCACGAACCACCACGTGTCGAACAGCACCGTGTGGTTGGCCTCCTCCAGCATCATTTCCTTGGACAAGAAGCCGTTCAGAAACGGAATCCCCGCCATAGACAACGCCGCCAGCGTGGCGATCACGAACGTCACCGGCATCAGCTTGCGCAACCCGCCAAGGCGGCGAATGTCGCGCGTATGCGCCTCGTGATCGATGATGCCTGCGGACATGAACAGCGCCGCCTTGAACGTCGCGTGGTTCAGGATGTGAAACACCGCCGCCATCGCGCCGAACGCCGTCCCCGTGCCCAAAAGCATAGTGATCAGCCCAAGGTGGCTGACCGTCGAGAACGCCAACAACGCCTTCAGGTCATGCTTGAACAGCGCAATCACCGCGCCCAGCACCATCGTGATCAGCCCCGCCGTGGTGACGATCACGAACCATTCCGGCGTGCCCGACAGCACCGGCCACATCCGCGCCATCAGGAAAATGCCCGCCTTCACCATCGTGGCCGAGTGCAGGTAGGCGCTGACCGGCGTGGGGGCCGCCATCGCGTGCGGCAACCAGAAATGGAACGGGAACTGCGCCGACTTGGTAAAGCACCCCAGCAGGATCAGGATCAGCGCCGGCACGTACATCGGATCGGCCTGGATCAGATCGCGGTTCTGCAGGATCACGCTCAGATCATAACTGCCCACGATCTGGCCCAGGATCAGCATCCCACCGATCATCGCCAGCCCACCCATGCCGGTCACCGCCAGCGCCATCCGCGCGCCCTGCCGACCCTCGGGCAGATGCTTCCAATACCCGATCAGCAGGAAGGACGACAGCGACGTCAGCTCCCAGAAGACCAGCAAAAGCAATATGTTATCGCTCAGCACGATCCCCACCATCGCGCCCTGGAACAGCAGAAGGTAGGTGAAGAACTCGCCCATATGGTCTTCGCGGCTCAGATACTGCCGCCCGTAGGCGATGATCAGCATCCCGATGCCCAGGATCAGGAAGGCAAAGAAGAATCCCAGCCCGTCCAGCATCAGCGTGAAGTTCAGCCCCAGCGCCGGCATCCAGTCGATCTGCGCCATCACCGTTCCACCGGCCAGAACCGTCGGAAGATTGGTCAAAAGCCCGATGAACGCGGCCAGCGAAACCGTGAACGTGACCCCTGCACAGGACGACCGCCCCGCCGAATTCATCAAGCCCGGCAGAAGGGCGCCGAAAAACGGAAGTGCTACGATAAAGAAGAGGGACACGCGAACTCCTTGGCGTAACAGTTTCGTAAATTCCGACCTAAACTGCATCCCAGCGACGAAAGCGCAAGGAAAAACGACCGAAATTGTCGGTTATAATCGTGCGTTATCGCACCATAAAATCAATTGCATGTGTCACGGCGCGCTCGACGGCGGGGGCGCCGTGACAATCTGTCCGGGCGGTTTTTCATATGCATTGCGGCGAGTGATCGGGACGGAGCCCAATCTTCCGGCCTTCTATGACGCAATGAAGGTCAGCTCACGCACGAGTCCACTGATCGTTCGCTTCGTCGATGTAAACGTCGAACGTGTCTGTTATCCACAATTTCCCGTCTCGCGGTATCGGCCAATCGTTCATTCGGCGTGGATACGCCAGATCAAGGGCTTTAGTTGACCATTCAAGAAAGTCAAGGCGTTCCTCAATAAAGCCTGCCGCCGGGAGTAACTCCAATATACGCCTGAGGGTTGCAGGATGCCCAAGCCGTCCATTTTGACGGTAAATACTGAATATCGCCAAGAGGGCCCGTCCCAAGTGAGAAATATTGGTGAGCGGCAGGTTTGGCTCCTTGCTGAGTTCGAACTGAGCGCTTGAAGTCAACAGCTTACAAGCGCCCGAATACACTTGCGATTGGAGTGCGAAGCCACAGGTCACTAATGTACCGCTGGCCCATTCGTATGCGCCAAGGTGACCATCCAAAAGCACCACTCCGCTGGGCACTGAGCCATTAGGCGGGAGCGTTAGCTTGGCAAATCGATTATCGAAGTCAAATCCATTCCTCGCAGAATATAGGACCTGTGCATGGTACCGGCAGAGCTGGACCATCAGATCGCATTCGGGTTGGGTCCAAGTTTCTGCAAAGAAGGGTTTTTGTTGGTTCTCCATATCAAGCGGACAGCACTAAGAAGCGGCCAATAGAACAAGTTGGCCCCATTTCCGCTTTGTCCTGCAAAGCGAACATCTATAGGGCTGCGCACCGCGCGGAACAAAGGTGCTGCTTGCTGCGCCGCCGAGCATCGCCCTTACTCGCTCAGGCCGCCTCGTGCTGAAGGATCGCTGCCTCCGACGCGCTCAGGTTGCGCCGGGCGAATCCGCCATAGGTCTGCGGCTCGAATTCCAGCGTCGGGTTGTACTCCAACAGCCGCTTGCGGTCGTCGTCGTCCAGCGCCTGAAGCGCGGCGGACGCGGGATGAAAGCTCTCGGTCTCCACCCCGTTGGCCCACAGCACCTGGTGGCGCGGCAACAGCAGGTGCACATAGGTCACCTCCCGCACCGCCAGGTCGATCGTGACGTTGCGCCCGTTGACCAGGTCCTTGGCCGACACCAGCACCTCGGGCGTGTTGTAAAGCGCCTGCGCGATCTCGCCCTCGACCAGCATCCGGTGCTCGGGGCTGACCAGCAGCTCCTCGTCCGGCCGCTCGACGCCCAGCGCGCCCGCGCGGATGCGTACCGGCCGCAGATGCGGCATCGCGAACAGGCGCGCGCCGCTCATCCTCCGGCTGCCGATCCACTGGATCTCTTCCGCGCCGTTGTCCTTGGTCTGCACGTAATCGCCTTCGCGCAACTCCTCGACCAGCCGCGGCCCGTCCGGCGTCTCGATCCGCGTGCCGGGGGTGAAACAGATCACCCCGCCGCTTTCCACGTCCGTCGTCTGGCTGCGATGCGCGCCCAGCGACTGGTGCACGATCCACATCTCGGTATTCCTGGGGGGAATGTCATCGAGGAACATCAGCAGGGGCGGCGCCCCGTGCCCCACCTCGATCAGCGTGATGGTATAGCTGCGCACCCCGTTGGTGACCACGAAACCGCTGTCCATCAACGGCTCGTGCACCTCCACCTCGTCCAACCTGGTCGTTCCCGTGCGTGCCGCCGTCACCAGCCGCCGCACCAGCTTTGCCGCACATTTGCGGCTCATTGCGTCCCGTTCCGTCCGCTCAAGGCGCAGTACTTCATTGGGCCCGTCCACCCGCACCAGATCCCCGCGCCAGGACCATGCGGCCCCCACGTCAAGAGACTGGACAGGAGCGGCGTCCAAACCGTCCACTTCCGTCTGCGACCAGGAGATGACGAACGCGCCCCGAAAGGTCGTTCCCATTGCCTGTATGCCTGCCTTTTTTAGTCTTTTTTGTCTTTTTGTGCGGGCAGGCTAGCAAAAACGAATCAGCCTGCAAAGCGTTAACAAAGGCTTACGCTTAGAATCTCAGGCGCAGTCGCACCGATCCCACAAGCTGGCTTTCCTTCTGCGCCTCGAATTCCTTGCCCAGCCAGGTCAGCCCGTAGAAGATCGTGCTGCCGCCTTCGCCCTGCCAGTTGACGCCGGTGCGCACCCGTGTCCGCGCATCGGTCAGCTGAAGGCCCCGGTCCCGGTTCAAAAGCTCGCTGCTGTCCACATAGGCCGTGTCGGCCCCGAAAACAAAGCTCGCACCGGGCGCCTCATTGCCCTGCACCGCGACATAGCGCTGGCCCGTCACCGGGTCGCGCACCAGCAATCCGCCGCGCCCGCGCTGGCCGATCGTCATGTCGAAGCCCACGCGCGCCAGCGTCTCGAACCCCCAGCGCCCCTCGACGAAGGGCCGGATCTCGGCGTTGCCGCCCAGGTCGAAGGCGCGCCCCGCCTCCATCACCAGTTCGGGGTTCACGTCGTTGCTGACCTGGTTGCGCCGCACCCGGCCGGAAATGTCACGCCCGCCCAGCGCCTCGTGCAGGAACTTCTGGAAATCGTCGAGTCCGGTCTGCGGTCCGGTCACCACCACGTCCGCGCCCACGGCATAATCCATGGCGCCACGGGCAAAATGCGTGTGCAGCCCCAGCGACAGCGCCCCGCCGAACGGCCGGTCTCCCGGCGCCGGAGTGTTCAGGTTCTGCGGCGCCACGACCCGCCCGCCGAAACGCAGTTCCAGCACCTCGCCAAAGCCCTGCGGCAGGCGCCCGTTCCAGCCCGGCCCCCAGACCCGGCTGGTCTGGATAGAGCCGGTCTGCCAGCGGTCGTGCAGGTCGCCCACGATGTCGTTGGTCGCCAGCCAGCCATAGCCGATGCGCTCGCGCGGGCCTGCATCGGCGGCCTGCCCGGCCAGGAGCACCGCGAAAATGGTCAGAAAATTTGCAAGGAGGCGCGTCATGTCCGTTGTCCCATACTCGTCGCCCCCCCGGGCCTTGACGTGGTACACCGAAAGCGCGGCACAGAGCCATCGCCCACGTCTCGAATTCCCGCATCGTGGGCTTCGCGCAACATATCGGCAGCCCGGACCCGCGCCATGAGCCTGGGGGCATCGAATGACGGCTGCGCGGGGCACAGCGGGCTTTCGCTGCGACCGCACGAATAAGGGCTTTGAGACAGCTACAGAAAATGGTGCTATTGGATCACCAGTGAACGCACGGAGACTCTCCGCGGCTGGTTAAGTATGAACAGTATCGCGTTGACGATCTCGCGATTGCTCAGCGCGTGATCGGACGACGGCGTGTTCCAGGCCGGGTCAGTTGCCGGGACGTCTGCAAAATCCCCGGGAAAGACCGACGTTACCCGAATGCTGGTGTTTTCGAGCTCCTGTGCCAAACCATGAACGAAAGCCGCCTGCGCTGACTTTGCGGCCGTGAAAGGAACCGATGCGCCTTCCAGCGGTCGATTGGGTATGCCGCTGGTCGAGACCACAGTGTGGATGTCGGCATTCTCTCTTGCTTTCAGAACTGGAAGAAGATGGCGCGTCAGAATGAGCGAGCCAATAGCGGCTGAGGCGACGCAGGCCTGGATATCCATATCAGAGACATCCTCCATCGGTCCCGGCAGCCACATTGCTCCGTTGTGAACGAGCCCGTCCAGATCAGTGTGTTGCGCAGCCAATTTCGCACCGGCTTGTGATGCACTTTGGCTGTTCGCCAGATCACAAGCGACAACGCCGACCTCTTGGCCTGTCTCTGAAAGGATCACGTCGGCGACATCCTGAAGGGCTTCGCTGGTGCGCGCCAGCAGGACGAGTTGCGTCCCGAACCGAGCCATTTCAATCGCCAATGCAGCACCAAGCCCGCGACTCGCTCCAGTGATGGCGAATTTCCGATTTGAGACCCTCATGTCAGTTTCCCTGTGTTTCAGCAGCTGTTGCCTGATTCGATCTCAGCTTAAGAGTTCAACCCAACTTGAAGACAAGCGCCAAGATGAAAGTCGGCATTTCGCAGAACACCCCTGAAACCTGCCGTTCAAGTTTCACGCAGCATCCTTCAAAGAGCGCTCGAACCCGACTTTCTCCGCAAGGGGCATGAAGGTCTGCAATGCCGGACCTTGCTGTCTTTCACGACGGAGGCGAGCGTCAGCCCCTGGGGTGGCGATCCGACGAAAATTCTGAAGCACTGTATGCCTGCCAAACACATCCTCAGAAGTATCGTCGTGCCCAGCCTCAGCCAAATCGCCAGCCCAAGGGAGGGGCTGACGATGGCCGGGCGGCTTCGCGGCTGTTAACCGGCTGGGTGCTCGAACCCAATTTCTCACAATCGGCTCCAACCGGACACACGCCTTCTGCTCGGCTACACTGGCGCAAAGCACGTCTGTCTTGCCTCTGAAATGTCGCCGCGTGTCCACACCGGCCCGCATCGCCGCGCCCGCATCAGCTTCGTCCTTACCTTCGACGGACAAATCATCGCGCACGCGTCCCTCCGCACCCTGCCCGATGACGGCTCTCTACGAGGTCGCTTTCGCCTGCATGTCGGTCGCGGTGGGCGAGGCCGAGACATGCGCGGCGGTGGGGTCTCGCCGAGCGTCTGCCGGGTTTCGGGCGTCAATTGCCCCTTCCCCGGCGCACGGTCCGTCTACCCGGCCAAGTCGCGAAAATCGCACCGTCGCGATACCACCCGGATACCGACGCGATACCGACGTGCCGTTTTTCCGAATATTCGCGCGGTTAACCTTCGAGTCGCCGCATCCAGAATTGCAGGGGGTGATCGGTCTCCTCGGACTGGTCGATATCCTTCCAGCGATAGGTCGCGACCGCCCCCTCCACGGGGGCATATCCCCGCTTGCGCCAGAAGCCGTCCAGGGGTCGGTAAGTCTCTGGCTTCATTGGATGATCCGGCGGCCTGACAACCCCGCAAAAGGCGACATAGTCGCGGCCCAGCGCCCGTGCATGGGCCTCCCGCGCATCAAAGAACGCATGACCCAGCCCGCGGCCGCGGTATTCGGGCAGCAAGACACTCTCGGCGCAATAAAAGATATCTTTTATATCAATATCTTGCCCGGAAAATGCCGCGCCGAAATCCTCGGCATGATCCTCCATCGGCGTGCCCGTCGAGGCCCCGACCAGCCGGTCACCGTCGAACGCCGCCACCACGATCGCGTCCTCGCTCTGCCGATAGGGCTCCAGATAGGCGCGCTCATAGGCGACGTCGCCATCGTAAAGGTATGGAAAGTCACGGAAAACCGTGATCCTCAGCTGCGCCACATCGTCCAGCGCCGCAACCAGGTTTTCGCCGGTCAGCCGTTCGACCCGCATCAGGCGTTGACCTGTTTGATCCAATCCGCCAGGTTGTAATAGGTCACGACCCGGGTAATCTTGTTGTTTTCCAAAGAGAAAAACGACCCGGCAGGCAGCTTGTAAGTCTGCCCCTTCGCCTCGGGCAGCCCCGCGTCGGTCTCCAGGTAGGTGCCGTTCACGACGTATTCAGCTGCCCCGCGCGTGCCAGCCTCGGCCTCAAAAATCACCATGTTATCAAGATGTTCGCTATAGCAGCGGCTCATATGCGCGCAGAATTCGGCAAAGGCGACCTTGCCCCGGCGCACCTGCCCTTCGTTGACGTGGTGCGCCACATCCTCGCTCAGGCAGTCCAGCATGCCATCCACGTCGCCGTTGTTGAACGCTTCGAAATACGCGGAGATCACATTTTTTGCAGTCATTTTATATCCTTGGGATCGCCCCACCGCCGTTTGAGATGTTCCACGATCTGGTCCCGGGTCTGTCGGTAGGCATTCAGTTTCGCTTCCCGCGTTTCGCCCAGACCCGTCGGGTCCAGGATCGGCCAATAGACCACGTCGAGATGAAAAACCCGTGTCAGATCAAGGGCTTTACGCTGGCTCGCCGGGCTGAGCGCGACCACCAGATCGAAAGAGGACAGGTCATCGCCCCACTGCTCCATCTCGTCAAAACTTCGGGTCCGGTGCCGCGCGAGCTCGACCCCGATCTCGTCACAGACCGCGATCGAGAACCCGTCGATGTCCATGTCCCCTTTGACCCCGGCCGACTGGACATAAGTATCGGTGCCATATAGCTTTTTCATGATGCCCTCGGCCATGGGCGAACGCGCGGAATTGTGGTCGCAGCAAAACAAAACGGACTGAGGAAGCTCCTCGACCATCTGCGTCAGCTCCCGAAATGCAGCACGCAGATCAGCGTGAACAGGCGTCGCGCGGTGTCGGTGTCGATCTTCGCCTTGCCGTCCAGCCGCTCCTCCAGCACCCGCGCACCTTCGTTGTGGATGCCCCGGCGCGCCATGTCGATGGTCTCGATCTGGCTCGGCGGCATGTTCTTCACCGCGTCGAAATAGCTTTCGCAGATCGCCCAGTAATCCTTGACGACTTGCCTAAAGGGCGACAACGAAAGGTGAAATTCCGCCGCCGGCGCATCGTCTTCGGTGCGGATATCGAACACGAGCCGCTTCTCGCGGATCGACAGCCCGACACGGTAGGGCCCGTCGGGCGCCACCCGTCATCGCGGATCGGCAGGCTGAAAGAGTTCTCCTCGATCAGGTCGAACATGGCCACTTTCCGCTCCTGCTCGATCTCGGGCGTGGGCGGAGGCAGGTTGGCGTCATCCAACTCGATATGACAGATACGGCTCATGGGTCATCTCTTCGGCAGTCTCGGTCCTGCCTACCCCACCAGATGTAAGCGGGCAATGCAGCCAAGCGTCGGTACAAGGTGTTTTTGCAACGCTGTGACATGCGCGGCAGGCCGAAAGGCCTGAGAGGCAGGGCGCCTAGCCCTGGTTCAGCTTGTCCAGCCGGGCGCGTACCGACAGCCCGTGCGCCTCCAGGCTTTCAGACCGTGCCAGCGTTTCCGCCGCGGGTCCGATCGCCTTGAGCGACCCCGGCGTCATCCGCGCCATCGTCGTTTTCTTCATGAAGTCCAAGACGTTAAGACCGCTGGAAAAGCGGGCGGAGCGGGCCGTGGGAAGCACGTGATTTGGCCCCCCGACATAGTCTCCGATGGCCTCCGGCGTCCACGCTCCAAGAAAAATCGCACCTGCATGGGTGATCTTCGCCGCCAGCGCCTCGGGTTCGGCCACGCACAATTCCAGGTGCTCGGGCGCGATTCTGTCGGCCAGTCTTGCGGCGTCTTCCATGTCGTCCACCACGATCACCGCGCCGAAATCGCGCCAGCTTGCCCCGGCAATGGCCCGGCGCTCCAGCGTTTCCAGACGTGCCTCGATCGCCGCCTCCACAGCGTCCGCAAAGGCGGAATCGTCGGTGATCAACAGCGCCTGAGCGCTTTCGTCGTGTTCCGCCTGGCTCAGCATGTCGAGCGCGATCCAGTCCGGCTCGTTGTCGCGATCCGCAATCACCAGGATCTCGGACGGCCCTGCGATCATGTCGATCCCGACCTTGCCGAAGACCCGCCGCTTGGCCGCCGCGACATAGGCGTTGCCCGGCCCTGTGATCTTGTCGACCGGCGCAATGCTCTCCGTTCCATAGGCAAGCGCAGCCACGGCCTGCGCGCCGCCCACTCGGTAAATCTCGTCTACCCCGGCGATCTGCGCTGCCGCCAGAACCGCCGGATTGGCCACACCGTCGGGTGTGGGCACCACGATTGCCAGCCTTTCCACGCCGGCCACCTTGGCCGGTATCGCGTTCATCAGTACCGAAGACGGATATGACGCCAGGCCTCCGGGCACGTACAACCCCGCCGCGCTGACCGCCGACCAGCGCCAGCCGAGTGTCGCACCGCATTCGTCCTGCCACGAGGCGTCTTCGGGCAGTTGGCGTTCGTGATAGGTCCGGATACGTGCGGCGGCCAGCTCCAGCGCCTCTCGCTCTTCATGGGGGACCCGGGCCACCAATGCCTCGATTTCATCGCGTGAAAAGCGCAACGTGGCCGGGGTCAGGACCAGGCGGTCGAATTTTGCCGTAAGCTCGATCAGTGCCGCGTCACCGCGTGTGCGGACATCGGCAATGATACTCGCGACGGTCTCATCCACGTCCGGACTGTCCTCGCGCTTGGCGCTCAGAAGCGCCGTGAAGCGGCGTTCGAAATCGTCGTCCTTCGTCGTAAGTCGCACGGGCATGGGCATTCTCCTGTCGCGGCGCAGACTTAGACCGGGCGCGCCGGTCGCTCAAGGGCCTTTGCCGCGTTCCTGTCGGACGGATCAGCGCGCCAGGCTGCCGGTGTAATCGACCAGGATTCGCAAGCCCGAGGGGCTCGTATCCGCGATCAGACGCCGGGTGAACGCCACGGCCCCGGCGCAGAAAAGCTCCGGATCGACCTGCTGCGAAGACAGGTAAGCCTCGACCTCCGGGCGCGTCGTCCCGTCCTCCTCGCGCCAGTCACGCAGAAAAATGTACCAGTCGTCGGCCGAGGGCGGCCGGAATTCTTCGGGAGCATCGCGCCCCGCGGCCATGGCCGTCACCAGCGCCGTCAGCCACCTGCCATGCAATTGCCTGTCGACCTGGCCAAGTTCTGCTCGATCGAGATAGGTCAGTCCCCCTTCCGCGACCCGGCCGCAAAGCTCGGGCGAGCCGGAAAGATCCTTTAGCAGCGCCAGTTGAGCCCGCTGGATTTCCAACAGCGGCCCCCGTCCGGCACGACTGAGATGTTGCGTGTTCTCGCCCCTCAGCTCGGCCACGAACGCATCGCTTTCCGCCATGAGCGCTGGCCCCAGGTCATGACGTGCCACGTCTGTATCAAGCGCGATCTCCTCGATCTCATCGACATGTTCGGCATAGGCTTTGGGGAATCCTGTCTCGATCGCGTCATAGAGACCGGGAAAAGACCGCTTCCGGACGTCTTGCATCAACTTTCCGTCTTGGACGAGGTCGCGGTGCGCGGCTTCGCCAACGGTCAGGGACTGCATGATGAAATAGATCAGGACGACCCCAAGCGGCACGGCGACCACGACGAAACGCGCGATTTTCATTCCACCCGCTCCGCCCCGCGCCTGCGCAGGCTCACGCGCCGTGATCGGGCGCTTTGCCCGACGGCGCGCGATAGGGTCGGGTCACATCCCGCAAACTCACTTCCAGCGCTTCGATCCTTGCCCTGACCGCGCCGTCGCCCGCCAGCGTCAGGGTGATGTATCCAGATACATCGTCCGCGGCATCAGGCTCGAAACCGATACTCAGGACCGACAGGATCGTGCCCGTGTCGCCGCGGTCGATCCCCTGGCTTGCGACCCCCAGAACATTGTCTATCACCAGCACCGAGCGCACGCGTTCGGCCCCGTGCCGTTGGCGCCCCTCGTCTTCCCAGCGGAAGCGGTTGACCAAGAACGCAAGACGTCGTTCCTGCGGACGCCAGGCCATATCGGTGATCGTAAACACCGCATCCTGCACAAGGCTGGACAACACCTCTAGGTCCTCGGCGTCGAACGCCCCAAGGTTCAGGGGCGCCTCTCGCCCGTCCTCGAACTTGGCATCTTCCGTCATTCGCCTTGAACCCGTTCGATCCGAGCGCCCACGTTGCCCAGTTTTTCTTCGACCCGCTCGTAGCCGCGGTCAAGGTGATAGACGCGATTGACCAGGGTTTCGCCTTCGGCGGCCAGCCCGGCCAGGATAAGTGAGACGCTCGCGCGAAGGTCGGTCGCCATGACCGGCGCCCCCTTCAGGCGTTCGACACCCGTCACGGTCGCGGTACCGCCATGCACGTCGATCCGGGCGCCCATCCGCATCAGCTCGGGCGCGTGCATGAAGCGGTTCTCGAAAATTCTCTCTTCCAGGACGCTGGTACCCTCGGCCGTGCACATCAGCGCCATCATCTGGGCTTGCAGATCGGTTGGAAAGCCCGGGAATGGCTCTGTGATCACGTCGACCGCGCGGACCCTGCCGTTCTTGCGCGTGACCTTCAGGCCTGCTTCGGTTTCTTCCACCGATATCCCAGCGGCATCCAGCTTTTCGCAGAATGCCTCGAGGAGGTCGATGCGACCGCCCAGGCACTCGACCTCGCCGCCGCAGATGGCAGGGGCAAGCATGAAGGTGCCCAGCTCGATCCGGTCTGTGACGACCGGGTGCGTCGCGCCGTGCAGGCGATCGACGCCTTGGATCGTGATTTCACTGGTGCCTTCGCCATCGATCTCGGCGCCCATCTTGCGCAGGCAATGCGCCAGATCCACGATTTCGGGCTCGCGCGCCGCGCCGCGCAGCACCGTCGTGCCCTTGGCCAGCGTCGCGGCCATCAGCGCGTTCTCGGTGGCGCCCACCGATACTAGAGGAAAGTCCACGACGCCGCCTTTCAGCCCGCCGGGCGCCTTGGCGTGAACATAACCTTCCTTCAGTTCCAGCTCGGCGCCCATCGCTTCCAGCGCCTTGAGATGCAGGTCGACGGGCCGAGCCCCGATGGCGCAGCCCCCGGGAAGAGAGACCACTGCATGTCCGTCGCGGGCCAGCATAGGCCCGAGCACCAGGATCGAGGCGCGCATCTTGCGCACGATGTCGTAGTCGGCCACGTGATTGTCGAGGCGGTGGCTAGACATCGCCAGCACCTGCCCGTCCTGCAACGTGGTCACCTCCGCCCCGAGCGACTGCAACAACGCGGTCATCGTCTTGATATCCGACAGGCGCGGCGCGTTGGTCAGCGTCAGGGGCTCCTCGCTCAGCAAGGTCGCCGGCATCAGCGTGAGGCAGGCGTTCTTGGCCCCGGCAATGGGGATTTGCCCCTGCAGCGGGCCATTGCCCGTCACGAGTATCGAATCCATGTCGTCTTATCCGCCCTTGTTCTTGTTCTGGCCTGCCTCCGGCCCCTCCTGTCCCGATGCCTTTCCGCGCGCCTGGGCCTTGCGACGGGCCAGGTTCGCCTTCAGCGCCGCCTTCAGCCGATCTTCGCGGCTTGGCTTGGGTTTGGCGCCTGATTTGGGCGGGGGGTTCGTGCTCATGCCGCCTGTCTACAGCAGTCGCCAAAAAGCGTCCAGATTACGCTTGCACGAATGCACGGAACGGTCTAATCACCCCGCCACGAACCGGCGCTGCTGTAGCTCAGTGGTAGAGCGCACCCTTGGTAAGGGTGAGGTCGGGAGTTCAATCCTCCCCAGCAGCACCATGATCACCGAAAGGTGATCGGCACTTTTCAACTCATGCAGCACCTGAGAAGCGCGATCAAAGACGCTCACTTTGTCCGTTCATCTCGGATTTTGACAGATCCGTGACTGCATATGCGTGGCGCACGGCGAAGACCTCCGGCAAATTGACGCTTAACAGTTCCGAAACCACCCTTTCACCTGACAATCGCCCACTCTATAAGAGCGAACGGTTTCCGACGGTCGAGTCGGGGGCCAAATCACTATTCAAACCACAGGACGCAGGCACCCATGTCCATCTTTGACAAAATCCCCGGGCTCTTCACCGCTGACATGGCGATCGATCTCGGAACGGCCAACACGCTGGTCTACGTCAAGGGGCGGGGCGTCATCCTGTCGGAGCCATCCGTGGTCGCCTATCACGTCAAGGACGGCGTCAAGAAGGTTCTGGCCGTGGGCGAGGACGCCAAGCTGATGCTGGGCCGGACTCCCGGCAGCATCGAAGCGATCCGGCCGATGCGCGAAGGCGTCATCGCCGATTTCGACACCGCCGAGGCGATGATCAAGCATTTCATCCGCAAGGTGCACAAACGCTCGACCTTCTCGAAGCCGAAGATCATCGTCTGTGTCCCCCACGGCGCCACGCCGGTAGAGAAACGCGCCATCCGTCAGTCCGTGTTGAGCGCCGGCGCGCGCCGCGCGGGCTTGGTGGCCGAGCCCATCGCGGCGGCCATCGGCGCGGGTATGCCGATCACCGATCCCACCGGCAACATGGTCGTGGATATCGGCGGCGGCACCACAGAGGTTGCCGTCCTTTCGCTGGGTGACATCGTCTACGCCCGCTCGATCCGCGTCGGGGGCGACCGAATGGACGAGGCGATCATCAACTATCTGCGTCGTCAGCAGAACCTGCTGGTGGGCGAGTCCACCGCCGAACGCATCAAGACCTCGATCGGCACCGCGCGGATGCCCGATGACGGGCGCGGCAGCTCGATGCAGATCCGCGGCCGCGACCTGCTGAACGGCGTGCCCAAGGAAACCGAGATCAGCCAGGCGCAGGTGGCCGAGGCGCTGGCCGAACCCGTCCAGCAGATATGCGAAGCGGTGATGACAGCACTCGAAGCCACGCCCCCTGACCTTGCCGCCGACATCGTCGACCGCGGCGTGATGCTGACCGGCGGCGGCGCGCTGCTGGGCGATTTGGACCTGGCCTTGCGCGAACAGACCGGGCTGGCCGTTTCCATTGCAGACGACAGCCTCAACTGCGTGGCGCTCGGCACCGGCAAGGCGCTGGAATTCGAAAAACAGCTGCGCCACGCAATCGACTACGACAGCTAGGCCGCTCTGCAAAAGGATGGATGATGCCGCGTTTCATGATCCTATCCCTTGTGCTGACGTTTCTGGCTTCTGCCGGGCACGCGGGGTCCGCCCTGCCGCGCACGGGCGAGTGCGTTCATAGGGAAAACGCCAGCGGCGTGATCCTGCGGACACTGATCAAATGAGCCGATGCGAGCGCCGAGGTGACGACCACCTATGGCGAGACCGTTCCGGGAAAGGTCGTCGGTCTGCGCCCGCATGACGAAAATTTCAAGCTGTCCATTTTCTATGAGGACCCGATCTCGGGGCCCGCAGAAATGACGGTTTTCGGGGTTACTATCGATGGCATAACGACGCATCGCCGCTCGGTCGTGGTGTATGGGACCCTGCAAGACGGTACACGGGTCGTGAACTACGTGAACGGATTCGAAGACATCACCTGCACTGTGCTAGAGTAAACCGATCCTGGAAGCGAAGGGACAAGTTTGGCCAAGGACCGCAATCAAGGCAGCGATTACACCGCCCCCCTGAAGCGCCTGCTTCTGGGGCTTCTGGTGTTGTGCCTGATAGGCCTGTTCCTGTTGTGGCGCATCGACAGCCCCCGTGTCGAACGCTTCCGCGCGCAGGTGATCGACCGGGTCGTGCCCAGCTTCGACTGGGCAATGGCGCCGGTCACAGGAGCCGTCAACATCCTGCGCGATTTCCAGAGCTACCAGCGCATCTACCAGCAGAACCAGGAATTGCGCCGCGAGTTGCAGCAGATGAAGGCGTGGAAAGAGGCCGCACTGCAGCTGGAGCAAGAGAACGCCCGCCTGCTTGACCTCAATAATGTTCAGCTTGACCCGCGCCTGACATTTGTCACCGGCGTTGTGCTCGCCGACAGCGGCTCGCCGTTCCGGCAGTCTGTGCTGATTAACGTGGGTGGTCGCGACGGCATCGTCGACGGCTGGGCCGCGATGGACGGGCTGGGCCTGGTCGGACGCATTTCCGGCGTTGGTGACAATACCGCAAGGGTGATCCTGCTGACCGATACGTCCAGCCGCATCCCGGTAACGATTCAGCCCTCCGGCCAGCAGGCGCTTTTGATTGGCGACAACACCGCGTCGCCGCCCATCGACTTCATCGAGGACGCCGACAAGGTGCGTCCGGGCGACCGGGTGCTGACCTCGGGCGATGGCGAGGTGTTTCCGGCAGGTTTGCTGGTTGGCCAGGTGGCCGAAGATCCGGGAGGGCGAGTGCGGGTCCGTTTGGCGGCCGATTACGAGCGGCTCGAATTCCTGCGCGTGCTGCGCAACTACGGGCACGAGCGCGTTCTGGACCCCGGCAGCCTGATCCAGCCGTCCGTTCCGATCGTGCAGGGCGCCGATCCCGATCCCGAGCCGCAACTGCCTGCCGAAGCGCAGACCAGCGAGGCGATCGATGGGTGACAATGCCGCGCTGCAACTATGGACGATGCGCCTGCTGTACCTCGGGCTGGGGCTCTTCATCATGTTCTTCAGCCTTCTGCCCATGCAGACGCTGCCGCGCGGCTGGGCCGGCCCCGACCTGATCGTCGCGCTGACCTTCGCATGGATATTGCGGCGTCCGGAATATGTGCCGCCGCTGCTGGTGGCAGGCGTGATCCTTCTGGGGGACCTGATGTTCCACCGTCCGCCCGGCCTTTGGGCCGCGCTGGTGCTGATTGCCGCCGAAGCCCTGCGCGCGCGCCATATCGGCCTGCGCGATCTGACCTTTGCGGTGGAATGGGTTTCGGTCGCCACGACGCTCGTGATCATGACGCTGGCCTACCGCACCATCCTAGCGGTTCTGCTGGTCGACCAGGCGCCACTTGGCCTCAGCTTCATCCAGCTGGTCATGACGATGATTTGTTATCCTCTGGTCGTGCTGGTCTCGCAATCGGTGTTCGGAGTACGTAAACTGGCACCCGGCGATATCGATGCACTCGGAGGCCGGACATGAAACGCCCCACCCGCGACAACACCGAAAGCCAGAAGAAGATCACCCGCCGCGGCCTCGTGCTGGGGGGCGGCATGGCCGGGGTCGTGGGCTTGCTGGGTTTGCGGATGCGCTACCTTCAGGTCGATCAAGCCGACCAGTTCCGCCTCTTGGCCGATGAGAACAGGATCAACATCCATCTGATCCCCCCATCGCGCGGCCGTATCTTTGATCGCAGCGGCAGGGTCATCGCCGAGAATATTCCCTCCTACCGGATCAACCTCATCCGCGAGCAGGCCGGCGATGTAGAAGACGTGATCGCCAGGCTTTCCAAACTGGTGCGGCTGAACCCCGAGGAGCTGGAGAAGGCGCGCGAGGACCTGTCGAAGCTGCGCGGTGACACGCCGGTGACCGTGGCCGACCGCGTCAGCTGGGAGGATATCAGCCGCGTTGCGGTGAACGCACCGGCCCTGCCCGGCGTCACCCCCGAGGTGGGCCTGTCGCGGCATTACCCGATGGGCGCGGATTACTCGCATGTCGTGGGCTATGTGGGGCCGGTCAGCGACCGGGACCTGGAACGCATCGACGCGCCCGACGCGCTGCTTCTGATCCCACGTTTCCAGATCGGCAAAATCGGCCTGGAACGCCGACGCGAGGAGTCTTTGCGCGGCAAGGCCGGCACCAAGCGTGTCGAGGTCAACGCCGCCGGCCGCGTCATGCGCGAGCTTGATCGGGTCGAGGGCGAGGCCGGCGCGGACATCCAGTTGACGCTCGACAACGCGCTTCAATCCTACGTGACCGCCCGGCTGGACGGTGAAAGCGCCGCCGCCGTCGTGATGGATTGCGAAACCGGCGACCTGCTGGCCTGCGCGTCGACCCCCGGCTACGACCCCAACCTTTTCGTGCGCGGCATTTCGCAGGCGGATTATTCCTCGCTGCTGGAGAACAAGTACCGACCGCTGCCCAACAAGACCGTACAGGGCGTCTATCCGCCCGGCTCGACCTTCAAGATGGTCACGGCGCTGGCCGCGCTCGAGGATGGGCAGGTCGATCCGAACGAGACGGTCTATTGCCCCGGCTTCCTCAAGGTCTCGAACCGTCGCTTCCACTGCTGGAAGCGGGCCGGACACGGAAATGTCGACCTGCACCGCTCGCTGCGCGAAAGCTGCGACGTCTACTACTACGACCTCGCTTTGCGTGTCGGCATCGACAAGATGGCCGAGATGGCGCGCAAGCTCGGGCTCGGCGTGGAACATGACCTGCCGATGACCTCCGTGGCCGAAGGGCTGATCCCGAACAAGCTGTGGAAGGCCACGTCACGCGGCGAGGACTGGCGGATCGGCGACACCGCCAACGCCGCCATTGGCCAGGGGTATGTGCTCAGCTCTCCTCTGCAACTGGCCGTCATGACCGCGCGCCTCGCCACGGGGCGGTCTGTCTCGCCGCGTCTCGTGCGTTCGGTCGATGGCGTTGAGGAACCGCCCAAGCCCAGCGAGTCCCTTGGGTTGAACGAAAATACCCTGCGCGAGGTGCGCCGCGCGATGTATGCCGTGTCTAACAACCGACGCGGCACAGCCTACGGAAGCCGCATCATCGAAGACGCCTTCCGGATGGCCGGCAAGACCGGCACCAGCCAGGTCCGCAACATCACCGCGGCAGAACGCGCGCGCGGCGTCTTTCGCAACGAAGACTTGCCGTGGGAGCGCCGCGACCACGCGCTCTACGTCAACTTCGCGCCTTACGAAGCGCCCAAGGTGGCTGTCGCCGTGATAGTGGAACATGGCGGCGGCGGCTCTACGGCCGCGGCACCGATCGCACGCGACATCACGCTTCAGGCGCTCTATGGCGAAGACCCCCCTCTCGAGGCCTATCCCTCGAAGGATCGCGACCGTATCCAGACACAGCAGGAACAGCTGCGTTCGCGACTCGATCGTCATGGCGGCGAAGACAACGACCGGGCATGAGGGCTGCGCCGTGAGCTATCTCGAATATACCGTCAAGCACACACCCTCCGGTGTTCGAAAGGTGCTTTACCTCAACTGGCCGCTGGCGCTTTTGCTGACGGCCGTTGCCGCCATCGGCATCCTGATGCTCTATTCGGTGGCCGGCGGATCGTTCAATCCCTGGGCCGAGCCGCAGGCGAAACGCTATGCGCTCGGGTTCGCGGTGATGTTCTTCGTGGCGATGGTGCCGATCTGGTTCTGGCGCAACATGTCCGTGCTGGCCTACGCGATATCGGTTCTCCTGCTCGTCGGAGTGGAGCTCGTGGGCGTCGAGGGCAAGGGCGCGCAACGCTGGATCGATCTTGGATTCATGCGCCTGCAACCATCGGAACTGATGAAAGTCACGCTGGTGATGCTGCTGGCCGCATATTACGACTGGCTGCCGATAAAAAAGACCTCGCGCCCGCTCTGGGTGTTGCTGCCGGTCATCCTGATCCTCATACCCGTGGCGCTGGTGTTGCGTCAGCCCGACCTTGGCACCTCGATCCTGCTCATCACCGGCGGGGGGCTGATCATGTTTCTCGCGGGCGTACACTGGGCCTATTTCGCGGTTGTCCTCACCGCGATCGGCGGGCTTGTAACGGCGGTCTTCAACAGCCGCGGCACCGACTGGCAGTTGCTGGCCGACTACCAGTACCGCCGTATCGACACGTTCCTCGACCCGGCCTCGGATCCACTGGGCGCAGGCTACCACATCACCCAGTCCAAGATCGCGCTCGGATCCGGCGGCTGGACGGGGCGCGGCTTCATGCAAGGCACGCAATCGCGCCTGAACTTCTTGCCCGAAAAGCACACCGACTTCATCTTCACAACGCTGGCCGAAGAATTCGGCTTTGTCGGCGCGGTGTCCTTGCTTGCGCTTTATGCGCTGATCATCGTCTTTTGCGTCGCGTCCGCACTGGCCAACCGCGATCGGTTCTCGTCACTCCTGACGCTTGGCGTCGCGGTGACGTTCTTTCTGTTCTTCGCGGTCAACATGTCGATGGTCATGGGACTGGCTCCCGTGGTCGGCGTACCGCTTCCCCTGGTCAGCTACGGTGGCTCGGCCATGCTCATCCTGATGCTGGGCTTCGGCCTGGTGCAGAGTGCCCACATCCACAGACCCCGGTAGGTTTCATGTCTCTCAACATTCTCTTCGCCGCCCGGCCCGAACGCTGGGCGGAATACGAAACACCCCTGCGCACAGCATTCGAGGCGGTGGGTCTCAAGGACTATAACCTGTCGATGGAAATCCCCCCGGAGCAGGTGGACTACATCGTCTACGCGCCGAATTCCACGGTACGGGACTTCACGCCCTACACGCGCACCAAGGGTGTTTTGAACCTGTGGGCCGGTGTTGAAGAGATCACCGGCAACAAGACCCTGACGCAGCCGCTGACCCGTATGGTCGACGACGGGCTGGAACGGGGCATGGTCGAATGGGTCACCGGACATACGCTGAGGCATCACCTTGGTATGGACGAACACATACTGGGGCAGGATGGCACCTGGCGCAACGAGACGCCGCCCCTCGCCAAGGATCGCCCCGTCACCATCCTGGGCCTCGGGGCGCTGGGGCGCGCATGCGCGGAAACGCTCGCGCATCTGGGCTTTCCGGTCACCGGCTGGTCACGCAGCCGAAAGGAAATCCCGGGGATCACTTGCCTCTCAGGGGACGACGGCTTCGCTCGGGCGCTGGAGACCGCACAGATTGTCGTGCTGCTGGTGCCCTATACCCCGCAAACCGAGAACCTCATCGATGCCGCCGCTTTGTCCAGGATGCCAGCCGGCGGATTTCTCATCAACCCCGGCCGCGGGCCTTTGATCGACGACGATGCGCTGATTGCGGCTCTCGACTCCGGGCATATTGCCCATGCCACGCTGGACGTCTTCCGCACCGAGCCTTTGCCGCCCGAGGATCCCTACTGGGCCCATCCCCGCGTCACCGTCACGCCTCATATCGCTTCTGAAACCCGCGCTGACACCGCCGCGGAGGTAATTGCCGAGAATATCCGCCGCGGCGAAGCGGGTGAGCCGTTCTTGCACCTCGTCGACCGCGACCTCGGCTATTGAGAACCGGCCTTACGCAATAACGAGACGGGGGTAAGAAGCGCCTCGGAATTTTCTGAAAATTCCGTGCCGTTTTCTTTGAAAGAAAACGCCCCGCTTATTTCAGTTTCGGAGGTTTTTCCGGGTCGGTCCCAGGCGCCGGACGGACGGTCTCTTCGGGCTTTGGCAGATCGAAACGCAATCCGACCAAGGCCATACGCGCCGCCGCCGGGTCGGTGCTGCGAAAGAACCCCACGTCCAGAAGCGCCGCCTCGAGCCCGGAAAGCGCCAGAACGTCCGACACGGCGCGCGCGATGGCGGTATCGGCCCCCGGCACCGCATCCACGACGCCCAGCAAATGTCCCGAAGTGCCGTTCTCGTAGGTCACGCCAACAAGATAAGCCAGCTCCGCCAGCCCGCCCGCCGCGGCCAGTCGCGCATCCAGCGCCGTGATCAATTCTTCGGGCAGGCCCTTCGGCGGATGAAACGACTGCGGTTGCGCTTCCACCTCTTCCGGCCCCTCGGACAGTGTTTCGGCCAACCAGACCATCGCCGCATTCGGCAACAGGGCCGCCTGTGGACCTGCCTCCAGGTTCAGGCCCAGCCCCAGCCCCGCCTCGGCCAGCATCTCGGCTACGGCGCGGCCGGACAGGGCGACGTAATGCGCCGCATCTCCGGCAAACCCGGACAGGCGCTCCTCGGTGTCGAAGGCCAGTACGAAAGTCTGCCCCTCCACCTCGAAGGCCTGCGGCACGACATCGTCCTCCTGCGCCTCCGCTTCCAGCAGCAGGAACACCTCTGCCGCAGCCAGCGTCTGGTAATAGCGCAGGCGCGCGGCCTCGTCGCCTGCCTCCATCGCCGCATGGGCCCGATCCAAACGTGTCGTCTCAGTCATCCAGTGCACGCCTCACTTCAGTCCGCAGGGCCGGCAGCACATCCGCCTCGAACCACGGGTGTTTCTTCAGCCAGCCGGTATTGCGCCACGACGGGTGCGGCAAGGGGAAAACCCCGGGCGCATGATCCCGCCAGTTGCGCACCGTTTCTGTCACCGATCCCTTCGCACCCAGATGATAGCGATGCGAATAGCCGCCCACGATCACCCGAAGCTGCACGTCGCCCAGTGCCGCCATGACCCGGTCATGCCATGTCCGACCGCAGATCGCGGGCGGTGGCAGGTCCGACCCCTTGGCATCATATCCCGGGAAACAGAACGCCATCGGGATAATTGCAACTCGATTCTTGTCATAGAATTCCTCCGACGACATGCCCAACCAATCGCGCAACCTGTCACCAGACGGGTCGTCGAAGGGCCTACCGGACTTGTGCACCCTTATCCCCGGCGCCTGTCCTGCGATCAGGATGCGCGCGCCGGGCCGGAACCAGACCACCGGGCGGGGCTCGTGCGCAGTCTGTGTCGCGGCAAAACGCTCGGCGCAGATGCGGCAGGCCCGGATCTCCTCCGGCAGTCCATCAGGCAAGCGTGACCCCCGCGTCGCGCATGTCCTTCAGCGCCAGTTCGAATGAGCCGTCGAGGTCGATTCCCCGGCAGAGATCGCGCAGCACCGTCACCGGATAGCCCAACCTTGCGGCATCCACGGCCGAATAATTCACGCAAAAATCCGTCGCCAGCCCCACCATCACAAGCTCGGTGATCCCCCGGCTGCGCAGATAGCCATGCAATCCGGTGGGCGTTTCGTGGTCATTCTCGTAGAACGCCGAGTAACTGTCGACCGCCGGGTTGAAGCCCTTGCGCACGATCATGTCAGCATGATCGGTCGCAAGGTCAGGGTGGAATTCCGCCCCGCGCGAGCCCTGAACGCAATGGTCCGGCCAAAGCACCTGGGGCCCGTAGGGCATCTCGATCATGTCGAACGGCGCCTTGCCTTCGTGGCTCGAAGCGAATGAAGAATGCCCTGCGGGATGCCAATCCTGGGTCAGCACAACGGCGGAGGCATCTTGCATGATCGTGTTGATCCCCGCCACGATGTGGTCTCCTCCCTCGACGGCCAATGCCCCGCCGGGACAGAAATCGTTTTGCATGTCGATCACGATCAGGCCTTTGGGCATGAGTCTCTCCTGTTGGTGGCTGTCGGCGGTTCGCGCGGACCCTGAAGCAGTCGCGGGGAGAGGTCAATGTCAGCCCGATGGCTGTGCGAAAATGCAGAGAAATCCTGCGAGAGTTTCTGTTTCCTTAATTCGCCAACCGATTATGTATGCAACCAAAGGAGACATGACATGACCAAGACACTGAATTTCGCAACGATCAGCGGATCGCTTCGCAAGGGAAGTCACAGCACATCCGTGGCCGAGACACTGCAAGAGCTGGTGCCCGAGGGTGTGACCGTCACCCGGCACGACATTGCCGATATCCCGCTTTACAACGAGGATATCAAGGATGGCGACACCTCTCCGCAGGCGGTCCGTGACCTGGCCGAGAAACTGGCCGCTGCGGACGCCATCGTCGTGGTGTCCCCGGAATATAACCGCGGCACCTCTGGCGTTCTGAAGAACACCATCGACTGGATGTCGAAGGAACCCAACGCTCCCTTCTCGGGCAAGCCCACGCTGATCATCACGCAGTCGCCCGGGGCCACGGCGGGCCTCACCGCGCATTACGACCTGCGCCAGGTTCTATCGGTCATCAATGCGAACGTTCAGGCCGGATTCGAGATCGCCATCGGCGGCTCGGCGGGTAAGATCGAGGACGGCAAACTTGCTCACGCAGACACGCGCGAATTCATCGCCAAGCAGCTGAAGCGTCTGACCGAGACCGCAAAGGGCTGACCGCGCAGAGCTTGCCGAACGTCCCCGAAGGGCGTAGATCGCGGCGCATGTATACCATCGCCGCGCTCTACCATTTCACCCGGTTCGACGACCCTGCCGCCATACAGGGTCCATTGCTCGCGTTATGCGAGGCCGAGAAGATTTCCGGCTCTCTGTTGCTGGCTCAAGAAGGCATCAACGGCACCATCGCGGGGCCGCGCGCCGGGATCGATGCGGTGCTTGCCCACATTCAAGGCCTGCCCGGCTGTGGCGATCTGGAGTGGAAGGAAAGTACGGCCGCGTCTCAGCCGTTCCGTCGCCTCAAGGTGCGGCTGAAGAAAGAGATCGTGACGATGGGCCAGCCCGACGTGGATCCGGTCGCACGGGTCGGGCATTACGTCGACCCCGCCGAGTGGAACGAGTTGATCCAGTCGCCCGACGTCGCCGTCATCGACACTCGCAACGATTACGAGGTGGCCATCGGCACGTTCCAAGGCGCCATCGACCCCAAGACCGACAGCTTCCGCGACTTCCCCGCATGGTGGGAGAAAAACAAGCACCGTTTTCACAACAAGCGCATCGCTATGTTCTGCACCGGAGGCATCCGCTGCGAGAAGTCCACCAACTACCTGTTGGGCCAGGGGGTCGATGATGTCTATCACCTCAAGGGTGGCATTCTGAAATACCTTGAAGAGGTTCCCCCCGAAGACAGCACCTGGAACGGCGAATGCTTCGTCTTCGACGGCCGCGTGTCGGTGGGCCATGGCCTCAGGGAAGGACCACATCTTCTGTGCCACGCCTGCCGCCGTCCGATCCTGCCAGAAGACACTAGCCGCTCGGAATACGAACAGGGTGTTTCCTGCCACCTCTGCACGCATGAAACCACAGAGAGGGACAAAGAGCGCTTTCGCGAACGCCAGAAACAGATGGCCTTGGCCGAAGCCCGTGGAACGACCCATATCAAGGTCGTCCACGAGGACGAAACTTGACCGGCCCTGCCCGCTCGGACAGGCTCGGCGCAGCATAGAAGAGCGACCTCCATGACGGACACTCCGACCCCCACCGATATCGCGCGTGACGTGCTCACCATCGAACGCGATGCGCTCGACCTGATGCGTGACACGCTGCCCGACGACTTCGACGCCGTGGTCGAGTGCCTGCTGAAGGTGCCGGGCCGCGTCATCGTCTCGGGCATGGGCAAATCCGGCCACGTCGCGGCAAAGATTGCCGCCACCTTCGCCTCCACCGGCACGCCGGCGCAATACGTCCATCCGGGCGAGGCCAGCCACGGCGATCTTGGCATGGTGACTGCGCAGGACGCCGTGATCCTGATCTCCAATTCCGGTGAGACCCGCGAATTGGCGGACATCATCGCCCATTGCGCGCGCTTCTCGATCCCGCTCGTAGCGCTCACCAAGAAATCCGACAGCGCATTGGCGCGACAGGCCGATCACGTGCTGACATTGCCCGACGCGCCAGAGGCTTGCGGCATCGGCATGGCGCCAACGACGTCGACCACCTGCACCATGGCGATGGGCGACGCGCTGGCCGTCGCAATGATGAAACTACGTGGCTTCGAGCGTGAGAACTTCCTCGCCTTCCATCCCGGCGGCACACTGGGTGCGCAATTGCTTAAGGTCTCGGCAGTGATGCACACGGGCGACGAACTGCCCCTGGTGACCGCAGACACCCCCATGGGCGAAGCGCTGGTGGAAATGACCCGCAAGAGCTTTGGCGTCGCCGCCGTCGTCTCGGGGGATCAGCTTCTCGGCATCGTCACCGATGGGGACCTGCGCCGCAACATGGACGGGCTGATGACACGCACGGCAGGCGAAGTCGCCACGAAATCGCCTCTTGTCACCGCGCCGGATACGCTCCTGATAGAGGCGCTCGGGGTGATGAACGCCAACAAACGCACCGTGCTGCTTGTGACCGATACCGAAAACCGCCTTGTCGGCCTCGTCCACATCCACGACGCCCTGCGCGCCGGCGTTGCCTGAGAAAATTCGTACGAATTTTCTCAGGCAAGATTATTCGCAGAATAATCTGGGACGATCCCTCAGGAGCGCGCCACGGCGTCAAGCGCCGCGCGCAGAAGATCCCATTGATCGCTCAGGGGATAATGGTGGTTGCCAATGAACAGCCCGTTGGCATCAATGTCGTCCGCGTTTTTCAACGAGCCATGAATCACGTGATCCATATGCTTCGTGACAACCTCGTTCTTGGCAAAATTCCCCGCCACGACGGGCCGGCATTCCACACCCTGCTGGCCCAGGGCCGCAATCAGGTCGGCGCGTGAGAACCCGGCATCGGGCTGCACCACCATCGAAAACCCGAACCAGCTTGATTGGCCGATCTCCCGCTGGATGCGGATCTGCGGATAGCCCTGCATCAGGCCGCGGAAAGCCTTGGCATTCTTGCGCCGTTCGCCGACGATCATCGGCAGCTTCGCGATCTGCTCCTGCCCAATCGCCCCGCTCATTTCCAGCGGGCGCAGGTTGTAACCCGGCAGCACGAACTTGAAGCTTTCCTCGAACGGGTCGTCACTTTTCTCGCCCGTCACGTGGTTGAATTTCGGCAAATGCCGAGTCCAGCCGTGGCTGCGTACCGACAGCATGATGTGATACAGTTCCTCGTCATCGGTCGCCACAAGCCCGCCTTCCATCGTGGCGATGTGGTGCGAGAAGAAGGACGAATAACTGCCCGCGATGCCGAACGTGCCCGCCTGCCGCCCTTGGAACGTCGCACCGAGGCTTTCGCAATTGTCCTCCATCACCACGATGTCACGCCCGGCGACAACGGCCTCGATCCGGGTGAAATCGTTGGGGTTGCCTAGCAGGTTCACCACCATGATCGCCTTGGTCTCGGGACCGATGGCCGCCTCCAGCGCCTCGAGGTCGTAGTTGAGCGTGTCGGCGTCGATATCCACGAACTTGAGCCGCAGACCGTACTGGTGCAGCGGATAGTACGTGGTCGACCAACTGACCGCGGGCACGATCACCTCTGCCCCGGCAGGAAGGTCGATCTTCGAATGGTACCGCAACGCCGCCACCATCAGCAGGTTCGCCGAAGAGCCCGAATTCACCATCACGGCATGGGCCGATCCCATAGCCGCCGCGAACTGCTCCTCGAAGGCCTTCACCTCCGGCCCCATCGAGAACATGCCCGATTTGACTACCCGGTCGATGGCCGCGTATTCCTTCTCGTCCCAGCTGGTCGTCGCCAACGGGAACCCCTTGGCCTCGCTCATGCTTCCCCCCGTTCCAACAGGTCCTGGAAATGCGCGTAGGTCTGCGCGATCCCCTCGGCCAGCGAGGTCCGTGCCTCCCAGCCAAAATTCTTTTGCGCGCTTACGTCCAGAAGTTTTTGCTTCATGCCGGTGGGGCGCGACAGGTCATGCACGAATGCACCCTCCCAGCCAATCACGCGGGCGGCCTCGGCGTAATACTCGTTGATCGAACAGTCATAGCCCAACCCGATATTCATGCCACCGGGCAGCGCGTCGAACCGCTCGACGGCGGCCCAGACCCCATCCGCCAGATCGCCGGAAAACATGAACTCCCGCCGCGCAGTCCCGTCGCCCCAGATCTCCACCGTGTCGGCGCCACTTTCCTTCGCCTCGTGCACCTTCCGGATGATCGCCGGCACCAAGTGGGAAACCTTAGGGTCGAATTTGTCGTGCAGCCCGTACAAGTTGCACGGGATCAAGGTCTTGTAAGCCAGATCCTCACGCTCCCGGCTGACAAAGGCGCAGAGCCGCGCCACCGCCACCTTGGCAAGCCCGTATCCCTCGTTGGTCGGCTCCAGCTCGCCCTTGCCAAGGCTGTTCTCGTGCAGAGGGTTCGGCGCGTCATGCGGGTACATGCAGCTCGAGCCGAGGTTCAGCAGACGCGGCACGCCGGCGTCGCGCGCGGCCATGACGGTATTGAAGCCCATGTCCATGTTTTCGGTCAGGAACGCCGCGGGGTTCGCCATGTTGGCCTGTATCCCGCCAACACGGCCCGCCGCATGAATAATGATGTCGGGCGCAGTTTCGGCCACAAACGCCACCACCGCCGCCCGGTCCCTCAGGTCCAGCTGAGCACTGGTCGGTGCCACGATCTCATGCGCCGCCGCCCCCGGATGCTCCTGGATGGCGCGGCCCACCATGCCGCGCCCGCCGGTCAGCAGTACCTTCATCCCTGCTCCTGCGCCCGCTTCTGGGCCGCCGCCTCTTCTAGGTCGGCCAGCGCCATCTCCTCGACCAGCGTCTCGAACGGCGTCTCCGGGGTCCAGCCAAGCTGTTGCCGCGCCTTGCTGGCGTCCCCCAGCAAGGTCTCCACCTCGGCGGGACGGAAATAGGCCGGGTCGACCCGCACGATCACGCGGCCGGTCTCGTCGCGGCCCACCTCGTCCACGCCTTCGCCCTCGAAGGACACGCTCATCCCCAGCACATCGGCTGCGCGTCTGACGAATTCACGCACCGAATATTGCTGGCCTGTGGCGATGACGTAATCCTCGGGTTTGTCCTGCTGCAACATCAGGTGCATCATCTTGACGTAATCGCGCGCATGACCCCAGTCGCGCAGCGCATCCATGTTGCCAAGGCGTAACTCGTCCTGAGTGCCCAGCTTGATCCGCGCCAGCGCCCGGGTGATCTTGCGCGTCACGAAGGTTTCGCCGCGAATGGGACTCTCGTGATTGAAGAGGATGCCGTTGCAGGCATAGATGTCATAGGCCTCGCGGTAGTTCACCGTAATCCAGTAGGCGTATAGCTTGGCCACGGCATAGGGGCTGCGCGGATGGAAAGGCGTCGTCTCGCGCTGGGGCGTTTCCTGCACCAGCCCGTAGAGTTCAGATGTCGACGCCTGGTAGAATCGCGTCTTGTCGCCTAGCCCCAGGAACCGGATCGCCTCCAACAGTCGCAACGCGCCCATGGCGTCGGAATTGGCAGTATATTCCGGTTCTTCAAAACTCACCGCCACGTGGCTTTGCGCCGCGAGGTTATATACCTCGTCGGGGCGCACAGCCTGAAGGATGCGCGTCAGCGAGGAACTGTCGGTCATGTCGCCATGATGCAACTGGAACTGCCCTGTCCGGCCAGGCTCGCCTTCGAACAGATGGTCGATCCGGTCGGTGTTGAACAGCGACGTGCGTCGCTTGATGCCATGCACCTCGTAGCCTTCTGCCAGAAGATGCTCCGAAAGATAGGCGCCGTCCTGCCCTGTCACGCCGGTAACCAGTGCTTTCTTCATGGGCCTTGTCCTCGCGGTCTTGTCCGTCGCTTTCCGATAAAGCCTCATGCGGCAAATGAACAGGCCCTACGCCACCGGCAGGGACCGGAATTTGCGCAAGTTCCGGGATAGAAAATGCGCATTTTCTACTCCATTGTCCGCGCGGAAAATATCCCCGCTCAGATGCAGCGCCCCCCGTCGACCTCCATGCAGACGCCAGTGATCATGCTCGCCTCGTCGCTGCACAGAAAGGCCGCGGCGTTGCCCATGTCCTCGGGCGTTGAAAATCGGCCCAGCGGGATCGTGCTCAGGAACTTTGCCCGCATCTCGGGCGTGTCTTCGCCCATGAAGGATTTCAGGAGCGGCGTCTCCCCCGCCACCGGGTTCAGAGCGTTCACCCGGATTCCTTCGGGTGCCAGTTCCACCGCCAGCGCCTTCGTCGCCGTGATCATCCATCCCTTCGAGGCATTGTACCAGTTCAGTTTCGGCCGCGGGCTGACGCCGGCCGTCGAAGCGACGTTCAGAAATACGCCCGAGCCGCGTGCCTTCATCCCCGGCACGAAAGCTTGCGCAGCAAGGTAGACCGACTTGCAGTTGACCGCGAAGACCCGGTCGAATTCATCTTCCGAAACCTCCTCGGCGGGCTGCGGCAGGTGCGTGATTCCGGCATTGTTCACAACGATATCCGGCAGGCCAAACGTCATCTCCGTGGCCAGCGTCATCGCCTTCATGCTGGCCCCATCCGACACGTCCACCGGGCAGGCCGCCGCACCCAATTCCTCGGCCAGCGCCATGGCGCCGGGACCATTGAGGTCGGCGATCATCACCTGGGCCCCTTCGGCCACGAACTTGCGCACGATCCCCGCGCCAAATCCGCTGGCCCCGCCGGTCACCACCGCCGTCTTTCCTTGCAATCGCATCTCGGTCCTCCCTTGCCGCCTGTCTACACATGGCAGCTTGCTTTGGCTCTTGGTTCAACCTGCCTGCCGGATCACGCCGGGCGCGGCACGTTCCAGCCTATGTCCGCGATCCCGGCAAGGCGGCCGAAGCGGGTCAACTCGCGGTCCAGTTTCGCCATTCGTTGCGCGGTCCATTTTACTCCCGGCTCCTGCCAGAACCCGGTTACCTGCATCCAGCCCGGGGCGCGGTCAGCCTTCAACTCCAGCCGTCCGACAAAGCGGTCCCCTTCCAGCAGGGGATAGACATAGTAGCCCCAGACGCGCTGATCCTTGGGCACGAACATCTCGTTGCGATAGGCAAAGCCGAACAAACGCTCCAGCCGCACCCGGTCGCGGATTGCCGGATCGAACGGGTTGAGCAGCCGCAGGTGCGACGACACCCCCTCCGCCGCTGCCAGACGCGTCTCGATATCCGCCACGCCCCAGGCCGACCGCCAGATTCCGTCCGCGCCTTCGACCTCCAGCGGTACGAGGTCGCGCCGCTCCGACCATGCCTTGGCCTCGCGCGCATCCATCGCGTCCCAGAACCGCTGCACCTCACCCACAGTGGCCATGCCCAGCCGATCCAGCGCGGCATCGCACAGCCAGTCGGCGGCCATCTCCTCGCCCGGGCACTGGCGCAGGGCTGCGGGGAACACGCGCTCGCCAAGATCGTAGAATTTCACGAAGTTCTCACGGTGGCTGGTTGCCAGCTCTCCCGCGTACCACATCTGGTCGAGCGCCTTTTTATGAGGCGGCCGCGCCCACATCTCGCGGCTTTCCGCTTTTGTGTCGAACGCATGGGTCGAAAGCGCTCCTTCCTGAGCGATGCGCTCGCGGATGCGCCGGATATCGTCTTGGGCCAACCCGGAGCGATACCACTCCGCGCGCGATACCTTCGCCCCCAGGCGCCGGAACTGCCGCTGCCAGTAGGGAAGCACTTCCATCGGAAGCAACGAGGCATCGTGCGTGAAATGCTCGAAAAGCTGTCGGTTCCTAAGAAGCGGCCACAAGATGCGCTCGCGGTAGTTCCGGTTCCGGCTCCATAAGATGTGATGATGTGCCCGCGTGACATTCCTGATCGTGTCGAGTTGCACGAATCCCAACTGCCGGATCGTCTTCATCACATCGATGGCGCCAGAGGGATTGTCGGCCAGCCCGTTGGCATGAAGCCACAGCCGGCGTGCGGCCCGATTCCCGATGCGCAGCGGCGCGCTCAAGGGCGGCTCATGTAGACCAGCGTATCGCTCAGGGCGCGGCCTTCGAACTGCAGGACCGTGTTCATGAAAAGCCGTCCGATGGCGCAGGCCTCGGTCGTGCTGGCCTGGTCAAGGTTGATCATCGCCTGCATCAGATCACCGGCGCGGTCGGTCGCCATGATGCTGCGCGTCATGCTGGCCTGAAGTCGCTCTTCGACCCGACGTGCTGCGACCTCGCTCAAGCGCACCGGCTGACGCCGCGCACCAATGCGGGCCGCCTGTGCCTGGATGCGGTAGTATTTTTCCAGCGCGTCCGTATTCAGGCGGGCGGCCACGCGAGACGTCAGTTCGGCAAACCGCGCCGGGCGCATGCGGTTGCTTACCGCCATACCACACTGCCGGATTGTAAGTGTCTCCATGATCTTGCGTTCAACGGTATAATAGAACTTCAGGTCCCGGGTCGGCAGGTGGCCGAGCCCGCGTTCGATCAGAGGCCACATCAGGCCGTCCGAAACGCGCACGGCTGTCGGATCCTCGAACGCGGCAATGACCTGATCGGCGACGTATCCGGCGATGACCGGGTCGCGATACAACAATTCGGCCTGCGTCACTGCCAAATCCAGGTTGTCGCCGCGAAATCCCAACAAGCGAAGGTCCTCGCGGATCGGCGCGATGTCGGGCAATTGCCCCAACAGTCGGATGACCTCCTGACGTTCCGCCCGGGTGTCGCGGTCCTGGGCAAGAGCAACCCCGGTGCCTGCCAGGATCAGCCAGGCGAGAACTGCAACAAAACGCAAGAGACGTCTCCTATCCGTGGCGGCAGAGCAAACGCGGGGCGCGCTCCGCATCTCCGCAAGGTCAACCTAAGGATTCTCGTACGGTTTGAAAGCCCCTTCCCGACCTGCCCGCTCCGAAACGCCTTGCGGCACCTGTTTCTCGCAATGCAAATCACCGGGAATTCAGCGTGTTTCCTTCGGACCTTACCCGCTGGATTCAGCTTCACATACCTGTTAGCTACTTTCGCACCGAGCACATTTCCGGAGCGTCCCATGAGCGCAACAAGCCGTAAATCAGCGCCACTTCCCGACGACATCCGCGCTATGAAAGGTGCCACGCCGATCGTGTCGCTGACCGCCTATACCACGCCCATGGCCGAACTGATGGATGCACATTGCGATTTCGTGCTGGTCGGCGACAGCGTGGGCATGGTGCTGCATGGCCTTCCGAACACGCTGGGCGTCACGATGGAGATGATGATCCTGCACGGTCAGGCCGTGGCACGGGGTCTCAAGACCGCCATGCTGGTCGTCGACATGCCATTCGGGTCGTACGAGGAAAGCCCGGCTCAGGCTTTTCGAAACGCATCGCGGCTCATGGCAGAGACCGGCTGTGCGGCGGTCAAGCTCGAAGGCGGTGCTCACATCGCCGACACCATCGCCTTTCTGGTGGCGCGTGGCGTGCCGGTCATGGCCCATATCGGCCTTACGCCGCAATCCATCAACACGCTGGGCGGCTATCGGGTGCAAGGCCGCGACGAAGGGGCAGGCAAGGTTCTGAGAGACGCGCGTGCGATCGCCGAGGCGGGCGCTTTTTCGGTCGTTCTCGAGAAACTGCCCGCCCCACTCTCGGATGAAATCACCCGCGAGATAGGCATACCCACGATCGGGATCGGTGCCTCGGCCGGGTGCGACGGGCAAATCCTCGTGCATTACGACATGCTGGGGCTCTTCACCGCGTTCAAGCCCAAATTCGTCAAGCGCTACGCGCATCTAGGCGAAGAGGCGGAACGGGCCATCGCCACCTACGCCGAAGAGGTCCGCGCCCGCGCCTTTCCCGGCGAGGAGCACGTATATTCAGACAAGGCACCGAACACGTGACTGCGCCTATCCTGCGAAGCCTGCCTGACCTGCGGACGATGACCGCCCCTTGGCTGCGGGCCGGCGCGCGCATCGGCGTCGTGCCGACCATGGGCGCGCTTCACGACGGTCACCTGTCGCTTGTGGCGGCCGCAAAGCGCGACTGCGACCATGT
The DNA here is from genome assembly GCF_965277045.1 of Roseovarius sp. Lineage (GTDB taxonomy): Bacteria > Pseudomonadota > Alphaproteobacteria > Rhodobacterales > Rhodobacteraceae > Roseovarius. The sequence goes on along the minus strand of NZ_OZ255712.1, from coordinate 4,050,559 downwards.
GATCGTGACGATTTTCGTTAATCCAAAGCAGTTCAACAATCCCGAAGACCTTGCCAACTATCCCCGTACCGAGGATGACGACGCGCGAAAGCTCGCGCGTTTCGAGGTCGACGCATTGTGGGTGCCGGATGGCGACCAGATGTACCCCGGCGGTTTCGCCACGAACGTGTCGGTGTCCGGCCTGACCGATGTGATGGACGGTGCACACAGGCCCGGCCATTTCGACGGTGTGGCCACGGTGGTGACGAAACTCTTCACGCAGACCCGCGCCACCGATGCCTATTTCGGTGAAAAGGATTTTCAGCAGTTACTCGTCGTGCGCCGACTTGCCGCCGATCTGGATCTCGGCGTCACCGTCCACGGTTGCCCCACGATCCGCGACATTGACGGGTTGGCGCTCAGTTCACGGAACCTGCTTTTGTCCGATCGCGCGCGCACGATCGCGCCGCGACTGCACGAGGAAATGGAAGAGATTGCTACGGGCCTCGCCCATGGCGAAGCCCTCGCCCCGCTTCGGGAGCGTGCCATAGACCGCCTGCTCACGGCGGGTTTCACCAAGGTCGATTACCTTGACCTGCGGTCCCAAAGCGATCTGCGCAGTGTCACCGACACCGCGCAGCCTGCTCGCCTGTTCGCCGCCGCCTATCTCGCGGGGGTTCGGCTGATCGACAATATCGCCGTCTGAAGCTGATAGAGGCGTCAGAACTGGTTCGGGTTGCCCGACACGACGGTGCCCGTTCCGTCGGCGGTGTCACCGTTCATCCAGGTGACGGACTCTCCATCGATCGCGACACCCCAGCAGTTTTCCTCTTCGCCGTAGTCAAAGCACATCTGATCGTCCTCAACGCGCCACGCGCCGGTGTAATCGGCCCCCTTGATCGTGCCGTCCGTGTCGTAGAACTCTGTATAGGCAGAGCCGTCTGCCATGTTGCCCTGCACGGTGTTGCCGGAAATCGTTGACGTGATCTCGTCGCCAGACGCCAGTTCACCCGCCCAAAGCGGCGTCGCCGCGAAAGCCGCCACGGCAGCAAATACGAAATGTCTCACATTCGTCCTCCTGATTTCGATATCCGATCAAGATGCGGCGATGCCCGGCCAATTCAAGCCGACACCTGCAGCCCATCTTGGCCCAGATCCCGCGCCCCAGGTCGGCGCGGTGATCATGGGCCGTCGCCAGACAGCAAGCTGTGCAAAGCCAATGCCATAACTTGGGTGCTTTGGACCATATCCTCGATATCGACGTATTCGTCCGGCTTGTGCGCGAGGTCGAGTATCCCAGGCCCATAGGCGATGCAGTTGCTCAGCCGCCCGATCCGGTCGATATGCTTCTGATCATAGGTGCCGGGGCTGACCACATACTCGGCCTCGCGCCGGAATACCGTCTGCACCGCCTCGGCGACGGCCCCCACCACCGGCGCATCGCGCGCGGTCATCGTGGGCTCGACACTATGGATGCCCTTGATCGTGTAATCGAATCCGGCCCGTCCCGCGCGCACGCGCTCCAGCACGTCGCGCACTTCCCGTTCGACTTCGCCGATATCCTCCTCGATCAGGAAGCGCCGGTCGATCACCATGCGGCAGCGATCGGGCACGCAGGGCGACGGCAACCCGGTATAGTCGGCCTCCTGCTCGCGTTCGCCGCCGTGGATCGAGTTTATATTAAGCGTCGACTGCTTGGCGCCCTCGGGCACAACAGGCATGTCCGTGCGTTTCTCCGCCAGCGCCGGGAACAGGCTCGCTTCCATCTCCGCCAGCACGGCGCCCATGTGCCGGACGGCACAATCGCCCAGAAACGGCATCGAGCCATGCGCGATTTCGCCTATCGTCTCGATCTCGGCCCACCAGACGCCCCGGTGGCCAAGACAGATCCGGTCCTTGTTCAACGGCTCGGGAATAATGACATGCTGAACCCGGGAGGGGCTGAAATAGCCCCGCTCCGCGAGGTATGCGACGCCGCCGAAACCGCCCGACTCCTCGTCCGCGGTGCCACTTATCTCGATCGCGCCCGCGTAGTCAGGGCAGACAGCGATGAATGCTTCTGCCGCGACGATGCTGGCTGCGAGCCCGCCTTTCATGTCGCAGGCGCCGCGCCCGTAAATGCGCCCTTCCTTCACCTCGCCACCGAACGGGTCCATCGTCCAGCCATGGCCAACTTCGACCACATCGATATGGCTGTTGAAATGCACGCATTGGCCTGGCGAGTTGCCGTCGCGTCGCGCCACGATGTTCCAGCGCGGATACCGATCGCTGTCGCCAATCGCACCTTCGGCCCGTACAAGTTCGGTCTGAAACCCGGCCTTCAGAAGCCGTCGGTCCAGAAGATCGCAGATTTCGCGGTACTTCGCGCCCGGCGGATTAAGCGTGGGTATGCGGATCAGGTCTTGCGTCAGGCCGTTCAGGTCATCGCGCCGCGCGGCCACTTCGGCCAGGAGCTTTGCCGTCACACCCTCGGTCACGCCCACGCCCTGCTGACGTCACGTCCGAAGGCGTAACCACCTGGATTGCCCGGCAAAATACCGGCCTGCGTCAGGCGGTAAGCGATCACCCGGTGCGACTGGTGCACGATCCTGCCGAACCGGAACTCATCGACGTGAAACCTTCTCACCAGGGGCGCAAGTGCCTTGATCCTGGCAGGACAGACTTGAAAATCCGGCAGTTCGGGCTCGCACCGACACGGTACCTCCCGGTACATTCCGGCCATATTCGGCTGATCGCCAACATCGGCGAGCGTCACACTGGGCTGAGGCATTTGGTCGAACGGCCAAGCAAGATCTGCATCTCGAAAGCCTAGCAATCCGCTCCGGACCTGACAACAGGCGGCGCATCGCGGTCGCCCAGAACCCTGTCGACCAGAGCGGGCAATAAAGCGAAGTGGCTGAACCGGCCTGCCTGGGGGAGGTCGTCAATCGGGGTCTTGCGATACCCCTCGGTGAAAAGCGCGAAAGGCACGCCGGCCGTCCGGGAGGTTTCCGCATCGACTTCGCTGTCGCCGACGAAGATGACCTCCTCTGCGCCGGTTTGTCTGATGGCCCGCAGCAAGGGCGCCGGATCGGGCTTGCGCACCGACAAGGTATCACCGCCGACGATCACGTTGAAGTACCGCGCCAGGTCCAGATGCGCCAGCACTGAAGCCGTCGGCCCCTCGGGCTTGTTGGTGCAAATGCCAAGCGCGACACCGGCGCCAGCCAGGGCGTCGAGGCACGCGGTAACGCCGGGATACGGCTGCGTCAGGTGGACCGCGCCTTCGTAGATGTCAAGAAACTGCTGGAGGACCTGCGCCTGCAACGCGCTATCGTCGTCCAAACCCCGCGCGGCAAGGCATCGCCTGATGAATACTGCCGCGCCGTGGCCGACAAACCCCCGTGCCTCGGACAGGGTGAAAGGCGCAATGCCGTGGCCCTCCAGCACCCGGTTGGCCGCGGCGTGAATATCCGGCGCGCTGTCGATCAAGGTACCGTCCAGATCGAAGATGACCGCCCGCGACCGGCGTCCGGATGTCGATCCCGCCTCAGTCATCATTCAGGACAATCTCACCAAACGCGCGTCCGGGCGTGCCGGGCCGCATTCGAACAAGACGGGAATCCGCCACCGCGGCCTGCCGGTGCCGCACCGCACGGCGATAGACGGGATCACGCAGCATACCGACGAAAGCGTCGACACCTGGATATTCCGCGATGAACGCGATGTCCCAGCCTTCGTCCTGTGGTCCGATCAGTATCATCTCGGGCTGTCCTGCCCATACGATCCGGCCGCCCAGATCGCGGAAAACCGGCGCACTTTCCTGTCCGTAGGCGGCATAAGCCTCCGCCCCGGTCGCGACGGTACCGTCGCCATAATCCGCCTCCTCGCGCAGACGGATCAGGTTGAGCATTTGAACCGGGCCTTCGCGAGCCATGGCCCGAAACGCGGCAAAGCTGTCTCTCGACGGATCAACGTAGTGCGACATCCGGCTCCCTCTCGTGCCGTCACTCTGCCGGGCGCGAACCGGAAAGGAAAGCGGTGCGAGCTCGTCGTCTGCAACCGAACATCCAACACTCGTTTATCAAGAGAGATATTCAGTCATCCGCGGCACCGGGGTGATCCGGAATGCGGCCCTCGGCCGAACTTCATGTCGGTGTTGTAACCCCAACGCACCCACGCTCCCCTCCGGCTGAGTCTGAACAGCCCAATCAGCCTGTGGTATCGCGTAGAAAACCACGTGCCGGGGCGGAACCACTCACGCCCTCAGCATCTCCTCGACCCAAAGCGGAACGACCTCGCTGGCCGGTCCCCGACGATGCTCCACGAAATCGCGCGATGCAGTGGATACCTCTAGGTTCAGTTCAACCGTATGCGCACCCATCCGGCGCGCATGCTGGCCATAGGCCGCCGCCGGGTACACATTGCCCGAGGTCCCGATTGCCGCAAAGATATCGGCATCAGCCAGCGCCGGGTCGATCCGCTCCATCCCGTAGGGTATCTCACCGAACCACACCACGTCCGGTCGGGTCGCCCTTTGCCCGCACTCGGGGCAGGCATCGTCGGGCTGCATGACCTTTGGCGCCGGCCAGCGGTGGCCGCAGGCATGGCACAGGGCGCGGTCGAGCTGCCCATGCATGTGCACCACGTTGCGGCTGCCGGCGGCCTCATGCAGGCCATCCACGTTCTGCGTTATGATCAATACCTCGCTCGCATGGTCCGACTCGAGCAGCGCCAGCGCCTCATGCGCCGCGTTGGGATGCGCCGCAGCGGCCTGCGCACGCCGGGCGTTGTAGAATTCCTGCACCAGGCCCGGATTGCGTGCAAACCCCTCCGGCGTCGCCACATCCTCTATCCGGTGCTGCGCCCACAGCCCGTCCTGATCGCGAAACGTGCCAAGCCCGCTTTCGGCCGAAATGCCCGCGCCCGTCAGGATCACGATTTTGGACATCAGGACGTTGCCTCCGGGTAAACTCTCATTCTTTGCTCAATTTACCTGCTAGCGATAGCTTTGAAACCCTCCGCTTCTGGAATACAGTGACCAATTTTGCGCGGCCGCGCGGCATCGGCCCTCCGAGAAAATTCATACGAATTTTCTGCGCTGAGCACTGCTCTATGCGTTCAAATCTTGACCGCTGGAAGTTTCGTATTTCCTGAAAACACCCTTTGGTAGCTGGAAAAACAGCGGCTGTTTTCGATCATGTCCCTTGTCTGACACGGCCAGAGGGCGCAATCCGAAACGGACAGGAGATTTGCCATGCCGCTTACCTACCTCAAGACCGCCCCCGGCCAACCGCCCCAGACGATGGCCGACGTCACCGATACCGTTCAAATGATGCTGGCCCGCCTCAAGGCCGGCGGCGCGCAAACCGCGCTGGAATACGCGCGGCAACTGGATGGCTGGACCGGTGATATCGCGGTGTCCTCGGCCAGCATCGAAGCCGCGATCGCCCGCGTTCCGAAGGATTTGAAGGAGCATATTCGCTGGGCGCACGACAACATCTCTCGTTTTGCCGCGGCCCAGCGCGCCACGGCCCAGGATATGGAGATCGAGCTGCGCCCCGGCCTGATCGCGGGTCAGCGCCAGATCCCGGTGCAGGCGGCCGGCTGCTACGTGCCGGGCGGGCGCTACACGCATATCGCCTCCGCGCTCATGTCCATCGCCACGGCGCGCGAGGCCGGCGTACCCGACATCACTGCCTGCTCTCCGCCCAACGGCGCAGCGGGCATTCCCGACGCAATGCTTTTCGCGATGCATCTCGCGGGTGCGACGCGCATCCTGTGCATCGGCGGGGTGCAGGGCGTCGCCGCGATGGCCTTCGGCATGTTTGGCGCACCGGCGGCGGATATTCTTGTGGGTCCCGGAAATGCCTTCGTCGCCGAGGCCAAGCGTCAGCTGTTCGGCCCCATCGGCATCGACATGTTCGCGGGCCCCACCGACAGCCTCGTGCTGGCCGATCACACCGCCGATCCGGAGGTCGTTGCCGCCGACCTCGTCAGTCAGGCCGAGCACGGCCATAACAGTCCCGTCTGGCTGGCTACCACGGACCGCGCGATTGCCGACACCGTGCTTGCCCGCGTGCCCGACCTGATCGCTGAACTGCCGGAGCCCAACCGCAGCGCCGCGACACAGGCTTGGGCCGATCTTGCCGAAGTCGTGCTGTGCGACACGCCGGAAGACATGGCGCAGTATGCCGACGCCAAGGCGCCCGAGCACCTGCAGGTTATGGCCGAACACCTCGACTGGTGGCGCTCCCGCCTCACGGCCTACGGTTCGCTTTTCCTTGGGGAGAACACCACCGTCAGCTTTGGCGACAAGGCGTCGGGCCCCAACCACGTGCTGCCGACGTCGGGGGCCGCCCGCTACACTGGCGGCCTTTCGGTGCACAAGTTTCTCAAAACCGTGACCTGGCAGACCGTCTCGGACGACGCTGTTGCCGACCTCGCGCGCGCCACCGCCGCCATCAGTCGCGCCGAACGCATGGAGGGCCACGCCCTGGCCGCCGATAACCGGCTGGACAAACTGGCCGGACCTGCCAAACTCACCGTGAATACCAAAGGATAAGACCCAGATGAACCTTGCAAAGTTTCCACGCGTACGCCTCGCCCACCTTGCCACGCCGCTTGAACACATGCCGCGTCTCAGCGAGGCTCTGGGCGGCCCCGAGATTTGGATCAAGCGGGACGATTGCACGGGGCTGTCCACCGGCGGAAACAAGACCCGCAAGCTGGAATTCCTGATGGCCGAAGCACAGGAACAGGGCGCTGAAATGGTGATGACCCAGGGCGCGACCCAGTCGAACCACGCCCGCCAGACCGCGGCTGCAGCGGCCAAGCTGGGGCTCGCCTGCCACATCCTTCTCGAGGACCGGACCGGCTACAATTACGACAACTACAAGTATAACGGCAACGTTCTCCTGGACCACCTGCACGGCGCAACGATGGAACATCGCGGTCCCGATCTCGACATGAACGCCGAAATGGAAGCGGTGGCTGACAAGTTCCGCGAAGAGGGAAAAAAGGTCTACACCATCCCCGGGGGCGGCTCCAACGCCACCGGCGCGCTTGGATACGTCAACTGCGCCTTCGAGTTGCTGCACCAGTTCGTCACGATGGGCCTGAACGTCGACCACATCGTTCACGCAACAGGTTCGGCGGGCACGCAGGCGGGCCTGATCACGGGTCTCAAGGCGATGAACGCGCAAATCCCGCTCTTGGGGATTGGCGTGCGCGCGCCGAAACCCAAGCAGGAGGAAAACGTCTACAACCTCGCCGTCAAGACGGCCGAGAAGCTGGGCTGCCCCGGTGTCGTCGCACGCGACGACGTGGTCGCAAACACCGATTACGTCGGTCCCGGCTATGGCATCCCCGCCGAAGACACGCTGGAGGCCATCGACCTTTTCGCCCGGACCGAGGCGATCCTGCTCGACCCGGTCTATTCGGCCAAGGGCGCAGCAGGTCTCATCGACCTCTGCCGCAAGGGGCACTTCAAAAAAGGCGAGCGCGTCGTCTTCCTTCACACCGGCGGAGCGATCGGCCTGACAGGCTACAGCCATTGCTTCGACGTGCCGAAATAGGCGCCTGATGAAGCCGGTCGGAATCCTGGGCGGGATGGGGCCGGAAGCCACCATCCTGCTCATGCAAAGGGTCCTTTCCGCAATCCCCGCGCAGGACGACGCCGACCATGTCCCCCTGATCGTACATCAGAACCCGCAGGTGCCGTCCCGGATCAAGGCGCTGATCGACGGCGACGGGCAGGACCCGATGCCAGTTCTGATGTCCATGGCGCAGGATCTAGAACGCGCCGGCGCCCAGGCGCTGGCCATGCCATGCAATACGGCCCACCACTACGCGGTGGCCGTTGCCAATGCCACCAGCCTGCCGTTCCTGAACATGATCGAGCTGACGGCTCGGCATCTTGCCGAAAGCGGCGCGGGAACCGTGGGCATGTTGGCCTCCCCCGCGACGCGCAAGGTGGGCGTATTCGACGCAATATTCGACGCGCATGACCTGAAACCGCTCTGGGCCGATGACGAAGACGACCTTCTCGACATCATTCGCGCGGTGAAAGCCGGGTGCCCTCTGAACACGCTAGCCCCCCACATGGGACGCATCGCGGCAGACATGGCGGAAGAAGGCGCCGATCACCTGCTCATCGCCTGCACCGAACTTTCCCTGATGAACGAGAGCCTGCCGGACGCCATCCCTTATACCGACAGCCTGGACTGCCTGGTGAAGGCGATCGTCGATTTCTCGACAAAGTGAGTCGCCGCCACCACGGCGCTCCAGCACTCAGAAACTGGTCTGTTGACAATCTCTACTTGTATATACATTGTATCCCAAATCGAACAATCGTTTCGCACAACAAACCACTCACGGAACTATCCAGAATGACAGACCTCACGCGCATAACGGGCATTGGCCCGGGCCTTGCCTCAAAAATGATCGCCGCCGGGATACCGGATGCCGAAGCCCTGGCGAAAGCTCACCCTTCGGACATCGTGATCGTGCGCGGTGTCGGCGCCGCCACGGCCCCGGTTCTGATCGCACGTGCAAAACAGATCACGGCACCCATACCCGACCCCGCGTCGCAAACCGACCGCGACGCGGCGGTGGCACGCCCTGCGGCGAAGACCAATCCCGGCAAGAAGAAGCGCCCCAAGTCCGCGGAGCGCAAGGGGAAGGACGACGCGAAAAAAGACGCTCCTTCAAAGGCGGAAAAGAAGGCCAAGAAAGCCGCGAAAAAGTTAAAAGCCAAGGCGGAAAAGAAGGCCAGCGAAACCGGAAAAGCGGCAAGGAAGGCGGCCGATAAAGCCGAAAGGAAGTCCGGCAAAGCCAAATCAAAGGCAAAGGAGGCAGCCAAAAAGCTGAAGCTTCAAGCCAAGGAGATCAAGGCCAAGGCAGACAGGAAGGCCAAGAAAATCAAGAAAAAGGCCGCCAAGTCCAAGGCCTGATCTTGCGGCGCGAACAAAGATCAAGATGCTCAAAAGCTGGATGGTCGACCGATGCGACTTGGGATGGCTCGAACGGACCGCCGGATATACGATTGGGCTGATTGACTGCTAAGCACCGTTGCAAGTGGCCAGTTCGAAATACCGCGGCCGCTATTCAGATCGTTGCCATCTCCTGCGCCCGTTCATCGCCACTACCGATTGCGATAGAAGAACACCAGCTTTTCGGGCTGACCGCTTGGTGGCGGCGGAAAGGGAGCCGCGCTGCGTACCTGGGCCTCTGCTGCGCTGTCTATGCCCGCCGATCCGGAACTGTTGAGAATGCGCACCCAGGCCAGCGACCCGTTCGGATTGATCTGAAAATATACGCGCGCGGAGCCTGTCGCCTGATTGTTTATCCGCGGCCCGCGATTGAGTTGCATCAGGACACGCCCGGCGTAATTGGTCGTACCGGCGTTGCCCTGTCCGCCCGATCCTCCGAAATCGCCCGGCGAAGCGCTGCCAATACGGCCAAGCGCCGTCAGGTCGGTGCCATCGCGCTTGTACGCGGTCAGAGGCGACTCGTAGGTCGGGGTCCGCCGCGCCTGTGCCTGGCGCTGTTCCGGCACACCCAGTTGCTCGGCGGTGGGCCTGGTGCTGGGCGGCCGCAGAGACCTGGTGACCGCCGAGGCTTCCAGGTTCGGTTCCTCCGCCGCGATCACGTTCTCAGGTGCTTCCGGCGTCGGCGCAAGCGCCGCCTCGTCGGTCTCTGGTGTGACCTCCTCGGGTTGCCGCGCCTCCTCGGCTTCAACCGTGTCCTCGACAGGTTCGGACGTGCCCTGCTCGACGCCCTCGGGCGCTTGCGGCTCGGCGTCCGGCGCATCGGGCGCAATCATCGCGATGTCGGATGTGCTCTGATCCTCGCCGCTGTTCTCGGCAACGTCTTCGGACTCCTCTCCGGCGCCTTCGTCCGGGCTTCCGGTTTCGCCCTCGGGGCCGTCCGGGGCCGTCACGTTCTCGGGGCTGTCGGAGGCCACCATCGCATTGGATGTCTGCATCGTGTCCGGTTCGGTCACATCGGGCGGCTCGACCGCTTCGGTCGGCTCCGGCTCCGGTGGCTCCGGCAACGGTTCAGCGAGGTCCTCGAAGGCGCGTCCCGTGTCCGGCACCGGCTGCTCCTGCGGTGCAGATGGCGTGTCTTCGGGGTCGTCAACAATGTCCTGCCAACCAACGCCGACGGCATGCAGGAACAGCGATACGAGGATGGCCACCACGGCCACGGGGATGGATCGTTTGATCATGCCACTATCGAGCCGGCCCTCGCGGATGGCACAGGCCGCTCTGACCGTCGGCTTGGCCTTTCCGGCACGTTTTGAAAGCAAGGCATCTATCAGGCATGAACACGGCTCACGGAACCTCGGAGACGGGGCCATGCCCCACTGCGCCAGCAGATTACGCCAAGCCGCTCCGGCACGAAACCACGGCCTACGCTATCGTGATCGACTGTCGGCCCGGGGCGCCGCGTGGTCAGGCGCGGCTCTTTTCCAGTTCGTTGCGCAATTCCTCGGCCTCGTGCCGCGCCTCGCGCAGCCCGTCCATCGTGGCCGACAGTTCCGCCTCGGTCTGGCTCAGCTGGTTGGTCAATTCCGCCTCGCGCTGCTGCAGGTAGGTGATCGCCTGGTCGCGGGTTTCCTCCGCTTCGTGCAACTCCTGCGCCATGCGCTCCAACTCGCCCACGTCGGATCCTGACACCCGAATGAACCGATGCACCAACCAATTGGCGAACCATCCCATGCAGAACGCCACGAACAAAACGATCGCCGTGGCTATGATAAATTCAGTTCTGTTCATCCGTCCCGGTTTCCTGCTCGGCGTCGCCCCCCGCCGCATCGGTCTCGTTTAGCGCTTCTTCTTCCAGCGCTTCAAGCGTTGTTTGCTGTTCTTCGATCGGTTCCGGCCGGATGACCCGGAATTCGATCCGGCGATTGGCCTCGCGGCCCTCTTCACTGTCGTTGCTGGCGATCGGATCACTTTCGCCGTATCCCTTGGCCCGTATGGCCGAGGTCAGCACACGGCGCGACCGCAACTCGTTGAGAACAGACTGTGCCCGCGCCTGGCTCAGTTGCTGGTTCATCACCTCGCGACCCTGGCTGTCGGTGTGGCCCTGGATTTCCATGCGGATTTCACCACAGGCCTTCAGGATATCGGCGATCCGGTCCATGATCTGCGCACCGTTGGAATCCACATCCGTCTCGCCCGGCTCGAAGGTGATCTTGCTGTCGGCCTGCACCTCGGCGATCTGCGCTTCGCACTCCTCCGGGGTGGGTTTGCTCGCCACCGGGTCCAGTTCCTCGCGGTAATTCACGTCTATGTCGAAATCCGCGGCTTCTCCCAGCTTGGCGGCGAACATCGCCGAGATCTCCGCGCTGGCGTCTTGCTGCCCGGTCAGACCCGTCACCGCGATGCTTTCCGGCCCCACGGTCACGGCCCCGTTCGACAGATACGCCAATGCCTCCAGTCCGGTCAGCACGCGCACCGTCCAGTCCGTCGGCAGGTTTTCAGCCACCCGCGCGGTTGTGCTGACCACGTCAGAGCTGAACTTTGCCTTGGCAAAGCTGTCGACCATTTCCCGCGCCTGCGCGCTCTCGACCCGGCCACGGATCTGAACGAGCCCTTCGGGTGACAACGTCGCCACGAACTCGGGCGGGGCCTCTGCGGCGGCCTCCTTGGGCTTGGGCAAGACGGCCTTCAGGGCAAACACTTCCGGCAGGCTTGTCTCCAGCCGGCCGATCACGCTGTCATAGAGCTTTTCATCGGTGCCCTCTGCCGCCACCAATGCAATGTCGGCATCCGAGAATGTCACACTGCCGCCACCCAACTCCCCAAGAGCGCCAATGGCCAACTCGGCCGCGCGACCCCATTGCGGCGACGGCACTCCCAGCGCCAACGTGCACTGGGCCTTTTGCCGCAAACCCGCTTTGCCCGCAGCGGCCAGGATTCGGTCCCGTGCGGCCTCCGTATCGGCGGCGCAGGCGTCGAAACTGCCTTCGCCATCTTCCAGCAGGTACCGCAGCGTGAAGGGCGTTACCACGGGCCGCGGCGCCGAGATATCCAGTGACAGGCGCACCCCGTCGGGAACTTTGCGCGCCAACTGTGTCTCGAGGTTGCGCTTGTCCTCGTGGCTGTCGGCCATGGTCACCACGCTCACTCTGCGGGCCTCGACCGAGATCTTGGTGCGCGGCATCTGCTTGAGGATGTCGACCGCGTATCCGATCGCGTCATCCCACGTCTCTGGATGCGGATAATCGGCCGTCTCCAAAAGGTCGGTCACCTCCTTGCCGGGCGCATTCTTGGCCACGTCCTCGATCAGTTGCTCGCGGTCGGTCTCGGCCGGGATCAGTCCGATCAATGAGAGCCCGCTGTCATTGCTCAGAATCTCGACCGAGAATCGCGGCGGCGCGATATCGGCGCTGTCGGCCACCAGCATCTGGTCGATGATCCGGGCCGATTCCACGACGCTTCCTGCGATGGACAGCGCGCGAAAGCGCGTGGCCTCGGACGGTGCCGTACCGGCAAGGAACACCTGCAACCCGTCGGCATCCACTTCCGTCCATGTCATCCCGCGCTCGTCCAGCGTGTCGCGCACCGCGTTGCGCGAGCCTTCTTCGATCACTTGCACCGAGAATCGCGCCGCGAAAAGGCACAGGACGAAGGCCAGAAAGAAGGTACCAAGAATGGCGAAGATGGAGGAAAGGCGCATGAACCCAAGGCTCGCCGTTGTTTACCACCCGGCCTATTTATGCGCCACGCGGACCGAGTGCAATCAAACGAACAGGGCTGCGGCGAAAAACGGCAGGGGCAGCAGGCCCGCATCCCGGTTCGACCGAAACAACCGCAACAGCGTCGGATCGTCGTCCATGTCGAACTGCCTGAGTTGCCAGAACATGTGCCAGCCGAACGCCCAGGGACCGATCAACGCCACCAGCACCGCGAGGGCCGAGCCACTCACCGCCGCGCCGATCACCGCGATGGCCATCAGGCTGACCGCGCCGATCAGGAACCGCTGCAACCAGACCGGCGTGCGCCCGGCAAACAGCCGGGCTGTGGACTTCACCCCGATAAGCGCATCGTCCTCGGCGTCCTGCTGGGCATAGATCGTGTCATAGAACAGCGTCCATGCAATCCCGGCCAAATACAGCACCACCGCCGGCCATTCCAGCCGCCCGCTATGCGCCGTCCAAGCCAGCAGCGCCCCCCAATTGAACGCCAGCCCAAGGAAGATCTGCGGCCACCACGTGAACCGCTTGGCAAAGGGATACACGCAAACCGGCGCCAGCGAGATGATCCCGAGGATGATCGCCGCCATGTTGAACGTCAGCAAAATACAGAAAGCCACCAATGCCTGCGCCACCAGCCACGACAGCGCCTGCATCACGCTGACCTGCCCCGACGGGATCGGACGCGACGCGGTGCGCGACACGGACCCGTCAATATGCCGGTCGGTGATGTCGTTCCACGTACACCCCGCACCGCGCATCAAAAACGCTCCGATCCCGCAGCCCGCGAAGATCCACAGGTCGTGCCAGGTGGCGCGGCCGTCATGCAGCATCGACAAGAGCAGACCCCACCAGCACGGCAGTAAAAGCAGCCACGTCCCGATCGGACGGTCGGCCCGGCTCAATCGCAGATAGGGCCGGCTCCAGGCCGGGGCCGACCGGTCCACCCAGTTGCCCTTGACCGCATCTGCCACTTCGCCGGTCGCATCTGGCGTCTGGTTCGGTCCGGTCATATGTTGGCCTCATGTCGACTGCAAAGATCAGGCTTTATGTAGAGCACCCCCTCGGGGAAGGGCAAACGGTTCCTCTCAGCCGCGACCAGGCGCATTACCTCTTCGGCGTCATGCGGCAGGGCACGGGCGACGCCGTCCTGCTCTTCAACGGACAAGACGGCGAATGGCGCGCAACGGTCGCTCAAGCGACCAAGCGGGCAGGTGAACTGCTGGTCGAGGATCAGACCTGCCCCCAGCAAAACCCGCCTGACCTCTGGCTGCTCTTCGCCCCGATCAAGAAGGCCCGCACCGATTTCATCGTCGAGAAAGCCGCCGAAATGGGCGCCGCCCGCATCATTCCCGTGCAGACCGAGTTCACCAATTCCGAACGCATCCGGCAGGACCGCCTTCAGGCCCACGCCGTCGAGGCCGCCGAGCAATGCGGCGGCACGTATGTCCCAGACGTCACCGACCTCCAAAAACTCGATCGCCTGCTTGCCGACTGGCCCGAGGACCGCCAGCTGATGTTCTGCGACGAAGCACTCGCTGGCGAACGCGAGCGCGTACACAAGGACAACGAAGCAGCACCCTGGGCCATCCTCATCGGACCCGAGGGCGGCTTTTCCGACGCCGAGCGCGCGCGCCTTCACGCCCTGCCCTTCGCGCATCCCACATCCCTGGGCCCCCGGATCCTGCGCGCCGACACCGCCGCCGTGGCTGCCATGACCGTCTGGCAACAACGCTTCGGAGACTGGACATGAGCTTCATCCGTCCCGAAGCTGCCCAAAGCCTCACCCGCTGGCGTGAAGTGCTGATCGGCGCGGGCGTCATCGCCCTAGGCGCGTGGTGGTCGCTCGGCTTCATCGGCATCCTGTCGTGGGTCGGCTACGCGCTTCTGCCCATCGGGGCCGCGCTCGGCTTCATCGGGCTGCAACGCGCCCGGTTTCGCAGCGCCAGCAACGGACCCGGCATCGTGCAGGTGGACGAAGGCCGCATCACCTATTTCGGCCCACTCACCGGCGGCGCGGTCGATCTGGCCGAGATGTCCCGCCTCACGCTGGACCACGCCGCCAAGCCCGCCCACTGGGGCCTGCATCAGCCCGGCCAGCCCGCCCTCATGATTCCCACCACCGCCCAGGGCGCCGACACGCTCTTCGACGCCTTTGCCACCCTGCCCGGCCTGCGTGTGCAGAAAATGCTCGCAGCACTCTCGTCACAAGATCGCGAAACCGTCACCGTCTGGTCCACATACTCCAATCGGCTGCATTGACACCCCTGCCCATTCGGGCCAAGCCTCTCCTCCAAGTTCGCGCGCAACGCAGGAAAAGTCTTCATGTCCATCCCCCAATCCGGCGGCGGCCCGATCGAGTCCGAGGCCCAACTGGCAGAGTATCTCGAAAGCGGCTGCAAACCGCGCGACACCTGGCGCATCGGGACCGAGCACGAGAAGTTCGGCTATTGCAAGGATACGCTGAAACCCATTCCCTACGATGGCGACCGCAGCGTGCGCGCCGTTCTCGAAGGCCTGCGCGACAAGCATGGCTGGGCGCCTGTCATGGAAGGCGACAACCTCATTGGCCTGGAAAAAGACGGCGCCAACGTGTCGCTTGAACCCGGCGGACAGCTCGAACTCTCCGGCGCCCCGGTCGAGACCATCCACCACACCTGCGACGAGGTGAACGTCCATCTGGCCGAGGTCAAGGACGTCGCCGACAAGGTCGGCGTCGGCTTCATCGGCCTCGGCGCCGCGCCGATCTGGCGGCACAACGACATGCCGATGATGCCCAAGGGCCGCTACAAGCTGATGGATGCCTACATGCAGAAGGTCGGCACGATGGGCCAGACCATGATGCGCCGCACCTGCACCGTACAGGTCAACCTCGACTTCGCATCCGAGGCCGACATGGTCCAGAAACTGCGGGTTGCCCTCGCCCTGCAACCCGTGGCCACCGCACTTTTCGCAAACTCGCCGTTTCTGGACGGACAGCCCAACGGTCACAAATCCTGGCGTTCGCGAGTCTGGCGCGACCTCGACGCCGACCGCACGGGTATGCTGCCTTTCGTGTTCGAGGATGGCTTCGGGTTTGAGCGCTACGCCCAATACGCGCTCGATGTGCCGATGTATTTCGTCTACCGCGACGGGCAGTATATCGACGCGCTCGGTCAGTCCTTCCGCGATTTCCTCAAAGGCGAACTGCCCGCGCTGCCCGGTGAGACGCCCACCCTTTCGGACTGGGCCGATCACCTCACCACGATCTTCCCCGAGGCGCGGATCAAGAAATTCATGGAAATGCGCGGCGCCGACGGCGGCCCGTGGCGACGTCTCTGCGCCCTGCCCGCCTTCTGGGTGGGCCTGATGTACGACCAGTCCGCACTCGACGCCGCGTGGGACGTGGCCAAGGGCTGGGACGCCGAAACCCGCGAGGCCTTGCGCGTCGCCGCCAGCGTCGAGGCGCTCGATGCCAAGGTTGGCGACATCTCGATGCACGATCTCGCGCGCGAGGTTCTGTCGATCGCCGAGGCCGGCCTCAAGGCCCGCGCCCGCCCCGGTGCCGGCGGCATGGTCCCGGACGAGACCCACTTCCTCAACGCGCTTCAGGAAAGCGTTGACTCTGGCCGAGTGCCCGCCGACGAATTGCTCGACCGCTATCACGGCGCCTGGAACGGCGACCTCACCCGGATCTACGAAGAATTCAGCTACTGATGGGCGCGCCCGCCCCGGGCTTGACCCGGGAGCCTGCCCCGGGCTTGACCCGGGGCCTCCCGCACAAACAGAAAAGGCCGCCCGGACAAGGGCGGTCTTTTGCTTTTTCAACTCCGGTCTCAGCTATCGACAAGCACGTTCGACCTGTGAAGCATAAGCCGCAGCGTATTTACCGCGTGCGAGAACCCCAAGCCCAGGCACAGCACCGCCAGCCCCAATCCGACGAAGAACGCCATCATCGGGGCCTGCGCCAGCAGTGGGAACGCCGCCGCGATGAGAAACACGCCCCCCGCGCCGATAGCGCAAAATCCCGTCGCCACGGTCACGGCGACCAACCGCGCCGCCGGTCCGGTCTCGGGGCACTCCCGCTGCATCGAACCGATCAGCACGATCATCCGTGTCAGGGCGATCAGCGCCAACAGCGACAGTCCGATAAAGCTCAGCAAGTAAGTCAACATTGTCTCGTCTCCTTCAGATGGGACGCGCATAGATGTCGCGCCGAAAATTGCGGTAGAACATGCCGAACACGCCACCCCAGAGCGGGGCAAAGATCAGTCCGAATCCAGCGAAAAGAGAGAACTCCTGAACCGCACGTTCGCCGCCGGTCACCAGTTGGTACAGCATGAAGACAGCCGCCGGCGCGCCGAAGCTGACAAGGGCCAGCCCGGCGATGCGCCACGGTTCGGGCGGCCTGCGCCCGAGATACCACAGAAGCACCGGCGCCCCGATCGCCAGGTAAACGGGCCCGCCGAACACAACCGCGAAGATCGGGATGCCCAAGGCCCAGAAACCTCCGGCGGCGACGGCCAGCGGTGCGGCCACCAGCGCGAAAAAGAACGCTACGGGATCGATCACGTAGGTATCGCGTATTTTCGTGATTGCAGTTATTTCTGTCATTCGTGAAATCTCCAGTCAAATTTTTTATCCGGATTTGCCTTTCGGCAGGAACTTCGCCACCCGCGCCCCCAGTTTCACCGCGCTCAGCTGCACGGCCCGCGGCAGGCGCGCCACGTCTCGGTACCAGTCGTCGAACAGCTGCATCGTCTCCAGCGTCTCGCGGATGCGTCCGCGCACCTTCTTGGGCGTCCCGTCGGCTTCGGCCTCCTCCGCCACCGCCTTCAAAGCGGCAAGCGTCGGCGCGTACTCACGTTCCCGCCGGCCCTCGATCACCACGTTCACCAGGTCGAACATGTCACGGACGGACGTGAAGTGATCGCGCCGATCCCCCAGCTGGCGGCTGACCTTTACCAGTTTCCAGGCTTGCAACTCCTTCAGCCCGTTCGAAACGTTCGACCGTGCAAGGTTCAATGTTTCGCTGATGTCTTCGGCGGTCATCGGGTCCGGCATCACGTGCAGCAACGCATGAATCTGCGCGACTGAGCGATTCACGCCCCACTTGGCGCCCATTTCACCCCAATGCAGAATGAAATTCTGAGTGGCGGGCGAAAGTTGCATGTCGTAAATCCTGTAATTTCTGTAATGACAGAAATAACTGAAAGGATTGTAAAGTCAAATCATTTCTCGCGGCAAATGTCCTGAGGTTCGAGAACTCGTGACAAGCCTGCGGGTGCCCCCGGCATCACTTCTGGCCGATCTTCGGCTCCGTGCCGTCTCGCAGGCGGCGAATGTTCGCCGCGTGGCGCAAAAAGATGAAAAGGGTCAATACAATTCCAAGCACGAACAACTCGCGGTATCCCAGGAAAACCATCCAGACCGTCGACAGCGCCGCCATGTAGATTGCCGCCATGCTCGAAATGCGCATCGCCACCGCCGCGACCAGCCAGGTCAGGCAACATGCGATTCCCACGGGCCAGGCCAGCCCCAGGAAGATGCCAAGGAAAGTCGCCACGCCCTTGCCGCCCCGAAACGAAAGCCAGATCGGATAACAGTGCCCGGTGAACGCCGCCAGCCCGGCCAATTGCGCCGCGTCTTCGCCCGCCAGGGCCCTCGCCAGCAGGACAGCAGCGGCGCCCTTGCCCCCGTCCAGCAACAAGGTGATCAACGCGCCCAGTTTGTTCCCCGTACGCAAGACGTTCGTGGCGCCGATATTGCCCGAGCCGATGTTGCGCAGATTTCCAAGCCCCAAGACACGGGCCACGATCATTCCGAACGGGATGGACCCCAGCAGGTAGCCCACCGCCGCCCACAGGGCGAGAACCGCTAGACTGGATTGAATATCAGGCATTTACGTTCTCGAAAACCGCGTGTCCGGCAACATAGGTTGCAAGAACCTTACCTTGCAAGCGCTGCCCGTCAAACGGCGTATTTTTCGATTTCGACCGCAGCGTCCACCGGTCCAGCACATAGGGCAGGTCCGGATCGAAGAGAACCAGGTCGGCGGGCGCCCCCTCGGTCAGTCGCCCGGCGTCGAGACCAAGGCGTTTCGCAGGATTCAGAGCCAGCGCCCGGAACAGCGTCGGCAGGTCCAACTCTCCGGCATGGTAAAGCCGCAGCGCCGCCGTCAGCAGGGTTTCCAGCGCCACGGCTCCGCTGGCGGCTTCCTCGAAAGGCAGGCGCTTGGATTCCTCGTCCTGCGGGGTGTGCATGGAACTGATGATGTCGACGGTGCCATCGCGGACCGCCTCGACCATGGCACGGCGGTCGTCCTCGGACCGCAGCGGCGGCTTGACCTTGAAAAAGGTGCGATAGTCGGCGACGTCCAGTTCATTCAGCGTCAGGTGGTGGATCGACGTCCCTGCCGTCACGTCCAGCCCCGCCGCACGTGCCCGCTCCAGCACCGGCAGGCTTACGGCAGTGGTCACCTGATCCACATGGTATCTTGCGCCCGTCGCCTCGACCAGCGCCATGTCCCGCTCCAACCCCATGCGTTCGGCCATCGTGCCCACGCCCGGCAGACCGCGCAACGACGCGAACTTTCCGGATGTCGCCGCCGCGCCCGCGCTCAGCACCGGATCCTGCACATGCCCCACGACCAGCGCCCCCAGGCTGCTGGCATAGGTCAGCGCCCGGCTCAGCACCTTGTTGTCGGCCACCACGTGATCGCAATCGGTAAAGGCCACGGCCCCGGCATCCATCAGGAACCCGATCTCGGTCATTTCGCGTCCTTCGCGACCCTTTGTCAGAGCCGCCATCGGCAACACGTTCACGGGCGCCGCCTCGTTGGCGCGGCGGGCGACGAATTCCAGCGTCTCGGGGCTGTCGATCGCGGGCAGCGTGTCGGGCCGAGTGATCATCGTCGTCACGCCCCCCGCTGCAGCGGCGGCCCCGGCGCTGCGATAGCTTTCCTTGTGGCGTTCTCCGGGTTCGCACACCTTGACGCCAAGATCCACGATGCCCGGCGCCAGGTACTTGCCTCTGCAATCCACCCTTTGGCCGGCTTCGGGCGCGTCACCGCTGCCGCGAGCCTCGACCCGGCCCTTGTCGACAAGCAGCCAGCCTTCGGTGACCTCGCCCGCCTCCGGGTCGACCATCCGGGCGTTCTCGAACACCACCCTCGTCATGCACTTTCCCTTTCCTGCACCTGCCGCATCAGTCGCATCACCTCGCCGGCCTCCGCGATCCGCTCGAAGCCGATATCGACGCGGTAGTGACCATTCTTACGCCGGCGCATCTCGTGATCGAACATGACCGACCCCGGTGTGCCATCCCGCAGTTCCAGCCTGGTCTGGCCGGTGATCGGATAGCTCTTCAAGGTCCGGCCCTGGAATGGCAGGTCCCGCGCTATGAAGGCCCTGCTATCGGTCAGCGTGTACCAGGTATGCCGCCGCTTCCACGGCTCCCAGAAGATACCGCCGAACGCAATGCCCAGGCCGACCGAGAAATGGATCAGCCCGAACATCCAGAACGCCCCGCCCGCAGTCGCGGCAAGGATCATCCACAACAGCGCGAACCCCGCGAAGAACAGACCGAAAATCAACGTGACGATACTGGCCGGTCCGATGGTGACACCCGGATCGGGCCGCCCCTGCCACAGGACTTTCTCCCCGGGGTTCAGAATACCGTCCCATTCATCGACGTCCGCCGTCATGCCATTGCTCCCGCAACCGCCGCTTCGATCCGGGCCTTCACGGCGTCCCGGTCGGCAAGGTACTTGATCAGGTGCTTGTCGCCCTCGGTCGTCACTATCTGCACCGCCGATCCGAGAACGCGAAGGTGCGCAATCTCCCGCAGCCAGGCCTGCTTGCCGAGCGGCCCCAGCAAACGCCGGTCGGTCAAGTCCCAGCGGGCTTTCACCTCGTCCGAGGCCAGGTACCCGGCCCGCACCGCAATCGCGGCCAACCCGCCCACGGCACCTGTCCAGACATGCGGGTTGCCGATGGCCCACAGAACCACCATGCCCAGTGCCATGGCGCCCGCCGCCATCCATGCATGATCGCGCCAATAAGCTCTTCGGTCGGCGTGAAAGCTTTCGACAACCCGCTCTCCGGGCTCCAGTTCCGCCTGCGGCACCATGACGGACACGGCGTCGCTCAAGAGGCCACCCAGACCACGACCGCCGTCAGCACGAACAGAACGATGAGCGCGATCATCGCCACCCGGCCCGACATGGCCGCGTCCGACTTCTTCTTCGGCTCCGGCGCGTCAGGCTCCTCCGTCGCGGGCGCCACCTGCGCGCCCGCGCTCGGAAGCGGATCAAACTGCACCGGCGCCTTGTCCTCGTTGAATGTCGCCACCAGCCGCAGCGGCGCGCGCGGCGTCAGCACCTGCGCCTGGCCGCCGAACGCGCCCGATCCGATGACCAGAACCGAGCCTTTCAGGCCTTCGATCAGAACATGCGCGTCCTCGAGGTCATCCGCGGGAACGCCCATCCCCTGCTCGAGGTACTGGCTCAGGCCATACCCTTCCAGATCCTCGATCTGCATCATGTCGACATAATGCGGATCCAGGGTCTCGGCCCCCAGCGCCTCCTGCAACGGCCAGCTTCCATTGCGCCGTATGAACGTCTCCGCTTGTTCCCGGCTCAGGTCCACGTCGAAGACGCGCACCACGCCACTCTCGGTTTCGCGAATCTCGATGCGCTCGCTCATGCCATAACCTCCTTGGGTTTCGCCCGCAGGTTCCGCGCCAGCAGGTCCATCGCCGCCATGCGCACGGCCACGCCCATCTCGACCTGCTCCTGGATCACGCTGCGATTGATGTCGTCCGCGATCTCGCCGTCGATCTCCACCCCCCGGTTCATGGGTCCGGGGTGCATCACGATTGCATCCGCCTTCGCATGCCCGAGTTTCTCGGCATCCAGACCGTAGCGGTGATAATACTCCCGCTCGCTGGGTATGAAACCGCCATCCATTCGCTCTCGCTGAAGGCGCAGCATCATCACCACGTCCACGTCTTTCAGACCCTCGCGCATGTCCTCGAAAACCTCGACTCCGAAGTCGCCAATACCCGCAGGCATCAGCGTCGACGGCCCCACCAGCCGCACGCGGTTCTCCATCTTGCCCAGCAGGATGATGTTCGACCGCGCCACGCGCGAGTGCGCGATATCCCCGCAGATCGCGATGCTCAACCGATGCAACCGGCCTTTGGCGCGCCGGATCGTCAATGCATCCAACAGCGCCTGAGTGGGATGCTCGTGCCGCCCGTCGCCCGCGTTCAGCACCGCGCAGTTCACCTTCTGCGCCAGCAGGTCCACCGCCCCCGACTGCGGATGCCGCACCACCAGCAAATCGGGATGCATCGCGTTCAGCGTCATCGCCGTGTCGATCAGCGTCTCACCTTTCTTGATCGAACTGGCCTGCATCGCCATGTTCATCACGTCCGCGCCCAACCGCTTGCCCGCCAGTTCAAAACTGGCTTGCGTCCGGGTGGAATTCTCGAAGAACATGTTGATCTGCGTCAGCCCGGCCAGAGCATCGGCGTGCTTCTGGTCGCGGCGGTTCAGGTCGACATAGCGGTCCGACAAATCGAGGATGCTAGAGATATCCGACGGCGCGAGGGGTTCGATCCCCAGAAGATGCGCGTGTTGAAAAGCCATGCCACCGCTCCGTCGCCAAATACCTGCGCGCTTATAGGAAAGCCCGGCGCGTGGGGCAAGCGTAGGGTGGGGTTCCACCCCACCTGCCTTTCGCCGTGAGGCAGGCCATCCGGCCCTACAAGCAACCCACCTTCCCCCTTCCCGCCACAGCCGCTATCTTCCGCCCCATGACCGCCCCCTTGGATTCGCACACCGCCCTTGCCCTGCTCGACTGGCAGATCGACCTCGGCGCGACCGAGGCGATCGGCGACACGCCGGTAAACCGCTATGAGGCGCCCGAGCGGCTGACACCGGTCAAACTTCCCGACACGGCGCCCCAGACACCCGCCAAGGCACCCGAGCTCGACACCGCCGCCGAGGCCGGATTCGCCGCCGGCGATGCTGCCAGCCTCGATGCGCTCAAATCCGCCCTCGCCGCTTTCGAGCATTGCGACCTGAAGCGCGGCGCGCGCAACCTCGTCTTTTCAGACGGCCACCCTTCCGCCCGCCTGATGATCATCGGCGAGGCCCCGGGCCGTGACGAGGACCAGCAGGGCAAACCCTTCGTCGGCCGTGCCGGGCAGCTCCTGGACAAGATGCTGGCAGCCATCGGTCTTTCGCGCCAGAACGACGATGCCGCCACCGGGGCCTACATCACCAACATCCTGCCCTGGCGCCCCCCGCAGAACCGCGATCCGAACCCGCAGGAAATCGCGATGATGCTGCCTTTCGTCGAACGCCACGTGCAACTGGTCGACCCCGAAGTGATCGTGCTCATGGGGAATATCAGCTGCCAGGCGGCGCTCGGCAAACGCGGCATCACCCGCCTGCGCGGGCACTGGACCGAAGCTTTCGGCAAGCCTGCCCTGCCGATGTTCCACCCGGCCTACCTCTTGCGGAAACCCCATGAGAAACGTGCCGCCTGGGCCGACCTGCTCGACCTTCAGGCCCGCCTCGAAGGACAGTCATGAAGATACTCGCCTTTTCCGATCTGCATCTCGCACGCGCCCGCGCCGCCGAAATCGTAGCCGCCAGCGCCGAGGCCGACCTGGTGATCGGCGCCGGCGACTTTTGCAACCACCGCGCCGGGCTCGACGAGGCGATGGAGATGCTGTCCGGAATTGTCGCTCCCATCATCGCAGTGCCGGGCAATGCCGAAAGCTTTCAGGAACTCTCCGCTACTGCCCTGCCCAACATGACCGTGCTGCACGGCACCGGAACCACCCACGCCGACCTTTCCCTCTTCGGCCTTGGCTACGGCGTACCCGTCACGCCCTTCGGCGACTGGTCCTGCGACCTGTCCAACGCAGAGGCCGAGGCGTTGCTCGCTCCGTGCGAAAGCGCCGACATCCTCGTCCTGCATTCCCCGCCCAAAGGCGTGGCCGATCTCACCTCGCTCGACATGTCCGTCGGCTCCACCGCCATCCGCGACGCCATCGAGCGCATCCAGCCGAAACTTGCCCTCTGCGGCCATATCCACGACAGCTGGGGCGTGACCGGCCGCATCGGCGCCACGCAGGTGGTCAATCTCGGCCCCCGCCCCAACTGGTTCGAACTCTGATGATCGACCCGCTCACCCTCCTGGCCTTCATTCCCGCCGCCGTGGCGCTGAACCTCACACCCGGCGCGGACATGATGTTCTGCCTCGGCCAGGGCCTGCGCGGCGGCCCGCGCCCTGCCGTCGCCGCCAGCGCCGGGATCGTGCTGGGCGGCCTGGTGCATGTCACTCTGGCCGGCCTTGGCCTCGGGGCCGCCGTCGCCACCCTGCCCTGGCTCTTCGACGTGATCCGCTGGGCCGGCATCGCCTACCTGCTCTGGCTGGCGTGGCAGGCCCTGCGGCACCCTCCCACGGCCGGCGACACGCCGCCCGTCAAACCCTCCCGCGCCTTTCGCGACGGGATGGTCGTGAACCTGACGAACCCCAAGGTGATCCTTTTCGTGCTGGCCTTCCTGCCGCAGTTCATCGACCCCGCCCGCGGCAGCGTGCTGGCTCAGTTCCTGCTCCTCGGCGCGGTCATCGCGGCGGGCGGCTTCATCGTTAACGCCGCCGTCGGCATCTTCGCCGGCGGCCTTGGCCGCCGCATGGCCCGCTCGCCCGGCTTCGCCCGAGGCATCGGCTATGTCTGCGCCACCATCTTCACCGGCCTCGCCCTGCGCCTCGCCCTGATCGAAAGGACCTGACCCGACCATGAGCCGCTTCGACGACACCAGGGAATTCATCCCGGTCCGCATCGCCGTGCTGACCGTCTCCGACAGCCGCGACCTCAGCCAGGACCGCTCGGGTGCGGTGCTGGTAGACCGGATCGAGGCGGCGGGCCACATCCTCGCCGACCGCATGGTCGTCCGCGACGAGCGCGACCAGATCACCGAGCAATTGCGCGAATGGATCGCCAGCCCCGAGATCGACGTCGTAATCTCCACCGGCGGCACCGGCCTGACGGGCCGCGACGTCACGGTCGAGGCGCACAGGGACGTCTATGAAAAGGAAATCGACGCCTTCGGCACCGTCTTCACCATCGTCTCGATGAAAAAGATCGGCACCTCCGCCGTGCAGTCCCGCGCCACCGGCGGCGTGGCGAACGGCACCTACCTCTTCGCCCTGCCCGGCAGCCCCGGTGCGTGCAAGGACGCATGGGACGAAATCCTGGCCTACCAGTTCGATTACCGCCACAGCCCCTGCAATTTCGTCGAAATAATGCCGCGGCTGGACGAACATTTGCGACGGAAGTGACCTTTGGCCGCGTATCAGCCCCATGAAACCTTGCCGCGGGCGTCTATCTTTATGGTATGACTGCTCCGCGCCAAGTGGCTTAAAAGGTTGATCTGAATGCGGTTCCTGCGCCACAGCCTGACCGGACTGTTCCTGCTGTCCCTGACAGTGGGCCTGTTTGCCTATGCCGGGCAGATCGTGTTTTCCGCCGCGCAGGAACGCATGAGCGCCGAAACCGAAGCCCCCGAGCGGCGCGAGCGCGTCTTCGCCGTCAACACCGTCACCGCCGAACCGGGCACGCAAACCCCGTTCCTGACAGCCTATGGCGAGGTCGAAAGCCGCCGCACGCTCGAAATCCGCTCGGATACAGCGGGCCGCGTGACAGAGCTCACTTCGCTTTTCGAAGATGGCGGCCGCGTCCGCGACGGGCAGGTGTTGGCCCGCATCGACCCGACCGATGCGCAATTCGCCCTCGACCTCGCCCGCGCCGACCTCACCGATGCCGAGGCCGAGGTGCGCGAGGCCGAACGCGGCCTGAACCTCGCCCGCGACGAACTTGAGGCGGCGCAGTCTCAGGCCGAGCTGCGCAAGCGCGCCCTCGACCGCCAGATTGACCTTGAAGAGCGCGGCGTCGGTACCGCCGCCGCCGTCGAACTCGCCGAGCTGGATGCCGCCAGCGCCGAACAGGCCGTGCTGACTCGCCGCCAGGCCGAGGCCACTGCCGAGGCCCGCGTCGATCAGGCCCAGACGCGCCTGTCGCGCAGCCGCATCGCGCTGGCCGAGGCGCAGAAGGCGCTGGACGAAACCACCATCACCGCCCCCTTCACCGGCACGCTTCAGGCCGTCAGCGTCGTCGAGGGCCGGCTCGTCTCCGCCAACGAGAAGCTGGCCGATCTCATCGACACCACCGCACTGGACGTGCCCTTCCGGGTCTCCACCGCGCAACACCGCCGCCTGCTGGACGAAAACGGCGACCTGATCCTCGCCCCCGTTCGCATCCGCCTCGATGTCTTCGGGCTGGAAATGGAAACCACCGGCCGCATCACACGCGACAGCGCCGGGGTCGAGGAAGGCCAGACCGGGCGTCTGGTCTATGCCCGCATCGACGACCCGCAAGGCCTCAAACCCCGCGACTTCGTCTCGGTCCTGATCGAGGAACCGCCCATCGACAACATCGTCCGCCTGCCCGCCACAGCGCTTGGCTCGGACGGCACCGTGCTGGCACTAACCGCCGAGGACCGTCTGCGGGCCGTCCCCGTCACGCTGGTCCGCCGCCAGGGCAACGACATCCTCGTGTCCGGCGACGGCCTCGACGGCCTCGAAATCGTGACCGAACGCAGCCCGCTTCTCGGCCCCGGCCTCAAGGTCCGCCCCCTGGGCAACGCGCCCGACGCGGACGACACCGCCCAGATGCTCGAACTTACCGAAGACCGCCGCGCCCGCCTGCGCCAGTTCGTCGAAGACAGCCCCGACATTCCCGCCGCCATGAAGACCCGCCTGCTGGCCCAGCTTGAACAGCCGGAAGTGCCGGCGCAAACCGTCGAACGGCTCGAACGCCGCATGGGCAGCTAACCCATGGTTCGCGACCTTCCCGAGCGCGCCGGCGGGATCCTGTCCTATTTCACCCGTCACCCCACGGCGGCGAACCTGCTGCTTGTGGTCCTCGTGGTCCTCGGCCTCGCCGCCGCGCCCCGGATGCAGGCGCAATTCTTCCCGGACGTTATTATTGACGAGGTCAGCGTTTCAGTTCTCTGGGACGGCGCCAGCGCCGAAGATATCGACGCCGGCATCGTGCAGGTGCTGGAACCCGCGCTGCTCGCCGTCGAAGGCGTCGAAACCTCGCAAGCCACCTCGCGCGAGAACACCGCCAGCATCCAGCTTGAGTTCGAGCCGGGCTGGGACATGGGCCGTGCCGCCGACGATGTCTCGGCCGCCGTCGACAGCATCACCGACCTGCCCGAAGAGGCCGAGGAACCCCGCGTCACCCGCGGCGCATGGCGCGACCGCGTCACCGATATCGTCCTCACCGGCCCCGTCGCCACGCCCCAGCTCGGGCAGTTTGCAGACGAGCTGGTCACGCGCCTTTACGATGCCGGCGTCACCCGCACCACGCTTCAGGGTGTCGCCGCCCCGCACACCATCGTCGAGGTGCCCACCACGAACCTCATCGCCTACGAAATCACCATGGCCGAGATCGCCGCCGTCATCGCGGCCGAGGCCGACACCGATCCGGCGGGCGACGTGACCGGCGGTGCCACCCGCGTCCGGGTCGGCACCGAGAATCGCGCCACCGACCAGATCGAGGCGCTGATCCTGCGCTCCAACCCCGACGGCTCCAAGCTGACGATCGGCGACGTGGCCGACGTGCGCGTCGAAGGCATCGACCGCGAACAACAGTATTTCGTCGGCGACAATCCCGCCCTTCAGATCCGCGTCGACCGCTCTGCCAACGGCGATGCCCTCGCCATCCAGGCCCAGGTCGAAGAAATCGCCGCCCGGATGGAAGCCACCCTGCCCGAAGGCACAGAACTGACGCTGATCAACACACGCTCGGACGCCATCTCGGGCCGTCTCGACATGCTGATGGACAATGGCTTGACCGGGCTTCTGCTGGTAGTCTCGCTGCTGTTTTTGTTCCTCAATGCCCGCACCGCCTTCTGGGTCGCGGCGGGCATTCCCGTGGCGATGCTGGCGGCCATCGCGCTGATGTACGCGGCCGGGCTGACCATCAACATGATCTCGCTCTTTGCGCTTATTATCACGCTGGGCATCGTGGTGGATGACGCCATCGTCGTGGGCGAACACGCCGACGCCCGCGTGCGCAAGTACCGCGAAAACCCCGTGCAGGCCGCCGAACGCGCCGCCCGGCGCATGGCGCTGCCGGTCTTTTCCGCCACGCTCACCACGCTCATCGCCTTTTTCGGGCTCGTGGCCATCGGCGGCCGCTTCGGCGACCTGATCATCGACATCCCCTTCACCGTGATCGTGGTGCTGACCGCCTCGCTGGTGGAATGCTTCCTGATCCTGCCGCACCACATGTCCCACGCGCTTACCCACGCGGGCAAGGAACGCTGGTATGACTGGCCCTCCCGTACGGTCAATCGCGGCTTCGTCTGGCTGCGCGAACGCGCCTTCCGCCCCTTCATGGCGCTCGTGATCCGCGCCCGCTACCCGGTGTTGGCCGGCATCATCGTGCTCCTGGCCTCGCAGGCCGCGCTTTTCATCAAGGGCGACGTGCAATGGCGCTTCTTCAACGCCCCCGAACGCGGCAGCGTCACCGGCAACTTTTCCATGGCCCCCGGCGCCACGCGGGACGACACGCTGGCCATGATGCGCCAGATCCAGACTGCCGTCGAAGACCTCGGCGCTGATTACGAGGACCGCTACGGCGCCAACCCCGTCAAGTTCGCCATCGCCCAGATCGGCGGCAATTCCGGCGGCGGCCTCGCCGGGGCCGACACCAAGGAACCCGACCAGCTTGGCGGCATCTCGATCGAACTCATCGACCCCGATCTGCGTCCCTATTCCTCCTTCGCTTTCGTGGCAGAGTTGCAAGACGCCGTCATCCGCCATCCCCTGACCGAGGAACTCAGTTTCCGCGGCTGGCGCTCCGGTCCCGGCGGCGATGCGCTCGACGTGGAATTCTACGGCGCCAGTGCCGAAACGCTGAAGGACGCCTCCGAGGCGCTCAAATCCGCGCTGCTCGACTACCCCGAGGTTTCGGCGGTCGAGGACAACCTGGCCTATGACAAGCAGGAACTCATCCTCGAGCTCACGCCGCAGGGCCTGGCGCTCGGCTTCACCATCGACGACCTGGGCACGGTCCTGCGTCATCGCCTGAACGGGATCGAGGCCGCAACCTATCCCGACAGCGCCCGCAGCGCCGAGATCCGCGTCGAGGTGCCCGAATCCGAACTCACCGCCGACTTCCTCGAACGCATGCAGATCCGCGCGCCCACCGGCGCCTACCTGCCCCTCGCCGACATCGTCAGCGTGACCGAGCGTGTGGGCTTTTCCACCATCCGGCGCGAAAACGGCATCCGACACATCAACGTCACCGGCGATATCTCCGAGGACGACCCCGCCCGCGCCGCCGAAATCAGCACCGCGCTCGAGACCCAGATCCTCCCGCGCATCGCCAGCGTCCACCAGGTCGAATGGCAACTGGGCGGCCTTGCCGAACAGGAAAACGAGTTCCTGAACGACGCGCGGCTGGGACTGATCCTGACGCTCACCGGCATTTACCTCGTCCTCGCCTGGGTCTTCGCAAGCTGGACCCGACCCATCGTGGTGATGTCCATAATCCCCTTCGGCCTTGTCGGCACGATCTACGGCCATGCCTTCTGGGAGGTGCCCCTGTCGATGTTCACCGTCGTGGGGCTTTTGGGCATGACCGGCATCATCATCAACGACTCGATCGTGCTGGTGACCACGATCGACGACTACGCCAAGGAACGCGGCATCATCCCCGCCATCATCGAGGGCGCCGTCGACCGCCTGCGCCCCGTAATGCTGACCACGCTGACGACCGTGCTGGGTCTTGCCCCGCTTCTCTTCGAGCAATCGACGCAGGCGCAGTTCATCAAGCCCACCGTGATCACGCTGGTCTACGGCCTCGCCTTCGGCATGGTGCTCGTGCTGCTCCTGGTGCCCGCGATCATCGCCATCCAGTCCGACGTCGCGCGCCAGACCGCCTCCCTGCGTCGCGCCCTGCGCTCCAAACCCAGGGAATTGCGCGGCGTCATGCTGGCGGGCGGAGTGGCCATCGCGGCACTCTTCGCCGCCACGCTTGGCACAGCGGCGGTAACCGACAGCCTGCCAGGGCCACTCTCCGAACTGGCCCTCGCCGCGCCGATGCCGGCGGCGCTGCTGCTCTTCGCCGTTGGAAGCCTGTTGATCGTACTGCTGCTCTACACCGTGGTCGCGATCCGCCACGCCCTGCGCCGTCAGCCCGCCGAGCAGCCCTGAATATCCACCGCGCCGCCCCGGCTCAGCACCGTAAAGCGCAGGCTCCGGCGGTCGACTGCAAACGACCGCCCGTCGACATGGCTCAGAACTGCACGCGTTACCAATGTCTCCCCCTGGCGGGTCGTTTCGGGCGCAGAGACCCAAAGCCTCGGATCACCCGCCTCGACCACCGCGTATTCCGACACGCCCAGTTTCGGCATCCGGATCGTCGCGATCAACTCGACGCCCCCCTCGACGGGCGACAACCGGCAGGCCACGCTCCGAACGCCGGCCTCCTCGGCGCCATAGGGCCGCTCGGTCAGGGCCGCCACGATGGCCGGATCCGGCTTTTTCGCGGCACTTGGCAACACCTGCGCCACGTTCACGCTGATCGGTACGCAGATATCCTTGCACACCCCGATCTCCAGCTGCCCCTCAAGACGCACGTCGCGCCCATTCGCCTTGGGGCGAACGCGCAACGGCACCACCACGTCATGGTCATAGCCGATGGTCATGTAGCCGAATTGCGGCACCGGCTTGGGCGACGGCCAGATCACGTCGACGCCCGAAAGGTTGCGCGACCCCCGCCAATTGAAAAGCGGCGGCACCCCGGCCTCGCCCGGACTGCGCCAATAAGTTTTCCATCCCGGCGCAAGGTCCAGCCGCAGACCCGCGTAGTGGCTGCCATCCGCCGCCCGCCATCCCGGCAGCACCTCGACCCGCACCATGTCCGCGGTATCCTGAGCCGAAACGGACCCAGCGCACATGGCCAGAAGAGCAGCTTTCAATAGGGTCATGATCTTTCGCATGCGGCCTCTCATGGCGGGTTTCACCGGCTTTGCCAATTCACATTGAAGCGAGAAATCCCGCCACTCTCAAGGTGGGATGGTTGCACAGAGCGCCCCGCACCCCCATCATGGGTTCTGCAACCAAACCACCGGGGACCGCCTTGAGCGACATTGACCTGACCGGAAAACTGCTGATCGCAATGCCCGCCATGGGCGACGACCGCTTCGCACAGTCGGTGGTCTTCATCTGCGCCCATTCCCCCGAGGGCGCCATGGGTCTTATCGTCAACAAGCGCGCCGACGACCTGCGGCTCAGCGACCTTCTGGAACAACTCGACATCGCGCAGGGGCGCGACATGACCAACCTGCCTGTGCATTTCGGCGGCCCGGTGGAACACGGTCGCGGCTTCGTTCTGCATGATTACGGCTACCACTCGGCGATCTCGACGCTGGACGTGAACGACGATTTCGCCATGACCGCGACAATGGACATCCTCGAGGATCTTGCGCTGGGTCGCGGCCCCCTGCGCAATATCGTGGCCCTGGGCTATGCCGGCTGGGGCCCCGGCCAGCTGGAAAGCGAGTTGTCGCAGAACGCCTGGCTGACAGTCGAGGCCGACAAGGAAATCGTGTTCTCCCACGCCGACGCGACCAAGTGGGAATCCGCCCTGCAGAAACTGGGCGTCAGTTCCGTCACCCTCTCGTCCGAGGCCGGCCGTGCCTGACGGCAAAAGCTTTTTGAAAGCTTTTGCCAAAACTTTTGATGAAAAGTTTTGGCCCACCCCGCCTCACGCGGCGTAATCCGACCCTTCCGCGTCGAGGATTTCCATCAGTTCGGCCAGGTGCCGGTCGCCCTGCCCCGGATAATCTTCCATCTCGCGCGCGGTCTTCTCGGCCACCTCGTCCGACAGCACCCGCAACGGCTGTCCCGTCTGCAAGGCGCGGATATAGGTCTCGGCGGCCCGCTCGAAGTAATACATGCGATTGAAGCAATCCGCGACGGAATCGCCCATCACCAGTATGCCGTGATTGCCCATGATCATCACTTTCTTGGCCGGATCGCCCAGCATCGCCGCACAGCGCTCGCCCTCGTCCTCGAACGCCAGCCCGCCATAGCCGTCGTCGATGACATAGCGGTTGAAGAACGTGGCGCAGTTTTGGTCGATCGGTGGCAGGTGGCTGTCGGCCAGACTGGCCAGCACCGTGGCGTGGATCGAATGCACATGCATCAGGCAGCGGTGATGCGGACAGCCCCGATGCACCCCGCCATGCAGTCCCCATGCGGTCGGATCGGGCGCACCGGGCCGCTTCAGCGTTTCTGGGTCGTTGGCGTCGATCAACAGCAGATCCGATGCCTTGACCCGGCTGAAATGCACTTGGTTGGGGTTCATCAGGAACTGCGTGCCGTCCGCGTTCACCGACAGGCTGAAATGGTTCGCCACGGCCTCGTGCATGTTCAGCCGCGCGGTCCAGCGAAACGCGGCCGCCAGTTCCACCCGCTCTTTCCAATGGGCGATGTTCGCCACTGTATCGTGGTTTCCAGTCTGCAGCATGGTGCGTCTCCTTGTCCGGGGTTGGGCTGCAGACTGCGCCAATGAAGCAAAATTTTCAAACCCGTTTCCACGGATCTCGGGACCCTTTTCTGCCGGTCCTTCAAAAATCGGCGTTCCGATGGAAATCTACCCCTCGTTCGCGCGTTCAAACTCCAGAAACATGAACGCACCGAAGGCGCACCCGACGCGATCGGGCGCGTTACCAGCTGATTCTAAAAAGGAGACGATCATGACGCACTCCAATATCCTCATCATCGCCACCTCTGCCAAGCGCATGAGTGATGGCGAGCCCACCGGCCTCTGGCTGGAAGAGCTGACAACGCCCTACTACGCGTTCCGCGACGCGGGCGCGAACGTCACGCTCGCGTCCATTTCAGGCGGGGAAGTTCCCGTGGATGCCCGAAGCCTTGCCGAAGAAGACGACCGAGAAACATCGGTTCAGCGCTACATGGACGACACCACAGCCAAGTCTGCCGTTGCCGAGACACCGCGCTTCGATTCCCTCGATCCGTCCGATTTCGACGCTGTCTTCCTGCCCGGTGGGCACGGAACGATGTTCGACTTTCCCGACAACCCCGACCTCGCCCGCCTGATCGAAACGTTCGACCGCGACGGCAAGCTCATCGCCGCTGTCTGTCACGGTCCCGCCGCCCTCGCCGGCCCGACGCGGCCCGACGGCGCGCCGTTTGTCGCCGGTCGCAAGGTGGCCGCATTCACCGACAGCGAGGAACGCGCCGTGGGTCTCGACAAGGCCGTGCCGTTTCTTCTGGAGTCCCGGCTCAAGGCTCTTGGTGCCGACCATCACAGCGCTCCGGACTTCCAGCCTTTCGCTGTGCAAGACGGCAACCTAATCACCGGGCAGAACCCGCAATCCGCCGAGAAGGTCGCACAGATGGTGCTGGACGCACTGGATCGGAATAAGCAGGCCGCCTGACCGTCAGGCATGCAAGCCGAACCAAGCGCCTCACTCGTAGGGTGGGTGAAGACCCACCCTACGTCTCCATATCTTCAAAAGTAACTATACCGCGGTGCCAACAAACCACAGGCGCGCCTTCGTGATGTACGCCGTTGCCACAATCCTTCAAGTCGGCATCCCAACCGAAGTCATACTTCTGTCAATCACCGCTCGATTTGCGCGCCCTCTCTTTGCCAGCCATGATCCCCGACCACGTACCGGGTGCGGGCAGACTGTTGAAACTCGCCGCCCTCGGCGACCATTCTCGTGATGGTGACATCGTCGGCATTGCAGTCCAGCACCGCGAAATCGTTCGGATGGCCCCGCCGACGTGTCGATAGGCCGGTGCCGCAGTGCAATTGCAGGGTCATGTCAGCGCCCTTGCGGCGCACGAACGGTTCCACGAGCCATTGATGCAGGTGGCCCGACATGATGATATGAGGCCCGCATCGCGCCCAGTGTTCCAGCGCGTCCGAGGCGCCGACCATTAGATCTTTCTCGATATCTTCGGTATGGTGAAACGGATGGTGTGCCGCGATCACGGTCAGGCCGGCCCGAGGCGCGGAAATGGCCTCACCAATTCTGTGCACATCGGCCTCCGCGACACGCCCCCGCTGATGCGCCCACGGGTCCGTCGTGTTCAGACCCACCACCCTGACCTCTCCAAGATCGACCGTCGGGGCAAGCTCCTGGCAAATCCAGCGCCTGTACCGTCGAAAGGGGTCCCAGGCCCTCAATAGCAGATTGTACAGCGGGATGTCGTGGTTGCCCGGCACACCCAGCCATGGTCGGCCGAGCGAGTTCATGAAGTCAGCCGCCGGCCGGAACTGCGAGGCCCGGGCGCGCTGGACGAAATCGCCGGCCATGACCACCATATCCGGGGCCGCTGCTCCTATCGCCGTCCGGAGCGGCTCCAGCAGGTCGGGATCCTCCCGACCGAAATGCAGATCACTGATCTGAACGAGTCGTGTCATTCAGCCGCATCCGGCTTGCTTGCGACCGCGGGAACCCGGACGGTGATGGCGTCCTTCAGGATGCTGAACTTGAACGGCGCCTTCATTCGGTGTCTTTCCCCGTCCAGGGCGACATCCCGCGCCGAACGCCTGATCTCTACCGTTGCGTGCTCGCCAGTGAGCAAGGTGAAATCCCGGCCTTTGCGCACATCGTGCAACGCAACAAGCAGGGCTTTCCAGACAAGCATGAACCGCCCGACATCCGGCGCCAGCAAAATCGCGAACTTGCCGGCCCGAACCGCGTCCGCACCCTCGATTTCGAATTCATCCAGTTGATACGCACTCATCGCGACGAACAACGTCGGAGCCTTTGCGCTTTGCAACTCTCCGTCGACCTCAATGCGCATCGTCAGCGGCCGATAGACGGTGACCATCGCAACAAGTACCGACCAGTACGCGGCCAGCCTCGAACGTCCCCAACGCTGATAGACGCTCTCTCGCTCCTTCAGGATCGTCGGATACAGACCGATGCTCGCATTGTTGATGAAGACACGTCCGTTGACACAGCCCAGATCGATCTTCTCCCCCCGTCCACGGCAAATTGCGTCCACGGCTTCTTCCGCGTCCTCGGGAATGCCGAACCGCCTTGCGAAATAGTTGAACGTTCCGAACGGAAGCACGCCAAGATCGATGCCGCTGTCGGCGAGCGCGCCAGCGACCGCACAGATGGTCCCGTCGCCGCCCGCGGCAACAACGCACTCGACCCCGGACTCTTCGATGACCTGCGCCACCTTCGCCGAAAGGTCGTCGCCGCTGGAAACCGGTACGATCGTCACGGGCGTCCCACGCGCCTTGAACAATTCTTCGATCGTATCGGCATCTGGATTGGCGTCGCCCTTTCCAGAGTCGGTGTTCAGGATCACGATGTGAGACATATCGGCTTTCAAGCGTTTTGGGGTCTTTTGTATTGCCGGGCCTCCTGCCCGGGGCGTCACCAGGCCCAACTGCGGAAGGGCGGCATCTGTTCCTTTGGCCAAAGGGGGAGCGTCCTTTTCTCCGCGCTTTACCGCGCAGGGAATCCCGGGATGCGCCGATGCAACCGCGAAAGGCGCGGGTCGACCTCTTGACAGGAGATGTGCATGACGTCCATTTGACCACTCCGCTTTCCAGGTCCTGGATATCCGGACAATCCTGCAAACTTCAGGCCCTGAGGATTAACAAGAATTCCATGACAACCGTCCGCCGACACATGCTCAACGCGCTAGGCAAGTTATTTACCGAAGACAACCTCGTCGTCATTCGCAATGAAGGCGGGCTGGCCAGCCAGATCGGTTTCTGGGCGCTTGGTCACGAGTTATCAGGCCTAGGGTACGACGTTAAATTCGACAACTCATGGTTCAGATCCAACGGCATGGACCTGAATGGCCGGTTTCCGAGGAATCTTGATTTCCCGAAGGCTTTTCCGTCCCTGAACCTTGTTGAGGCTTCGAAGTTCGAAAGAACCGTTCTGAAAAAATTGAACAACTTTACGGAGGGGGACCCTACGACAGTCATGGCACCCGCCTATCTCGGCGGTTTCTATGACCGCTGGAAGCTGGTCGTCAAACACCAGAAACTTCTGACCGAAAGCTTTTCACCCGACGACTCCTACTTCTCGAAAGAAGACCTGGAACTGCTGGAGCAGACCAAGCGAGAGCCCAACACCTGCGGTGTCCACGTTCGTCGAGGGGATCTTTCGAATGATCATCAGCACTACGGCAAGGCCCTGGGTCCGGATTACTTCACAAGAGCCATCGCTGAAGTTGGCGCCCGACATGAAGGTACAACGTATTACTTCTTCTCGGACGAGCCGGACTGGGTGAAAGAGAATATCGGCAGAGCCCTGGGAACTGAAACCTCTTACGTCGTTGTTGACAACAATGGTTCAGACCGGGGCTTCGTGGACTTGTATCTTATGTCCCAATGCCAGTCATTTGTCAGCTCGCAAGGAGCCTTTGGGAAATACGCCAGGTTACTCGGAGATCCGTCCCGCCTGATTGTCGAGCCAAGTTCCCACGCTCTTTTCAGCCAAGATGATAAAAACGTTATCGTCTTGGACGTTTAGGAAATCACTTAGGCCGTGCTGCCTGTGCCCTGCATTTCGCATGTCTATGCCGCAAACAACGCCTCTCAACAGCACCGCGACACGACAGTGGCCATGGCTGCCCACTGTCCGTCACGTGCTTTCAGCTCCGCCGCCATGTCATCCGCCCCAGGTATCGGATAGGGTGAAGCCGTCCGGGAACGGGTCCGTCGGATCGAATCCGATCTGTGTCATCGCGTGTCTGACGTCAGCGCCTATGGGACTTAAGCTTGCAAGCCGTCAGTCCGTAGTGCAGACCATCCCCGACCTGCCAAATCCGCTTCCGCAAGCCCGCTGATACGCCGTTCTCTTTGCAGGTACCTGATGTTCTTCGGGCCGATCCCATGCTCCGCGCTGAATGATCCGCCGAACGCAGTCACGGCATGGTCCACAACATAATCCCGCAGCTCTTGTTCGAAGGCCCCGTCCACCGCACCATCGGTTTTCACCAGGTTGAAATGCAGACCGCCATCGCCCAGGTGGCCGAAATCGCAAACCTCCATCATCGCAAAGTCCTCGGCCAGTTTGCGGGTCATCTCGGTTCGGAACGCGATCACCTTGTCCCGAGTGAACCCAAGGTCAAAGGCGATCAGCGGCCCTGCCGCTTTCACCCCTTCCGACAGCGCATGGCGCAGCGCCCAGATTTCCTCGGGCCGGCCGAACAGTGCGTCCTCCAACGGCGCCTCGGGCAGGTCCCACGCTTCGGACAGCACGGCCTCAAGAACCTCGTCCAATGGCGTGTCCCAGGGGGCCTTGGTGGGGCGGGACAACTCGATCAGCAGGGCGGTTTCCGGAATCTCGCCTCTGGCGAACGGGTTCTTCAGGGATGGCGCATGGTCAAAGCTATGCGCCATTGCGGCACGCGACATGAACTCGAATGCCGACAAGAAAGGCCCGACGCGCAGTTCCAGATGGCGCAGCAAGGTCAGCATCACGGCATCGCAGGACGGCACGACAAGAGCGGTGGCCTGTTCGGCAACGACAGGCTCGACGTTCAGGATCGCCTCGGTAATGGTGCCGAACCAGCCGCAGCTTCCGATGTGCATCTGCTTCCAGTCCGGGCCGGTGTTGTCCTTGCGCACAGGGCTGCCAAGCTGCAGCACCTCGCCCTGCGACACCACCGTAAGCCCAAGCGTATTGCGACGCACATCCCCGTAGCGCAGGAAACGCCCGCCGCCGGTGTTGGTCGCCACCATGCCCCCGATCATGGGGTCCGAGCCCAGGTCGATGGGAAAGAACAGCCCGTGCTCCGCCAGGCGGTCATTGACCTCCGACAGGCGAAAGCCGGCGCTGACCCGGAGCGAGCGGTTGGCAACGTCCAGGTCGAAGGTCTCGCGCAGGCGCGACAGGCTGAGAACAGCTTGGGTGCCGGTGTCATCGGGGACCGACGCACCGACCAGGCCAGTGTTGCCCGACTGCGCGACAAAAGGCGTGTCGGACGTCTGAAGATGGCGCATGCACTGCGCCACTTCCTCCGTCGTTTCCGGCAACAGGACAGCGGGGCTGGTACCGATCTCACCCCGGACCCCTCGCAGATACGCGTCCATCTCCGCTGGCGCGGTGATCGCCTTGATGCCCTCGGGCAGCATCATGCCGCGCTCGAGTTCAACTGTTCCAGCGCGGCAGTATAGGAGGCGGCCCGCATCGCCTCGTAAAGCTCGAATTCATCGGTGACCCGCTTGCCGAGGGCCGCTTCGAACGCCTCGCGGCTCGACGCGGTCTGGTTTCCGCTGCGGGCCTCGTCGCCAAGGTTCGACTGGAAGATCCCCGCCGCGCTGACCGGCAGGAAATCTTCATAGATTATCGGGCTGATCGTCAGCGCACCCGCGTCGAGCAGCGCGTCAAGATCCTCGCCCGTCGCGGCGCCTTGCCCAATACCGTACTTGAAATAGGCAAGGTCACGATCGTGCAATTCGCGCCAGGTGTCGGGGAAGGCCGCAAAACCCTCTTCAAGCCTGGCCACGTAGTCCTCCGCGTTCGACCCGTCGGCGGCCGGCAGGATGTCCGCACGCACCTCCGCCAGCAAACTGTCATAGAGCGCGCGCCCCTTGGATGTCAGCGCCACGCCGCGTTGTTCGATCTCGCCGAACCGGGCAGTGTGCTGCCCCTCTTCCCACCCGCCGTCCACGGGAAAGCGGATCGCTTCATTCAGCGCCTTGAACGCCGTTTGCCTGAGCAGGATCGGGCAGTCGCGCCGCGGCGGGCCTTCCACGATGGCCTTGGCCGGCAGGCCCTTGGCCACCATCTGGGCCTGGGCCGCGTCGATGTCCAGCGTCCGGGGCGTCAGATGATTGATGTGCGGCCCCTTGAACGAGACCACGTCGGCGATCAGGCGATGCGCGCCGATCAACTCTGCAAAGGTGGCATCGTCGACACAGGCCTCCGGATGCCAGCGGAACGTCTCCAGCACCTCGGCCACGAAACGTGCGGCATCCGCGGTATCCAGCCCCCCTTCGGCTTCGGCCTTCTCGGTCAGGGCGACAGCGCCGTCCGTGAAGATTTGCCGACGCGCCAGCGTGGCCGCGGCCTTGTCGCGCAAAGCGTCATCCTCGATCAACTCCAGCCGCAGAAGAGAGGTGAAAACGCGAAACGGGTTCTCGGCCAGGGCGTCACGGCCAATCGGACGGAATGCCGTGGAGTGAACCGGCACCGACGCGACCGAAAGATCGTAGTATCCGACCGGCTCCATCCCCATGACGGCAAAGACGCGCCCCATCATGGCAAGCTCTTCCGCGGTGCCCAGCCGGATCGCACCGTGGCGTTCCGCGCTGATCCGGTTCGTATCTTCGCCCGGGGTCAGCGCCAGCGCGTTGTCGTCGCGATCCAGCACATCCGCGTTCACAGTCTCCACGATCTCGACAAGCGTGCCGTAGGCGGGCACCTCCTTGCGATACATTTCCGACATCGCCGCGGAAAAATCCGCACGGATCTGGTTTGGGGATACGGTCATCTTTTCGTCCTCCTGCGCCTAGAAGCGCCCGTTGGTAAAATGGGTAAGAGTCGCGCCTGTCTCGTAGTAGAGACCCTTCACGGCGGCGTAGCTTTCGGATTGCGGATCGCAGATCGGCAACGGCAGGTCACCAGTGCCAAGCGCCCAGTCCGCAGCGGCCCTGCCAAACAGCGTCCCGGGGCAGATGCCCCGCCCGCTGTAGCCGAAGATGGAGATGCCGGTCTTTCCACGGCGTTCGATGCGCGGCAAATGTGTTCCGGTCATCGCGATGCGGCCGGTCCATTCCTTTTCGAACGGAATATTCTTCAACTGGGGAAACAGCCTGGTCAGCTTGCGGTGCGCCCATCCGCGGTGGAATGCCCCGCCGAACCCCTCGAGATTGCCGAGCGCGCCAAAGATCATCCGCCCCGCCTGATCAAGGCGAAAGGCCGACATGACCAACGCCGTGTCCCAACACCCTTCGCCACCGGCCAGGATGCTGTGCCGCACGTCGTCCGGCAGGGGCGACGTGGCCAACTGGAAGAAGTGCGCAGGGATGATCGCGTTATCGTCCGCCGCGCCCGCGCCATAGGCATTGGTCGCCTGGATGAGCCGCGTCGCACGGACCTCGCCTTGTGCCGTTCGGACGGTCCACCCTTCGCCGCTCTCCGTCATGCTCAGGGCGCTTGTCTCTTCAAAGATCTGCGCCCCCTGCCCTTCTGCCGCGCCGGCCAGCCCCTGAACATAGGCCAGGGGCTGGATGGTACCGGCCCGTCCGTCCCAGAGCGCACCGCAGTAAGCCGCGCTGCCAATGCGCCGCGCAGTTTCGGCCGCATCGAGCAGCTTGACCGGCGCGCCCCGTGCCTCCTGCTGGGCAAATCGGTTTTCCAGGTCGCGCAGACCGGCCTGCGAGTGGGCACAGTGCAGCGTGCCCTGCCGCGTCGCCTCGCACCGGATCTGGTGCTTTTCGATCAGGTCGAACACGGCAGAAGGCCCACCAGCCAGCAATTCGTTCAGCTGCCTGCCGGTGGTCTTTCCGATCTTTCCTTCCACGTCGTCCGGCGGCGTCCAGAGCCCGGCGTTGACAAGCCCCACATTGCGCCCCGACCCGCCGAACCCGATCGTCCGCGCCTCCAGGAGCGCCACCGAAGCGCCCCCGGCGGCCAGATGATAGGCCGCCGACACCCCGGTGAACCCGCCGCCGATCACCACGACATCGACGGTGATCGACTCGCTCAAAGGCGCGTAGCGGATACGTTCGGGGGCCGTTTCGGACCACAGGCTGTCCAGGCGCGGGGCGTGTGTCATATCTCGAACGAAATGCCCTGCGCCAGGGGAAGTTCGCGCGAGTAGTTCACCGTGCTGGTCTGACGGCGCATATAGGCGCGCCACGCGTCCGATCCGCTCTCGCGACCGCCACCGGTTTCCTTTTCACCGCCGAACGCCCCGCCGATTTCCGCACCGGACGGGCCGATATTGACGTTGGCGATGCCACAGTCAGACCCCTGGGCCGACAGGAAATGCTCGGTCTCGCGCACATCGGTCGAAAAAATGCACGAGGACAGCCCCTGCGGCACGGCATTCTGCATCCCGATGGCCTCATCGAGGTCCTTGTACTTCACCACGTAAAGGATGGGCGCAAAGGTTTCCGTGTGCACGATCGCGCTCTGCTCCGGCATCTCGACGATGGCTGGCGCCGCATAGGCCGCATCGGGGTACTGATCCGTCAGCGCCCGACCGCCGCCATGCACGGTGCCGCCTTCCGCCTTGGCCTGTTCCAGCGCCTTTTCCATCGCCGTCATCGCGCCTGCGTCGATAAGAGGACCGACAAGAGTGCCCTGTTCCAGCGGGCTGCCGATGGAAAGCCCTTCATAGACCTTGGTCAGACGCGGGATCAGCTCGTCGTAGATGTCTTCGTGAACGATCAGCCGGCGCAGCGAGGTGCAGCGTTGACCCGCGGTGCCGACGGCCGAAAAGACAATCGCGCGCACGGCCATTTCCAGATCCGCGGACGGGGCCACGATCATCGCGTTGTTCCCGCCCAGTTCGAGGATCGTCTTGCCCAGACGCTTGGACATATCCGCCGCGACCGCCTTGCCCATGGGCACGGACCCCGTGGCCGAGATGATCGCGACATCGCCGGAAGCGGTCAGAACCTCGCCCAGGTCACGCTCGCCGATCAGGCTCTGGATCAGGCCGTCGGGCGCATCGTCGCCGAATGCCTTCATGGCCCGGTCGCAGATTTCCTGGATTGCAAGCTGGGTCAGCGGCGTTTTTTCCGACGGCTTGGCAAGAACCGGATCGCCGCACACCAGTGCAAGCGCGGCATTCCAGCACCACGGCGCGGCCGGGAAGTTGAACGCGGTGATGACGCCGCAAACCCCGAGCGGATGCCAGGTTTCGCGCATGGAGTGCCCGGGACGCTCGGATGCGATGGTCAGACCGTAAAGCTGCCGCGACAGGCCGACCGCGAAGTCGCAGATGTCGATCATCTCCTGAACCTCGCCCAGCCCCTCTTGGTAGATCTTGCCGCATTCCAGCGACACGAGGCGGCCAAGGTTCTCCTTTTCGCGGCGCAGCTCTTCGCCCAGAAGGCGCACCAGTTCCCCGCGCCGCGGCGCCGGCACCTTGCGCCACGCGTTGAACGCCTCGACGCCCCTGGCGATGGCGGCTTCCGCGTCGGCCACCGTGTGCATCGGAACCCGGGCGATTTCGCTGCCATCCACAGGGGTGGTGACCGAAAGCGTACCGCCGGTGGTTTGCGCGGCCGTCAGGCCGCAGGCGTCGAGAATGTCTTGGTATTTCATGAAGCTGTCCTTTGGTTCGGGATCAGGCCGGCGACGGCCCGGTTCAGACGTGCGCAACCATCCTCGAGATCGGCGCGCGCGTAGGCGTAGGAAAGACGGAAGTGCCCCGGCAACCCGAAGGCGCGGCCGGGCACGATGGCAAGCCCCGTCGCAGCCAGGACGTAGGCGCAGAAGTCCGCATCCGTCTCCAGCAACTTTCCGTCCGGTGTGACTTGCCCAAGTACCGCCTCGCAGGACGGGAAAACGTAGAAGGCCCCGTCTGGCATCGGGCAGGAAATCCCGGGAATGGCATCAATCGCGGCCACCACGAAATCGCGGCGGTCGCGGAACGCGTCCCGGCGCTCCGGGATATGGCTCTGCTCCCCCGTGACCGCTTCCAATGCGGCGGCCTGCGCGATCGAGCAGGCGCCCGATGTGATCTGCCCCTGCACGGCCAGCATGGCCTTGACCAGATCCGCCGGCGCAATGCCCCAGCCGATCCGCCAGCCCGTCATGGCATGGGCTTTCGACACGCCGTTGATCACGATGGTGCGCCCTGCCAGATCGGGGCAGGCCTCGCGGAACGACGCAAAGGGCACATAGCAGATCAGGTCGTAAATCTCGTCGGAGGCGATCCAGACATGGGGATGCCGCGCCAGGACCTGTCCGAGGGCGGCCAGTTCGGCGGCGGTATAGACAGCGCCCGAGGGATTCGACGGCGAATTGAGCAGCACCCAGCGCGTGCGCGGCGTGATCGCGGCCTCGAGCTGCGCCGGCGTCATCTTGAACCCCGCCTCGGCCCCACATCGCACAAGGACCGTTTCACCGCCCGACAAGGCGACGATGTCGGAATAGCTCGTCCAGTACGGCGCCGGCACGATGACCTCGTCCCCGGCGTTCAGCGTCGCCAGGAAGATGTCGGCCAGCACCTGTTTCGCGCCGGTGGCGACAATGACATTGCCCGGCTCGACCCCAGCCTTCTCGGCAATGGCGGCGCGCAGCGCGGCGGTGCCGGCGGTGGGCGGATAACGCGTCTGGCCGTCCTGCATCGCCCTGTAAGCCGCGTCGCAAATGTGGGGCGGCGTCGGAAAGTCGGGCTCCCCCGTGCTTAATGCCAAAACGTCATGCCCTTCGGCACGCAGACGCGCGGCTTCCTCGGAGATTGCAACAATCTCCGAAAGCGCCATTCCATCGATTCTGTCAGCTTTTTTCAGCATAAACCGCTCCTGATTCAAGGCGGTGTTTGACATGGAGCGAGCCGGTATGTGAAACGAAATTATCGTATAAGTCATGCGAAAGCCTCATACCCATGCCCAACCCAAAACGTTTCCTGCCCCCGATGTCCGCGCTGCGCGCTCTGGAGTCCTTCGAGCGGACGGGAAATGTCACGCAAACCGGCCTTGAACTGGGCGTGACCCAAAGCGCCGTCAGCCGCCAGCTTAAACTTCTCGAGGAGTACCTCGAAACCCCGCTCTTCATGCGCGACAAGAAAAGCATCAAGTTCCTGCCGGCCGCGCGGACCTATTGCACCCAGGTCAGGGCCGCGCTGGACCAGATCGGAACGGCAAGCCTGCGCCTCAAGGCAAATCCCGCCGGCGGGCAGCTTAACATCGCGATGCTCCCGGCCTTCGGCGTCCGCTGGCTGGCCCCGAAACTACCCGATTTCGTGGCGCGTCACCCCGAGGTCACCGTGAATCTCAGCACCAGGCTGAGACCTTTCGACTTCGCCGTCGAACCCTTTCACGGAGCCATCCATTTCGGCCAGAAGGACTGGTCCGACGTGGCCTACCACGAACTCATGCGCGAATATGTCGTCCCCGTGGCATCGCCGAAAGTGGCCGGAGCACTTCGCGGCACCACGGTAAGCGACGTGTTCTCGCTACCGCTTCTCCACCTCGACACACGCCCGGACGCGTGGGAAAACTGGGCCAGGGCGCTTGGAGAAGACCTCAAATGCCCTGCCGGAATGCTCTTCGATCAGTTCGCTTCGATGATCCAGGCCGCGATTCACGACATGGGCGCGGCACTGTTGCCCACCTACCTGGTCGAGAACGAATTGCAGGATGGCAAACTGGTGGCGCTTTGGTCGGAAAGCAAAACCAGCATCGGCACCTACTATTTCGTCTGGCCCAAAGATGAACCGAACCATCAACCCCGGGATTTGTTCGTGAACTGGCTGGCAGAAGTCCAACGCTGAGATGCGCCGGCGCGCACCGGCCTGGCGCAGCCGTTCAATGCAGGCGGAAAATCTGCCGCGACATTTGATGTTTCACCCGCCCTTCAGTAGCATTCTTCGAACCTCAGCAAACGGGATACAAGCATGGCAGACCAATTCCAGCCGACAGGGGCCGCCGCAACACTGGACCGCCCTGCTTCCGGCACGGCGTATCTGAACCAGTCCGCCCTGGATTGGCAGGAAACCGGCACAAAGGGGTTCGAAACGAAACCCCTCTACGAATCCTCGTCGGGCGATATGACAATGCTGATGAAAATTGCCCCGGGCGCGTTTTCCGAGGCCCACGCACATGAAACGGTCGAAGAAATCTACGTTCTGGAAGGGTCATTCCATGATGACGAGAACAGCTATGTGCCGGGCGACCTCATCATCCGCGCACCCGGCACCATGCACACCGCAGGCAGCAAATCGGGCGCGCTGGTGCTGCTGAAGT
Source organism: Roseovarius sp. (assembly GCF_965277045.1). Classification (GTDB taxonomy): domain Bacteria; phylum Pseudomonadota; class Alphaproteobacteria; order Rhodobacterales; family Rhodobacteraceae; genus Roseovarius. The sequence continues at coordinate 4,005,873 of NZ_OZ255712.1, read as the reverse complement.
TCTCGCCCGGCTGACAGGCCTTCTTTCGTTTTCACAAGTCTGCGTTACCCCATGCCGCCCAGTTCGGCACACTCCGCCAAATACGAAATGGTACCCACCGTTTTCCTTCGCGCCCAAAGGCAGCGTACCCTCAAGGCGTCCTCGGTGGAGGAACGCGATAGCGGCCGGTTGCCTCGAACGCACTGGCGTAGGAGAGGAGGTCGTTGTCGGACCAGCCCCGTCCCGCAAACGTAAGGCCGACCGGCATCCCGATGTCATCCGCAATACCCATCGGCACGGTGACCGTGGGAACGCCGCAATGGCGGATCGCCAGGTTTCCGTTCGCGACCCAGGTGCCGTTTCGCCGTGCCAGATCGGCCGAGGCGGGGACAACGTCGGCATCGGCTGGCCCGATATCTGCGACTGCCGGGAAAATCACCGCGTCCAGTCCAAGCGCGTCCATCCAGGCCTCCAGGTCTTCGCGCCGCGTCGCCTCCAGCCCCTCGAGCCCCTCCGCGAGCCAAGGGATGTCCCGGAAATCTTCAACCGCCTGCGCGCGCGCAATGGCCGGGTATTCGGCAATGTCGTGATCGAACCCGAGATAGCGATCCGGCAAGGCCCCGTCGGGTCGCGGAAATATCCGGTCCCCGTCGACGTCGCTCAGGCGACTCAGACGCGGATCCGCATTCAGGCGCAGGAACGTGTCCCACGACCAGGCCGACAGGTCCCGGACTTCGCGATCCAGGAAGGCGTCAGGAACAAGACCGCGGGTGCGGATCGTAGGCGCCCCTGGGCGGTCGCCCTCGTATCTCGTGACAAGCGGAAAGTCGGTCCTGATCACCTGTGCCCCCGCGGCCTTCAATGCAGCGCACGCACGCTCCATAAGGCGCACGAATGACGGCCGGGTCTCGATGCGTTGCCCGGTCAGGCCGCCGATCCCGCCTGCGGGGATGGTCCCCGCCTCCGGGTCCGCGTTGACGTACATCGCAGGCAGGGCGAAGCGTCGGCCTTTCAGCGTCGCGCTATCGGCCAGGGCCGAATAGCACTCTGGCCGAACCTCTGACGCCGCCGGTATCGGCACCCACGGCTGCATTCGCCAGAAATCGCCCTCGGTCTCGGGATCGTCGGCGACAATCACGTCAAGCAGTGACAACATGTCCCCCATGCTTCTGGTATGCGGCACGACCACGTCCATGGTCGGAATGAGCGGCCAGTTACCGCGAACAGAAATCACGCCACGACTGGGGGTGTAGGCGCATAATGCGTTGTTCGCGGCAGGGGCCCGCCCGCTCGACCATGTCTCTTCGCCCAGGCCGAACGCCGCGAAGCTTGCCGCCGTCGCGGTGCCCGAGCCGTTCGAAGAACCCGAGGCGAAGGCCGCCGTCAGGAAGTCGGCATTATACGGGGACTCGGCCCGCCCGTAGAGCCCGCGCTGCATCCCGCCATTGGCCCTTGGCGGCATGTTCGTCAAACCGATCAGGATCGCCCCCGCCGCACGCAGTCGGGAGATGACGAACGCGTCTTCGCTGGCGACAAGATCCTCAAAGGCCGGCGAGCCGCTGGCCACGGTCATGCCGCGCACCTTGTAGCTGTCCTTGGCGGTATAGGGGATACCGTCGAACGCCGACAATACTCGCCCCGCGGCCCGGCGCGCATCCGACTCCCGCGCCTCTGTAAGGGCATCCGGGTTCAGCAACGGCACGGCGTTCAGCCGTATCCCGCCGTGATCGTAACAGGCGATACGGGCGAGATAGACCGACACCAGTTCCTCGGCCGTCGTCTCGCCCGAAGCAAGCGCAGCCTGCAAATCTGCAATCGAAGCCTCTACGACCTCCATGTCCCGCTCCTCGTCACAACTGCCTGCCGCTCCGCAGGCTCGCAGGGCCTAGCAGCGTTTCCACGGTCCGGGCCGTCCGAAGACGGCCCTCCAATATGGTCAACGTCCGGCACAGACCGCAAGCGGCCTGCATCGGTCAGGCCGCACGCGATGTTGGACCGCGGTATCCCTCGGCAGGCCAGGTTGGCGGGCGCATCCACGCAGACAAGCGGAACGGCACAAACATAGGTACAACGCGACAGCGAGGAAGCAACTCCACCCCCGTGTTAGCACGTTCCTCGCCCCCCGCCTCTATTGAATTCGAGATATTGAGTATTCCCGCCGAACCGGCTTCCTTCCGGGCATGCAAGTTGTTTCCAAACCACCCCAAGGCACCCTTTCCGTCGCAGACCTGCGCTTTGCGCCCCCCGGCCTGCCACCGGCCCAGCTGGCCGAGGCGCTGCGCCGGGCCTACGGGCTCGAGGGCACGCTCAAACCACTCGCCGGTGAGCGGGACCAGAACATGCGCCTGCTCACGAGCGATGGCGACTATCTGGCCAAGGTCGCTAATCCAACGGAAGATCCCGCGCTGATCGACTTTCAGATCGCCGCGCTGGAACACCTGGCTGCACGGGACGGCACCCTTCCCGTCCCCCGAATGATCCCTGCCTGCGACGGCGCGCTGACCGTCCCTGTCCCCCACGCGGGCGAGACCCTCAGCCTGCGCTTGCTCAGCTTCCTGCCGGGCACCCCGCTGAACACGACGAACCATGTCAGCGACCGCGTCGCTCGGGGCATCGGGCACATGCTGGGCCGGCTCAACCGGGCGTTCACCGGGTTCTCGCACCCCGCCGCCACCCATTTCATGCCGTGGGACACGCTGAAAGGTTTGCTCGAATCCCGCCAGCTTTCGCAAGACTACCTGCCGGACCACCTGCGCTCTCGCTGCGCGCCCGTCATCCGGCGCCTCGCCGCAACCGGCTTGCCCACCATGCGCGCCATGCCGCAGGTGATGATCCATGGCGACGCCCATTCCGGCAACATCCTGATCGCGCCGGAAGACCCCGAACGGGTCTGCGGCCTGATCGACTTCGGCGACATGATCGCGGGCCCGGTGCTGATCAACTTGCCGATGAACATCGAAAACAGCTCGCCATGGCCTGTCACGCCCAGCTTGCGGTAGATGTTCGACCGGTGGATCGCCGCAGTGCCCGGAGAGATGTCCAGGATTCGGGCAATGGATTTCGACGAATGGCCCTTGAGCAGCAGTTGCGAGATTTCCCGCTCGCGATCGGTCAGCGTTGCCGACCCGAAATCGCTCATCACCCTCGAGACCGTCGCATGCACGCGCCGCCGCGCGGCCTCCGTGGCCGTGGTGTCAGGCACCTGCGGTACAAGGTGCCGCCGGAACATGCGGGTCAGAACCGGGTGCACCAGCTTGATCAGGGCCAGCGCGTCCTGGACTTTGTCCCCCAGTGAAACGTAGATCGACAGATGCGCACAGCGGTCGGGGCCGATCTCCATCAGCGTGCCGATCTCGTGGTCGGCCGACACCTTGATCCAGTAGCGCGCAAAGGTTTCCGGCATCTCGCGGTCCTTGCTGCCCGCAAGGTCCAGCAGCACCGTACCGAAAAACCGATCTTCCGCGAACAGGCTGTACATCGGGTCGAGCACGTAAATCCCGTTGGTGTATTCAACCATGTTCGGATCCTGGCCGGGTGCATGGCTGAAAAGCGTTCGGGGCTGCATCCCGGCTTCGAATTCGAACAGTGAAACCGACTGCGTCGGAATCCAGCGTCGCAGCCAGGTCACAACAGTCTCGGGAAACTCCCGGTCGCCAACCTGGGCATCCAGCGCGGCCAACTCGCCGAACAGCCGGGTCAGGGCGTCGCTCGGCAGACGTTCCGCAAGATCCCTGGTATGGGTTGGAAGTTCATTCGGCATGCCGGGTTTTTTCACATATCCGACGAACTGCACAAGCATTCGTGGACAGGGCGAAAACCAATGGCCCGCATGATACGGTCGGGGCCGCGGGCGAGGCGGCTTCCATGTCGGCATCGCCATGCGTCCGGATTGTGGCAGAGGCGCAAATTCGACATTCTCGTGTCTCTTTTTGCCCAGCAGGGAATCGCGGCGCCTGACATATGTAGCGAGTTCTTACGGCAAGCATTTCAGGATACAGGCGGCGACCGCCGATGCTTGGCGGTTGCCGCAATTCGCGTCGAATAGTTGGGGATACCCCAAGCTGATCCCTGGATCATCGCTCCAGCCCAGCGGCTTCAAAGCGGTTCCAGAGCGCACCGAACCAGGTATTGGGCAAGATCTTGCTCTTGGAGTCTGAGACCTATTTTTGCGTTATAGGAGGTCGCCTATGACACAAGACGAGCTTTGTGACGCAATAACGAACCGACGGGTAATAACCTTTTCCTACGAAGAGCGGATAGTAACAGCTGAGCCATATATCCTCGGGGTCGATATCTACGGAGCTTTAAGCCTTCGCGCATGGCAAGTGTTCGGCGTTCGCGGAAGAGGCTGGCGTCGTTTCCAAGTCTCGAAGGCAAGCAGGCTCATCATCACGGACGAAACATTCGACGCGCCGAGACGTGGTCATGAAAGCCAGGCCGAGTACATGCAGCGCGTCATTTGTTGTGTCTAGGCTGGCGGAGAAGGCGTTTCCGCTGATGCGCCGAGCAAAGAGGCCGCAAGCGTCGAAAGCCGACGGCCACAGGCCGGACGGCGCGAACCATACCGGATCCTCATCAGCTTTCTGATACGTGCATGAAAAATTTGGTAGCGGAGGAGGGACTTGAACCCCCGACACGCGGATTATGATTCCGCTGCTCTAACCACCTGAGCTACTCCGCCAAACCGTGGCGCTAGTTAAGACAGGCACATCACTGCGTCAAGCCGGAAATCCAACGCATTTCACCTTGCGGCGGCCCGGCACCGGGCGCAGTCTGCACGCCATGACGACAGATACCACTCTCCTGCTTTCCGATCTGCGCGCGGCGCTCGGTGACGCCTGCGTGCTCACCGGAGACGCCGCAGCACCCTATCGCATCGATTGGATGGGCGACACGCGCCCGGAACCGCTCGCCGTGCTGCGCCCGGCGGACACGGGCGAGGTCTCGAAGGCGCTGCAGTGCGCCTCGCGTCACGGCACCCCCGTCGTGCCGATCTCCGGCAATACCGGGCTGACCCACGGCACTGATGCCGGCGGTGCGCTGCTGCTGTCGCTCGACCGACTGAACACCATCCGCGAGATCCGGCCGGACGCGCGCGTCGCCGTGGTCGAGGCCGGCGTGATCCTCGCCAACCTGCACGAGGCCGCCGACGCCCACCACCTGATCTTCCCGCTCACCTTCGGCGCCCGCGGCTCGGCGATGATCGGCGGGGCGCTGTCCACCAACGCGGGCGGCTCGAACGTGGTGCGCTACGGCTCCACCCGGGGCCTCTGCCTCGGCATCGAGGCGGTCCTGGCCGATGGCCGCGTGCTCGACCTGATGAGCGCGGTGCACAAGGACAATTCCGGCTATGACCTGCGCGACCTTCTGATCGGCGCCGAAGGCACGCTGGGCATCATCACGGCCGCCGTCCTGAAACTCGCCCCCAGGCCCCGCGCCTATGTCAGCGCCATGGCCGCCTGCCCCTCCATTGCCGCGGCCCTCACGCTCCTGCACCGGCTTCAGGCCGAAACCGCCAACTCGGTCGAGGCGTTCGAGTTGATGCCCGGAAACTACATCGACGCGCATCTCACCCGTTATCCTGACGCCCGCGCCCCGTTCGCGCAGAGTCACGACGTCAACATCTTCCTTGAACTCGGCGCCCTGTCGGCCCGCGACGCCACGCCCGACGCCACCGGCGCCGTGCCCATGGCCAGCCACTTGGAAACCGTCCTCTCCGACATGCTCGAGGCCGGCGACATCCTCGACGCCACCGTCGCGCAAAACGCCGCCCAGCGGTCCGAGATGTGGGCAAGGCGCGAGGCCGCCGCCGAACTCACGCGCCTGTATTCTCCGGTGGTGGACAACGACATCGCTGTCCCGCTCGACCGCATGGCCGACCTGATCGCCGGGATCGAAACCGAAACCCGGGCCATCGACCCGGGCATCCGCTTCCTGCACGTGGCGCATCTGGGAGACGGCAACCTGCACTTCTCCGGCTGGCCCACCACCGACGACCCGGAGGTGCACGCCGCCGTCAATCGCGCGGTCGAAAACGTGGCGATATCCCTCGGCGGCTCCTTTTCCGCCGAACACGGCGTCGGCCTGTCGAAACGTCCCGCGATGGCCCTGCACAAGGATGCCGTGGCCCTGGACGTGATGCGCAGCATCAAGGCCGCGCTTGATCCGCAGAACATCCTCAACCCCGGCAAGGTACTGCCCGTTCCGCCCGGCTGAGCCTGTCCCGCAGGCGACCTGATCCGGTACAGCTCCGGTCTGCTTGCCTGCATCTTTAGCGCCGGATGCCTATTTACTGTGCAAACTTTGGTCTATTTTTGGATCACGCAAGAATGCGATACCAAATTTTTCCCACACAACCCTGCGGCGATAGGAATGCGCCTTCTTGCCAATACCGAGTGCCGCCCTATCCCCATGCCCCGCGTGATTACTTAAAAGTTTCATAACCTTACGGCAAACCACGCCATATCGGCGCCTCCTGCCCCCCTTTGCCCCCTGCGTCCTGCACCCGCGAAAACGGCGCTTTCTCCGCCTCGCGCGGGCCGAAAAAAACGTTTGGCGGAACGCCGCCGACCGGCTTGAGTAATGGCGTCGCCGGAATCGAAGCGTACGGGACTGCGCACTCCGGCCAACACGGAGGTTAAAAAGAAAAATGGAAGAACAACTCGCGGAACTTGCGGCCCAGGTGGCCGCGATGGAGGCGAAGGGGAACATGACCAACACCATGTTCGCAGAGACGTATTACTACCTCTCCATCCCCCTCATGATCATCATCCACGCAGGCTTCCTGGCCTATGAAATGGGCGCGTCGCGCGCCAAGAACGCGCTCTCGTCGGGGGTCAAGAACATCCTCGCCTTCGCGTTCGTCATTCCGGCCTTCTACTTCTTCGGCTGGTGGGTCTACTGGGGCTTCCCCACGGGCTTCTCGCTGTCCGAAGGGCCGAACGGCATCTCCGGCGCGGCCTATGCCAACTCCATCGCCTGGCCATGGGGCGAGTCGGCGGCCTACATGGGCCCCAACACCGAAGACCAGATCGACGGCGTCTTCTGGGGCGCTTTCACGCTTTTCGCCGCCACCACCGCCTCGATCATGTCGGGCGCCGTGATCGAACGCATCCAGACCGTGGGCTTCGTCATTCTCGCCATCATCCTCGGCGGCTTCAGCTGGACGCTCGCGGCGGCCTGGGGCTGGCACGCGGATGGCTGGCTGGTGCAGGACTGGGGCGTGCATGACTTCGGCGCGGCGGGGCTCGTCCACGCGGTCGCGGCCTTCTTCGCGCTCGGCGTGCTGATCAACCTCGGCCCGCGCATCGGCAAGTTCAATCCCGACGGAACCGCCAACAACCTCGCCGGCCACAACATGCCCTTCACGGCAACGGGTCTCATGCTCATCGTCGTGGGCTTCTGGGGCTTCCTGATGGCCTGCCTCGTCGTTGGCGGCGAAGCCTGGTCGTGGGGCGGCAACTTCACCACGATCTACGGCACGCCCACCAATCTTGGCGCACTGACCTTCAACATCCTGATGGGCGTGTCCGGCGGCATCATCGGCGCATGGCTGTTCACACGCGATCCGTTCTGGATGATGTCCGGCGCGCTGGCGGGGCTCATCTCGGTGGCCTCGGGTCTCGACATCTACTTCCCGTCGCTGACCTTCATCATCGCCATCGTCGCGGGCATCATGCTGAAGCCCGCCGCCACGATCCTCGAAAACATGGGGATCGACGACGCCGTGGGCGCGGTCACCGTGCACGGCACGATGGGCGTCTTCGGCATGCTGATGCTGGGTATCTTCGCGTCGGGCTATCCTGCCCTTACCGGCGAAGGCGCCCCGACGGTCAGCTTGATCGGCCAGCTTGTCGGCATCGTCGTCTTCGTCGCGATCGGCTTCAGCACCGGCTTCGTCAGCTCTCTCATCCTGAAGATGGTGGGGATGCTGCGCGTGCCCGAAGCGGCCGAAATCGCGGGTCTGGACACGGTCAAGGTACCGGCACAGGCCTATCCCGAAGGCATCATGGCGTCGCCCCCGGCGTGGCAGTAACGAAAGGAAAAAAACCATGGGATTTCCCTTTGAGAACGCATCCTGGGACGGTGTCAGCGGCGTCATCTTCGTCGGCGGCGCGGGCGGCCACACGCTGATCTACAGCTTGATCGCCATCGGCATCTGCATCGCCGCCCTGCTCTTTGGCAACGGCATCGAGTCGACCAAGTACAAGAAGCACAAGTAAGCCTCGGCCTGCTTGGCCGAAACGCCCCGCGGGTTGCCTGCGGGGCGTTTTGCATTCGGCCAGGGTCAAATGACCGTGAAGGCCCGCATTGGTCCTGTCACCGGGCGCCGGCGGTGCTAATCCTTTCGGTATGAAACACTTGGCTGCCCTCCTCGCCCTCACGCTCACACTGACACTGGCCGGTCTTCCGGCCTTCGCCTGTGGGCCCGACACCGACTGCCGGATCGGCGACCGCAGCTACCGCATCTACCTCCCACAGGGGCAGGACGGCGCCACACCCATGGGCGCGCTGATCTTCGCCCACGGCTACAAGGGCTCGGCGGCGGGCACGATGCGCAACGGTTCGCTGCGCGCCATGGCCGACCGCCTGGGCATCGCGCTGGTCGCGGCCAACGCCAGGGGCGACGACTGGCGCCTGCCCGGCACGCCCTCCGGCGGCGTCACCTCGCCCGACACGGAACTGGCCTATTTCGACGCCCTGCGCGCCGATATCCTGGACAGGAACCCGATCGACCCAGACCGCATCGTCATGGCCGGCTTTTCCGCCGGCGGCATGATGACTTGGACCCTGGCCTGTCACCGGCCCGCCGACTATGCCGGCTTCATTTCCGTCGCCGGCACCTTCTGGGCGCCCACGCCCGACAGCTGCACGATGCCTCCCGCCGACATCATCCATGTCCACGGCACGTCCGACCGGATCGTTCCACTTGCGGGCCGCGCCATCGACGAGGCGCGGCAAGGCGATGTCGAAACCGTCCTCTCGATGTACCGCAAGCTAGCTGGGCACGAGCCATCGAAGGCCCCCGCCTTGCATGACGGCCTGACCTGCGAAGCCTGGAGCGCACCCAACGACACGCGGCTGGTCAAATGCCTGCATCCCGGCGGCCACAGCTTTCGCACAGACTGGATCGCCGCCGCCTGGGGTCTGATTTTCTCCAGTTGACCCAAGGCACTTTACCTCGCCCCGGCCGCCGCTAGGTCCTGACACGAACGCCACGCAAGGGACCCGCATGAGCACCCACATCACCATCTTCGGCGCCACCTCCGGCATCGGCCAATGCGCCGTCGAGGAGGCGCTGCGCCGCAATCACACCGTCCGCGCTTTCGCCCGGTCCGCCGGCGACATGCCGCCCCGCCCCGGGCTGGAGCCATTTCCCGGCGATGCCCTCGACCCCGGAACCGTGGCCGACGCACTCAAGGGCACCGACGCGGTGATCTACGCGCTGGGGATCAAGGAAAGCGTCTCGATGCTCTGGAAAGAGGTCACGCTCTTCTCGAAAACGACCCGCATCCTTCTGGACGCCATGAAGACGGCGGGCGTCTCCCGCCTCGTCGCCGTCACCGGCTTCGGCGCGGGTCGCAGCCGGTCGGCCATGAGCAGCGTCGAGAGCCTAGGCCACAAGGCCATTCTGGGCCGCCCCTACGCCGACAAGGACCGGCAGGAAGCGCTGATCATGGACAGCTCCCTCGACTGGACCATCGCACGCCCCGTGATCCTGACCAACGGCACGCGCACCGGCGGCTACCAGGTGCTGCGCGACCCCAAGGCGTGGCGCAACGGCCTGATCTCGCGCGGCGACACCGCCTGCTACCTGATCGACGCGATCGAGCAGGGTCTGGACATCCGCGGGGACGTCGTTCTCGCCAGGTGAATTCGGACGAACTGGACCTATGGATTTTACGTCTTCTTAAGTTTTTATGCTGCATCCGCGAAATCCGCGCGGTCCGTTAACCTGCTTTGCGACAGAAAGCGCACCGTCGCGATACCACCCGGATACCGACGCGGGTACCGACATGCAAATTTACCAGAATTGGCGGACTTAACCTTCAGGCCGCGAAAGGCTCATCGGTCCCGTATCGCCCGGAACGCCGCCGACGCGCCCCAGCCCGCCGCGATGGCGATGGCCAGCGACATCAACCCGTAGATCAGCGGCTGTTCCCGCGACAGGTTGAAGATCCACCGCTCCAGCCCGACCTTCTGCACGCCGATGGCCGTCTCGTAGGTCGACACGACCTCGCCGCCCCGGGTCAGGAAGATGCGCGTCGTATACGCCCCTTCCGTCAGGTTCGCAGGCATCGCAATGGACGTCCGAAACAGCGTCTGCTCGTCCAGCGACACCGCCCCTTCCTGCAGACTGTAGGCCCCGTTGGCCTTGCGGATGCGGATGATCGCCTCGGTAAAGACCTGCGGATCGACCGTGTCGCTTGCCGTGCCCACCGCCCGGATCGCACGCGGGATCGAAATGCTGTGCCGCAGGTCCTCGACATTCGACAGCACCTTGTCCAGCGGCCCGGTCGTGGCGATGGCGTAAAAGGACGGCGCCCGGTCCACCTCGACCGCGTCCGTATTCACCCAGATGCCGAACCGCCGCTCCTTGCGGCGCACCACCACCGGCTTGCTCGGGCCCGCGATGGCCACGATCACGTCCAGCGGTTCCTCGGGGATCTTCTCTTCCCGCTTGACCGCACCGAACACCAGGATCTCCGAACCGTCGAAGGTGGCCGTGATCGCCACCTTGTCCCGGCTCAGCCCCAGCACGACCTCCTCGGCCATCACCGGCCCGGCCATGAACAGAAAGGCGATCAGCCAACGCATCAATGCCCCTCCGCCGCGCCAATGGAATAAAGCTCGGACGGGACAAGCAGCAGGTCCAGCGCCAGCTTGAAGCACACCGCCAGCACCATCAGCGCCAGCAGGATCCGCAGTTGCTCGGCCTTCATCCGCGTGCCGATCGTGGTCCCGATCTGCGCCCCGATCACGCCCCCGATCAACAGCAGCACCGCCAGCGCCACGTCCACGGTAAAGTTCGTCGTGGCGTGCAGAAGCGTGGTAAAGGCCGTCACGAAAATGATCTGGAAAAGCGACGTGCCCACGACCACCTTGGTCGGCATCCCCAGCAGGTAGATCATCGCCGGCACCATGATGAACCCGCCGCCCACGCCCATGATCGCCGCCAGGATGCCCACGCAAACCCCCACGATCACCGGGGGAATGACGCTGATATACAGCCCGCTCGTGCGGAACCGCATCTTGAACGGCAGCTTCTGGATCCAGGTGTGTTTCTTGCGCTGCGCGGGCTTGCCCGACTTGCTGCGCCGGATCGCCCGCAGGCTTTCAAAGAACATCATCCCGCCGATGATGCCCAGAAACACCACGTAGCACAGCCGCACCAGCAGATCGACCTGCCCCAGCGACCGCAAGTAGTTGAAGACCACGACGCCCAGCGCGGCCCCTATCAGCCCGCCGATCAGCAGCACCGTGCCCATTCGGAGGTCCACGGTCTTGCGCCTCAGATGCGCCAGCACGCCCGAAAAGGAAGACGCCACGATCTGGTTGGCCTCGGTCGCCACGGCCACCGCCGGCGGGATGCCGATGAAGAACAGCAGCGGCGTCATCAGAAACCCACCGCCCACACCGAACATCCCCGAAAGCACGCCCACCAATCCACCCAGCCCCAAAAGCAGGAACGCGTTGACCGAAACCTCGGCGATGGGAAGGTAGATCTGCATAACCCGTGTTAGCCCCGGCTACGGGCTTTTTGCAAGCGCGGCATGGGCTTTGCCGCCTCAGGTCTGATCAATTTATATGAACTGGCCTTACGAAGTGTGAACGCATCGGTCCATGCGCTTCCGTTTCCGAAACTTTTGAGACACTTGGGGCAGTTAGCGCTCTTTAACGTATGGCACTCCGCCTGATTTTGGCGGAATCGCCTTGCCGACGAACCCCGCCAGGATCACGACCGTCAGGATATACGGTGCCGCATCCATCAGCTGCGTCGGAACCGCGATACCGCCCAGCTCGAACGTCTGGTACCGCAGCGCCACCGCCTGCAACAACCCGAACAGGAGCGTCGCCCACAACGCGTACCACGGCCGCCACTTGGCAAAGATCAGCGCCGCCAACGCGATGAATCCACGCCCCGCCGTCATGTCCTTGACGAACCCGGCCTGCAACGCAGTCGACAGGTACGCCCCCGCCACCCCGCACAGAACACCGCAAATGGCCAGCGCCGCGAACCGCATGCCCGGCACGCTGATACCCGCCGTGTCCACCGCCTCGGGGTTTTCGCCCACCGCCCGCAGCCGCAGCCCGAACCGCGTCCGATACAGCACCCACCAGCTGGCCGGCACGCACAAAAAGGCCAGGTAAACCAGTATCGTATGCCCCGAAACAAGCTCGCCATAGACCGGTCCGAGACTCCTCGCGAATGGCAGCTCAATGGGCTCGAACCGCGCCCCGCCGCTCAGCGAGGGCGTCCGCCCCGCCTCCTGGAACCAGTCCGCCGCGATCAGTACCGTCAGCCCCGCCGCCAGGAAATTGATCGCCACGCCCGAGATCAACTGGTTGCCCCGGAACGTGATGCTGGCCAGCCCGTGCAGCCCCGACAGCAGCACCGACGACCCGATCCCCGCCAGCAGCCCCACCCAGGCCGACCCCGACACATAGGCGACGGCGGCCGAAAAGAACGCCGCCATCAGCATCTTGCCTTCCAGCCCGATGTCGAAAATGCCCGCCCGCTCGCTGAACAACCCCGCAAGACAGGCCAGCAACAGCGGTATGGCCAACCGCACCGTGCTGTCGAGAACTTGCAGAAGGGTCAGGAACTCCATGCGCTCAATTCTCCGACGTGGCCATTTTGTACGCGGCAAAGGTGAAAAAGCTGCCCAAACCCGCCTCGATCCACCGCCGCCCGCCGGCATAGGCGGCCCGGATGGGCCCCGAGGACAGGAACATCGCCCAGGCCGCATGCATCGTGAAACTGATCACGAAGGCTCCGGCGACGAAGGCGGCAATCACCGTCCCCGGCGCCCCTTCGACGGCACCCACCGCCGCGATGGCCAGCCAGAAGACAATCGCCTTGGGATTGGTCACCTGCAACGCGTAGCCTTGTGCAAACAGCTTCGCATCCGCCTGCTTCGGCGTTTTGATCACCGACAGCTTCGGCGGGTTCAGCGCCTTCTTGAACGCGCCATAGGCCAGCCACACCAGGTAGGCCGCACCGATCAGCTTCAGCACACTCATCGCCCACGCCGCCTGCGACAGGATCAGCCCTACGCCCAGCATGGTCAGGATGTTGATCGTCATGCTGCCGGTGGCGATGCCCGCGCAGGTCACCAATGCCGGCCCCCGCCCCTGGTTGGTCGAGATACCCAGCAGCATCGCCACCGCTGGCCCTGGCGAGGACGCCCCCACCAGCAGGATGGCATGGGCGGCGATAAAGCCGGGAAGATAGGCCGTGAACTCGGTCATGGTCTGAGGCTCCGAAAAGATGTGACCCCTTCAAGATGCCACATCCTGTCGCGCATCACGACACGAAACACTTCGCCCCAGGCCGAACCATGTACGCTCATGCCCTCCGCCTCCGCCGCAACGCGCCATAGGCCCGTTCCATCGGCATCCGCACCATGTTGTCCAGCGCCCCGGTGAACAGGATCACCAGCGCCTGTATCACCACGATCAACTCCCGCGGGATCGACGTCCAGAGGCCCAGTTCGCCCCCGCCCTGATACAGGAACCCAAACAGGATTGCCGCCAGGAACACACCCAAGGGGTGGTTCCGTCCCATCAGCGCCACAGCGATCCCGATGAACCCCGCGCCTTCGGTGGGGTTCAGCAGCAACCGCTCCGCCTCGCCCATCACCACGTTCACGGCCATCAGCCCGGCCAGCCCGCCCGAGATAAGCATCGCCACCACGACGATCTTCACCGGCCCGATCCCGGCGTAGCGCGAGGCCGTCTGCGAATACCCCAGCGCCCGGATCTCGTATCCCAGCCGCGTCCGCCAGATCAGCAGCCACACGATGAGGCAGGCCAGCACCGCCACGAACAGGCTGATATTCACCGGCGCGGCCTTGGAAAACGAAATCCCCACTGGCGCCAGCATGTCGTGCAGCGTCGGCAAGGTCGCCCCCTCGGGAAACCGCGCCGTGGCCGACTCCACCGACCCCGCAGGGCGCAGCGCCCCGCCCAGAAGGTAATTCAACAAGGCCGCCGCAATCAGGTTGAACATGATCGTCGTGATCACGATGTGACTGCCCCGCGTCGCCTGCAGCCACGCCGGGATGAGCGCCCAAAGCGCCCCGAACACCGCGCCCCCCGCCATCGCGGCAGGCAAGGCCAGCGCCCAATGCGGCCAGGGTAGCGCCAGGCAAACCAGCGCCACGCCAAGCCCCCCCAGCATCGCCTGCCCTTCGGCCCCGATATTGAACATCCCCGCATGGCTGGCGACGGCAAAGGCCAGCCCGGTGAACATGAACGTCGTCGCGTAGTAGAGCGTATAGCCCCACCCATAGGTCGACCCGAACGCGCCGGTGATCATGATCCGCAGCGCCTCGACCGGGCTTTCCCCGATGGCCAGGATCACCAGCGCCGACAGCAGCGCCGCAAGCAACAGCGACACCAGCGGCACCAGCACCGCATCGGCCCAGCCGGGTAACCTATCCATGCCCGCCTCCCTGCCCGGACCCGTGTGCCGTGCCGTGTTCCTCTGCGTGTTCCTGCGCCTGCGCGGCCTGTGCCTCTTGCACGGCGGCGGCGGCATCCTTGGGCCGCCCCTCGATCCCGGCCATCAACAGGCCCAGCTCGGTCTCGTCCGTCTGCGCCGGCAGACGCTCGCCCATGATCCCCCCGTCGAACATCACCGCGATGCGGTCGCTCAGCGCCATCACCTCGTCTAACTCCACGCTCACCAGCAATATCGCCTTGCCCGCATCGCGCAGCGCGATGATCTGGGCGTGGATGAATTCGATCGCCCCGATATCCACACCCCGCGTCGGCTGCCCCACCAAGAGCAAGTCCGGGTTCCGCTCGATCTCCCGAGCCAGCACGATCTTCTGCTGGTTGCCTCCGCTGAAATGCCTGGCCGACAGTTTAGCATCTCGGGGCCGCACGTCGAACCTCTCCATCTTGGCCGCCGCCTCGGTCTGAATTCCGGCATTGTCCATCAAGATCCCGCTCCCCGAAGCCGGATCGCGGTGATACCCAAACACACTGTTCTCCCAAGCGGAAAACGCCATGATCAGCCCTTCGCGCTGCCGGTCCTCGGGCACGTGCCCCACGCCCGCCGCGCGCCGTGCCTTGCCATCCGCGCCACGCCCGGTCAGGGCCAGGTCCACACCGTTCACCGCCACGCGCCCCGTCGCGGGCCGCATACCGCCCAGAACCTCCAGCAGCTCCGACTGCCCGTTCCCGGCCACCCCGGCCAGCCCCACGATCTCGCCCTTCCGCACCTGCAAATCAACGCCGCGCAGCCGCTCCACCCCCTGCCCGTCGACCACGTGCAGGTTCTCGACCTCCAGCACTACGTCGCCGGGCCGGGCCGCCGCCTTCTCGACCCTGAGCAGTACCTTGCGCCCCACCATCAACTCGGCCAGTTCCTCCGGCCCCGTCTCGGAGGTTCTGACCGTTGCCACCATCTCGCCGCGCCGCATGACGCTGACGTCGTCGGTGATCTCCATGATCTCGCGCAGCTTGTGGGTGATCAGGATAATCGTCTTCCCCTCGTCCCGCAGCCGGGCAAGGATACGAAACAGCTGATCCGCCTCGGCAGGGGTCAGCACGCCCGTCGGCTCGTCCAGGATCAGGATATCCGCCTGCCGGTAAAGCGCCTTCAGGATCTCCACCCGCTGCTGCATCCCCACGCCGATATCCTCGATCAGCGCATCGGGCGTCACGTTCAGCTCGTATTCACGGGCCAGCGCCGCCAGTTCCCGCCGCGCCTTGGCCAGGCTCGGGCGCAACAGCGCCCCGTCCTCGGCCCCAAGGATCACGTTCTCCAGCACGGTGAAATTCTCCACCAGCTTGAAATGCTGGAAGACCATGCCGATCCCCGCCGCAATCGCCGCCTGGCTGTCGGGGATGCGGGTTTCCTGCCCCTTGATGAAGATCTTGCCCGCGTCGGCCTTGTAGAACCCGTAGAGGATCGACATCAGCGTCGATTTCCCGGCCCCGTTCTCGCCGATGATCCCGTGGATCGTGCCGGGGGCCACGCGGATCGAGATATCCTTGTTGGCCTGCACCGGCCCGAAGGCCTTGGATATCCCCTGCAACTCGATGGCCGGCGCCACGCTCATGCGCCGGTGCCTTTGAACCCCACCAGCCGGGTCAGGCGCCCCGCCGCGTCAGCCTCGGTCATGTACTGACCAAGCTGCATCTGCCCGTCCGCCATGATGAACTCCACCGTCGCGCGCGTGATGCCGTCGCGGGTCTCCATATTCGCGATCTGAGCAATCGCACCCGGCGCCATGGCCGAATACTGGCCGACGTAATCCATCACCGCAGCCGTTCCGACAAGCGCCTCGTCCAGCCGCGGGTCGGCATAGCGCACACCGTCCGCCAGCACGTCGTTCAGCACGGCCATCCGCGCCTCCGCATCGCCGTCGCCCCAGGCGTTGAAAAACCGTCTGACGCTGTCACTCATGGCGGTCTCCGGCAGCGGCCGGGCCTACGTCGCGGCCCGGCCCGGTGTGATCAGGACGCCGGACAGCTGTTGTCGGACATGTAGTCATGCACCTTCAGCTCGCCATTCGCGATCTCTTCGGCGGCGGCGTCCACGGCCTCTTTCATCTCGGGCGTCACAAGCGCCTCGTTATGTTCGTCCAGCGCATAGGCCACCCCGTCATTCTTGAGGCCCATCACGTTCACGCCGGTTTCGACGTCCGCGCCCGCCGACATCGCGTCATAGACAGCGTTGTCCACGCGCTTGACCATCGAGGTCAGAACGCTGCCCGGATGCAGGTAATTCTGGTTGCTGTCCACGCCGATGCCCAGCACGTCCTCGTCGGCGGCGGTCTGCAACACGCCCGTGCCGGTCCCGCCCGCGGCGTGATAAATGACGTCCGCCCCTTGGCTGATCTGCGCCTTGGTCAGTTCCGACCCCTTCACCGGGTCGTTCCACGCCGCCGGGGTGGTGCCGGTCATGTTCTGAATCACCGTGGCGTCCGGGTTGGCCGCCTTCACGCCCTGCACGTAGCCGCAGGCAAACTTGCGGATCAGCGGGATGTCCATGCCGCCGATGAACCCGACCGTGCCCGACTCCGACGCCATCGCCGCCATCATCCCCACCAGGTAGCTGCCTTCGTGTTCGTTGAACACCACCGAGCGCACGTTGGGCTCGTCCACCACCATGTCGATGATGACGAACTTGGTGTCGGGATAGTCCGGCGCCACCTCGCCCAGGGTCTCGCCAAAGGCAAAGCCGACCATCACCACCGGGTTGTTTCCGGCCTCGGCAAAGCGGCGCATGAACTGCTCGCGCTGCGCCTCGGATTCCAGCTCGACCTCGTTATAGCTGCCGCCGGTTTCCTCGGCCCAGCGCGACGCGCCGTTATGCGCGCTTTCGTTGAACGACTTGTCGAACTTGCCGCCAAGATCATAGATCAGCGCCGGATCGGCCAATGCGCCCGCCGCGCTCAAAGCCAGCGTTGCGGCGGCGCCCATGAGGCTTTTCATCAGTGTCATGTATGTCTCCCTGAGGTTCGGCGGCGGTGCATGGCTGACCGGAAGGGCTGAATCACGCCCGCCCCCTTTTTGATTTCGGCAAGTAGGCCGCAACTGGCCCCATGGGTCAAGATGCTCAGCGGCTTGCCGCAAGGTAAGCCTGCCTGTCCCGCCCCGGTGCGCGCCACGCGAGTCTATCCGCAAACGCCGTCCCGGACTTGATCCGGGACTTCCCGACGCAATCGCGCGCTTGCCGGCCCGCGTAGGGTGGGTGAACACCCACGCGCCTCCTAGACCTTCAAATCAAGCGCCGCCTGCAACAACGTCTTGGCATACTCGGTCTTGGGATTGTTGAAGATGTCCTCGGACGGCCCGTATTCCACGATATCGCCCTGCTTCATCACCACCACCTTGTGGCTCATCGCCCGCACCACGGCGAGGTCATGGCTGATGAACAGATAGGTCAGCCCGTACTTCACCTGCAACCGGCGCAGCAGGTCCACGATCTGCACCTGCACCGTCATGTCCAGAGCACTCGTCGGCTCGTCCAGCACCACCAGCTTGGGCCGCAGGATCATCGCCCGCGCGATGGCGATCCGCTGCCGCTGCCCGCCGGAGAACTCATGCGGATAGCGGTCCATCGTCTCGGGGTTCAGCTCGACCTCGCGCATCACCTCGGCCACCAGTTCGCGCACCGGCCGCCCATCCGGGTTGCCATGCACGCCCAGCCCCTCGGCGATGATCTGCTCGCAGGTCATCCGCGGGCTCAGGCTGCCCACCGGGTCCTGGAACACGATCTGGATGTCCGAGCGTTTGCGGCGCAGCTGCCGCGTGGACCACGCGCGCATGTCCTCGCCCTCGAACCGCATCTCGCCCTCGGATTCGATCAGCCGCATCAGCGCCAGCGCCAGCGTGGTCTTGCCCGACCCGCTTTCGCCCACGATCCCCAGCGTCTCGCCCCTCCGCACCTCGATATCGGCCTCGTTCACAGCCTTCACATGGCCTACCGTGCGCTTCAACAACCCCTTCTGAATCGGGAACCAGATGCGCAGCCCATGGGTCTCGACCAGCGTCTCGGCGCCTTCCGGCACCGGTTCGGGCACGCCCGAGGGCGCAGCCCCCAGCAGCTTCTTGGTATAGGCATGCTGCGGATTGCCGAAAATCTCCTCGGTGGGACCCGTCTCGACGATCTCGCCGTCTTTCATCACGCAGACCCGGTCCGCGATCCGTTCCACCACGCCAAGGTCATGGGTGATGAAGAGAAGCCCCATATCCTCCTCGCGCTTCAGCTCCGCCAGCAGTTCAAGGATTTGCGCCTGGATGGTCACGTCCAGCGCCGTGGTGGGCTCGTCCGCGATCAGGACGTCAGGCTTGTTCGACAGCGCCATGGCGATCATCACCCGCTGCCTTTGGCCCCCCGACAACTGGTGCGGATACGCCCCCAGCCGGCTCTCGGGGTCGCGGATGCCAACGCGATTGAGCAGTTCCAGGATACGCTCCCGCACCGCCGCACCGCGCAACCCCTGGTGCAGCTCGATCGACTCGGTCAGCTGTTTTTCCAGCGTGTGCAGCGGGTTCAGGCTGGTCATCGGCTCCTGGAAGATGAAACTGATGTCGTTGCCCCGCACCTTGCGCAGCAGCTTGTCGTTCGCACCGATCATCTGCTGGCCGTCATAGGTGACGCTGCCCTCGACAATCGCGCTGTCACCCAGCAGCGACACGGTGCTCAGCGCCGTCACCGACTTGCCCGACCCGCTCTCGCCCACCAGCGCCACGGTCTCGCCGCGGTCCACGCTGAACGACACGCCATGCACCGCCTGCGTCACCGCGCCGTCCTGGCGGAAACCCACCTTCAGGTCTTTGACTTCAAGCAGGCTCATTGAAAGGTTTTCCGTGGGTCGAACGCATCCCGCACGCCTTCAAAGATGAAGACCAGCAGCGACAGCATGATCGCGAAGGTGAAGAACGCGGTAAAGGCCAGCCACGGCGCCTGCAGGTTCTGCTTGGCCTGCAAGGTCAGTTCCCCCAGCGACGGCGCCCCCGACGGCAGGCCGTAGCCCAGGAAGTCCAGCGTCGCCAACAGGCTGATCGTGCCGGTGATGATGAACGGCAGGAAGGTCAGCGTCGCCACCATCGCGTTGGGCAACATGTGGCGGAACATGATCTTCATGTTGCCCACGCCCAGCGCCTTGGCCGCGCGCACATACTCGAAATTCCGCGCGCGCAGGAACTCCGCCCGCACCACGCCCACCAGCGCCATCCACCCGAACGCCACCATGATCCCGACCAGCAGCCAGAATCCCCTCGGCAATATCGAGAACAGGATGATGATCACGTATAGCTGCGGCGTCGACGCCCAGATCTCGATGAACCTTTGAAAGAACAGGTCGATCCGCCCGCCGAAATACCCCTGCACGGCCCCCGCCACGACCCCGATCACCGACGAGAAGAGCGTCACCACCAGCGTGAACATCACCGCCAGCCGGAAGCCGTAGATCACGATGGCCAGCACGTCGCGCTTGGTCCCATCCGTCCCCAGGATATTCTGATCGTTCGGCGGCAACGGCGCGGCGCCGGGCCGGTCCACCGGCGTGTCGTGGCTGTAGGGAATGATCGGCCAGATGGTCCAGCCTTTCTCGATCATCTCCCCATTCACCTGGCCCGTCTGGGCCTGCTCGATAATCCCCTCAGGGTCGTCGAAACACTCCTCCAGCCCGCCCGACACGATCAGGCACTCGACCTCGGGGTCGGCATAGACCGCCTCTGTCCGGAAATCCCCGCCGAACTCGGTCTCGGGATAGAATTTCAGGATCGGCATGTAATAGGCGTCGCGGTATTTGACCAACAGCGGCTTGTCGTTGGCCACGAACTCCGCCGGCAGGGTGATCACGCACAGCAAGGTAAAGATGATCAGCGACCAGAACGCCCGCTTGTTGCGCTTGAAGTTGCGCCAGCGGCGCTGGTTCAGGGGGTTGAGCCTGATCATCTCAGCCCGACCTCTTCTCGAAGTCGATACGCGGGTCGATCAGCACATAGGTCAGGTCCCCGATCAGCGCCACGACCAGCCCGATCAGCGTGGTGAGGTAAAGCGTGGCAAACATCACCGGGTAATCGCGCCCGATGGCGGCCTCGAAGAACAGCCGCCCCAGACCATCCAACGAAAAGATCGTCTCGATCAGCAGGCTGCCGGTGAAAAAGACGCTGACGAACACGCCGGGAAAGCCCGCGATCACGATCAGCATCCCGTTGCGGAAAACGTGCCCGTAAAGCACCCTGCGCTCGGTCAGGCCCTTGGCCCGCGCGGTCATCACGTATTGCTTCTTGATCTCGTCCAGGAACGAATTCTTGGTCAGGATCGTCAGGGTGGCGAACCCGCCGATACTCAGCGCGGTGACCGGCAGCACGATGTGCCACAGGTAATCCAGCACCTTGCCGATGACGCTCAGCTCCTCCCACCCGTCCGAGGTCAGGCCCCGCAGCGGGAATATCTGCCAGTAACTGCCGCCCGCGAATAGCACCAGCAGCATGATCCCGAACAGGAACGCCGGAATGGCATAGGCCGCGATGATGATCCCGCTCGTCCAGGTATCGAAACTGCTGCCGTCCTTTACCGCCTTGCGGATGCCCAGCGGGATCGACACGAGGTAACTCAGCAGCATCGTCCAGATCCCCAGCGTGATACTGACCGGCATCTTCTCCAGAACCAGGTCCATCACGTCGATCTTGCGGAAATAGCTCTCTCCGAAATCGAAGGTCGCGTAATTCCCCAGCATGGTCAGGAACCGTTCCAGCGGCGGCTTGTCCAGCCCGAACTGCGCCTCAAGCTCGGCAATGAACTCCGGCGGCAGGCCCTGCGAGCCGATGTATCCGCTGTCGCCCTCGTTGCCGGTCACCGCCCCATCCTGCTCGCCGCCCGCAAAGCCGCCGAACACGTCGCCCTGGCCCTGGATGTCGGCAATCGCCTGCTCCACCGGGCCGCCGGGCAGGAACTGCACCAGCGCGAAGTTGATGATCATGATCCCGATCAGCGTCGGAATGATCAGCAACAGCCGTCTTACGATATAGGCGCCCACCCGTGGCCCCCTATGCCCGCGCGGCGCGCGTCAGCGCCCCGTCTTCCAGAACCTGCCAGATCGTCAAAGCGCGCCCGCCTCTCTCAGCTTTTGGGCCTTCTCGGCGTCGTACCACCAGAAGTCCAGCGTTCCCAGCAGGTAGGGCGGAATTTCCTCGGGATGCGCATACTGGTCCCAGTAGGCGACCCAGTGATCGGGCGCATAGCCGTCGGGGATCACCACGAATTCGTGCCGCAGCGCCCGGTCCAGCGCACGGATCGTCATGTCCTCTTCCTCCTGGCTCTCGGTCATCAGCGATTCCTCGATGATCCGGTCCACCATCTCGCTGCGCAGCCCGGCAGGGTTGAAAAGGTCATCGGCGGCCTCGCTCCCGAACCGCTGCGCCAGGCCCGTGCCCGTGCCCATCAGCGCCGGATAGCCGTCGAACACCAGATCATAGTCGTGATCGCGCTCGCGCTTGGTGAATTGCGCGCTGTCCACGGCCTCGACCCGCGCATCGATGCCCAGATCCTGCAGGTTGGAAACGAAGTTCTCCGCCACGGCCTTTTCCGTGGGCTGCCCCGACGCATTCAGCAGGAAATCCAGCCGCAGAACCTTACCGTCCTCGTTCCGCATCCGGCCGTTATCGCCCACGGTATAGCCCGCCTCCTGCATCAGCCGCAGCGCCTGCCGCTTGTTCTTGCGAGAGGTCAGCCGCGCGGGATCGCTCTCATGCGGCACCCACGGCTCGGTCGTCTTGACCTCCTCGGGAACCGCGTCGCCCAGCGAATTGAGGAATTCCAGCTCGTCCCCCTCAGGCACGCCCGTGGCTTCCAGTGGCGTGCCCGTGGAAAAGGATCGCTGCTGCTCGTAGAACCCGGCAAACAGCGACTCGTTTGTCCACTCGAAGTTGAACATCAGCGCCACCGCCTGCCGCACGCGCTTGTCCTTCAGCACGTCGCGCCGGGTGTTGAACACGATACCCGTCATCTGCGGCGGCGACCCGTCCGGGATCGCCTCCAGCTTCACCCAGCCCTTGTTGGCCGCCGGAAAATCATAGGCGCTGGCCCACTGCTTGGGGTCGGCCTCGGTGCGATAGGTCACCTCGCCCGCCTTGAACGCCTCGAAGGCGGCGGTGGCATCAGCAAAGTATTCCAGCCGGATCGTATCGAAATTGTGCCGGCCCTTGTTGATCGGCAGGTCCCAGCCCCAGTAATCGGGGTTGCGCTTGATCACCACGCGCCGGTTTGGCACCACCTCGTCGATCACGTACGGGCCGGAGCCCGGCGAGATGTCCAACCGCGGCTCGTCCAGCCGCGCGCCGGTTTCTTCGTACCAGGCCTTCGACCAGATCGGCACCGTGCCCACCTGGTCGATCAGGCTGCGGCGCGAGATGCCGTCCGCGAAGTAGAATTTCACCGTGTGCTCGTCCAGCACCTCGACCTTCGGAATGCGCTTGCGCACCGCCTCGGCATAGCTTTTCAGCCCCTGGTCCAGCAGCAGGTTGTGCGAAAACGCCACGTCCTCGGCGGTGACCGGCGTGCCGTCGGAAAAGGTCGCTTCGGGCCGCATGTGAAAGATCACCCAGGACTTGTCCTCGGGGTATTCGACCGTGTGCGCCACCAGACCGTACAACCCGTTCATGTCGTCGCCCGGCAGGCTGCCCGATCCGGCCAGCACCTGGCCCAGCAGGCTCTCGTACCCGATCGTCGACAGGGCCGAGGCGCGGCCATTCCGCGTATAGGGGTTCATCGAGTCGAAACTGCCCGCCAGCGCGATGGAAATCTCGCCGCCCTTGGGCGCATCCGGGTTCACATAGCTGAAATGCTCGTAATCCTCGGGGTATTTCAGCTCTCCGAAATACGAATAACCGTGGCTCTTGATGATGGTCTCGTCCGCGGCCTCGTCCTGCGCCAGCGCGGTGGTCGCGGCCAGCGCCGCGATGCAAAGCCCGGTCAGCGCGGCGGTCAGGAAACGGGTGCGGGAAACGGCGATGGCCCGGGGCGTGGCCCGGCTCTGGCGTCGGGTCATGTGTCTCTCCTCTTGACCTGCCTCATTTGGGGTCAGTCTCATTGCAAGGCAAGCTAAAGGAGGTTTGAAACGGGTTTCAAGCGCCGAAAGCGGGATTCCCGATCAAACTTCCGACAGGGCGACGGCTTGCCGACGCGACGCCGGGGACCGCCCAACAAAAAGGCCGCCGCTCCGGGCAGGAACGGCGGCCTTCGCAATCCATGTGCACCCGGCTCAGTTGCCGGTGCTCTCCAGGTACTTGACCAGCGCCGCGCGCTCTTCTTCCTTGCGCACGCCGCGATAGGCCATCTTGTTGCCCGGCGCATAGCCCTTGGGGTCTTCCAGCCACGCATTCAGCTCGTCGGGCGTCCATTGCCCGCCCAGACCGGCCAGCGCGTCGGAATAGTTGAACCCTTCGACCGACGCCTGGTCGCGGCCCACCACACCCACAAGGTGCGGACCGACGCCATTGGCTTCTTCCTCGGCCTTGTGACAGGCGGCGCACTTGCGGAACGCCTTCTCGCCATCGGCCGCGTCCGCCGCCGCGACGAGTTGCTCGAACTCCGAGCCGCCACCGTCGCCGCCCGAGCTTTCCTCGGCGGCCTGCTCTTCCGAGCCGCCCTCGTCAGAGCCTTCTTCGGCTGCGGCTTGCTCGGTGGCTTCCTCTTCCGAACCTTCTTCGGCCGACGCTTCCTCGGTCGCTTGCTCTTCGGAACCTTCCTCTGCAGACGCTTCCTCGGTAGCCTCCTCTTCAGAGCCTTCTTCGGCCGACGCCTCTTCGGTCACTTCTTCTTCTGAGCCTTCCTCGGCAGATGCCTCCTCGGTCGCCTGCTCTTCGGAACCTTCCTCGGCAGAGGCCTCTTCCGCGGCTTGCTCTTCCGAACCCTCTTCGGCAGACGCCTCCTCGGTGGCCTCTTCCTCGGTGCCTTCCTCGGAGGATGCGCTCTCTTCCGACGCGCCTTCCTCGGCCGCAACCTCGGTCATGTCGCCATCCGTCTGGTCAAGAAAGGCGATGACGTTGGCGCGGTCTTCCGGCTTGGGCAGGCCGTTGAAACCCATCGTCGTGCCCGGCGCATAGCCTTTCGGGTCCTCCAGGAACGCGAACAGGTTCTCGGGCGTCCAGACGTCCGCCGCCTCTTCCAGCGCGCCGGAATAGCTGAAGCCGTCGACCGCGTCGACGTCACGTCCGACCACACCGTAAAGATACGGACCGACGCCGTTGGCGCCCTCTTCCGCCTGGTGGCAGGCCTTGCATTTGCCGAACACGCGCTCACCCGCGCCCACGTCCGCTTCGGAGTAAAGCGAGGCCAGCGTCACCGCTTCCTCTTCTTCCCCGCCGCCGTCGCCTTCGCCTTCGTCCACCTCGATGACGTAGGCCGCCTCATGCTCGTCGCCGTGGCCGCCGCCAACGTGATAGATCTCTTCCGCAGCCCACTTGCCAAGAAGAAAGACCAGGAACGTGCCGCAAAGGCCGCCCATGATCTTTGTGAAGGTCATTGTGTCAAACATAGCCCGCTTCCATCTGAATCTCTCGCGCGGTATCTATCCGCTTCCCCTCGGGCGGTGCAAGGTGTAGTTTCCGCGACCAAACGCCCGACTTTCGTCGAATAAAGCGGGAAACAGTAAAAAACAGGCGAAGAACCAAGCAGATGACCAAACGCATCGCCTTTCAGGGAGAGCCCGGCGCCTACTCCCACCAGGCCTGCCGCGACACCTATCCGGACATGGATGCCCTGCCCTGCCGCACCTTCGAGGACGCGATCGAGGCCGTCCGCTCGGGCGAGGCGGATCTGGCCATGCTGCCCGTGGAAAACTCGACTTTCGGGCGGGTCGCCGACATTCACCACCTTCTGCCGGAGTCCGGCCTGCACATCATCGCCGAGGCCTTCGTGCGCGTGCACATCAACCTTCTGGCGCTGCCCGGCGTGCCGCTGGAACAGGTCAAGCGCGCCAAAAGCCACACGATGCTCCTGGGCCAGTGCCGCCAGTTCCTGGCACAGCACGACATCCAGCGCGTCACCGGCGCCGATACCGCCGGCTCTGCGCGCGAGGTCGCCCAGGCCGGCGAGCCCGATATGGCCGCGCTCGCCTCCGAACTCGCCGGAGAGATCTACGGCCTCGACGTCCTCGCCCGCGAGATCGAGGACGAGAGCAACAATTCCACCCGCTTCCTCGTCATGTCGCGCGAGCCCGACTATTCCTATCGCGGCGACGACGGCATGATGACCACCTTCGTGTTCCAGGTCCGCAACATTCCCGCGGCGCTCTACAAGGCGATGGGCGGTTTCGCCACGAACGGTATCAACATGACCAAGCTGGAAAGCTACATGGTCGGCGGCTCCTTCACCGCAACCCAGTTCTATGCCGATATCGAAGGCCACCCCGAGGATCCCGGCGTCAAGCTCGCGCTGGAAGAGCTGGATTACTTCACCTCGGACGTCACGCTTCTGGGCGTTTATCCCGCCGACCCGCGCCGCCACTGAGCGGGAACGACCGGCCGAGCCGCGCGTCGGCACCTGAAATGTTACAAACGTACCGTCACACCCAAAACCGCACCAATTTCGTGCGCCTGCGCACAGTTCAAATGTTACAATAATTTTCTTGTTTTACAGTTACTTTAAAAGTTTCGCGTGCGCAGAGCACGCGGGCCGAGAGCAACACGACAGTTTTCCTCACACTTCTGTGCATTCACGTGAAGCGCCAGTAACGAGAAGCGGAGGCCCACTGTGCTGGTGCCCTGCGTGTGTCCATCTTGCTTTCAGACGACGCGGACAGACCGCGCCGCCCAGACACAAACAAAGAAAGGAACACATCGTGCGTATCATCAGTACAGTCGCGGTCATCGCAGCTCTCGCCACCCCCGCCGCCGCCCTTCAGGTCGTCAACGTCCTGGGCCAGCACAGCACGCCGCTCAACAGCAGCGTTCTGACCAACGGCGCTCCGTATTTCGATGAAGAGAAGGACAATCAGTTGGGCTTCGGCTTCGGCGCGCCCTTCCAGGACGAAGAGAAAGACAACCAGCTGGGCCTCGCAGCAAACTTCGGCGCCCCTTTCGTCAACCAGGAGAAGGATGACCAGCGCGGCTATGGCGCCGACGCGGCATCGGACGTGCATCTCGTTGCCGACAGCAAGTATGGCGCTCCCTTCGTGAACGAAGACAAGGATAACCAGCTGGGCTTCGGCTTCGGCGCTCCCTTCCAGGACGAAGAGAAAGACAACCAGCTGGGCCTGGCCTACGGCTATGGCGCGCCTTACTTCGATCAGGAGAAAGACAATCAGCTGGGCTGATATCGGCCCTGCCTGAAACGGGAAAACGGGTCGCCAACCTCGGCGGCCCGTTTTGCGTTCGGCCCGCCACCGTCCTCAGGCCACGTCCTTGTACCGGTCTTCAAGGTCCTTGGCATAGCCCGCGACACGCTGGCGGAACCGCTTCGTCAAGTTGCCTTTCGCCAGCTTCATCGACTGAACCAGCAGCTTGGCCGCCAGCGTCTTGGGGGTCATGTCGATCTCGACATTGATCCGCGTGCGCGAGCGCGACAGCGCAACCAGGTCCAGCACCATCTGCCCGCCCATGTTTGGCGAGCGCGACGCAATGACCATGCCGTTGGGCCGGTCCAGCTCGGTCAGCTCCAGCTGTATCTCGCGCCGTTTTCCGCGCAGGTCAAAGGCCGCATCCCATTTCATGCCGGGCCGCGTCTCCTCCAAATCGTCGACCCGCTGCACCTCGGCACCGCGCCGCAGGACCGATCGCTCGATCGCGGCAAAATCGCTGACCTGATCGAACACGAACTCGATCGGGGCTTCTACATCCTCGTGGGCCACGAATTTCATCTCTGCGCCTCTTTTCGTCTTCTGCATCCGGGTCTTTCTCGCCCGGCTGGATAACTTCAGTGTTCCGGCTCGTCCGGACTATAGCGTATCCGCCAGCCAGTTGCGCAGCAAAAATTGAGCAATCGCTCCTTTTCGCGCCGGGCTGAGGACAGGGTGCGATCCGGCGAAGGCCTGCATCATCTCTTCTCGGCTGATCCACATCGCATCCTCGATCTCGACCGGGTCGATGGTGATCTCGCGGCTCAGCGCCACGCCACGGCACCCGAACATCAGCGACGCCGGAAAGGCCCATGGCTGGCTCGCCAGGTACTCGACCGCGCCGACGCGCACGCCCGCCTCTTCCCGGACTTCGCGTCTCACGGCGGCCTCGATGGTCTCCCCCGGCTCGACAAAGCCCGCCAGCAGGGAATACATGCCCGCCGGCCAGTGCGGCGAGCGGCCCATCAGCACGCTGTTGCCATGGGTAATCAGCATGATCACCACCGGATCGGTGCGTGGAAAATGATGCGCGCCGCAGGACGGGCACACCCGCTGCCACCCGGCCTGCGCCAGTTCGCTCCGCGCGCCGCACCGGGCGCAGAAACGGTGACTGACATGCCAGTGCAGCACACCCTTGGCCGTGGCCGCCAATTCCGCGTCACGCGGGCTCAGCCGGGTCATCACCCGCCGCAACTCGGCAAAGACCTCCGTCTCGCGCATCAGCGGATGGCGTTGCTCGCTGACGTCCACGAAACTGTTCATCTGATCGGGGTCCACGTCCTCGGGCTCCCAGTCGACCAGTTCCCGCGCCTCGATCAGCCGCCCGTCTTTCTGCCGTCCCAGCAACACCGCCTCGGGGTCGGCCAGCGACAGCACCGGGTGATCCACCGGCAGCCTCACCAGCCGGTCCAGCCCCGGCCCCTCGACCAGCGGCTTGCCGCGCCACAGCAGCACCACATCGCGCGCGGCCGCGGCAATCTCCTCGGGCTTGTCCCGCAGCTCGGCGGCCCGGTCCAGAGCCGACCCGCCGAAGGTCACTGTTTCAGCATGGCGCATCCCTGTCTCCTTCGGCTGCAGACCTGCCACAGCCCCCCGCGAACGGCAAGCGACGCCGTTCACAGGGGGCGCCGATCTTGCCGGGCGCTTGGGAGAGCCCAATCTGAAGGCGATCCTAAATAAGTGACATCAACCAAAAGGCGATTGCCCGACGCCACCCCACTGTGCCAATCTGGTACTTTAACGGTTTTGACAAGTATGAAGAGACACGTTCCGCAATGCCCTCCGACCTGATCTGGCCGCACGAGACCCCAGCGTCGGCCAGGGACCCGAACCACCCGCATGTCTGGCTCCGCCTGCTCGAGACGACCGATGTGCATGGCCATCTCATGCCCTACGACTACACCCGCGACACCGACACGCCCGGCTATGGCCTCGCCCGCACCGCGACGCTGATCGCCCGCGCACGGAACGAGGCGCACAACTCCCTGCTGTTCGACAATGGCGACTTCCTGCAAGGCTCGGTGCTCAGCGATATCGTGGCCGCCCCGGACAGCGGGTGGACCGGCCCGCACCCGGTCATCGACGCGATGAACCACATGGGCTACGACGCCGCCGCGCTTGGCAATCACGAGTTCAACTTCGGGCTCGACTGGCTGATGAGCACGCTGAAGGACGCGCGCTTTCCGGTGCTGTGCGCCAATGCCCGGCTGTCGGGCCCGGACGAGGCGCCGCTGCGTCCGCCCTCGGTGCTGCTGCGGCGCGAGATCCGCGACTCCGCCGGTCGGACGCACCCGCTGCGGCTCGGGGTTCTGGGCCTTCTGCCGCCCCAGGTCACCACCTGGGACCACGTGCACCTGCAGGACCGGCTCGTCACGCGCGGCATCGTCGAGACGGCGATGTCCGAAGTGCCCCGACTGCGCGCGGCGGGGGCCGACATCGTGGTGGCGCTGGTGCATTCCGGCATCGGCCCCGCCGTGCGCCGCCCCGAAGAGGCGCAGGCCGACCAGGAACACGCCGCCCTCGCACTTGCCACCGTGCCCGGCATCGACGCGCTTCTGTGCGGGCACAGCCATCAGGTCTTCCCCGACCCGTCCGCAGACACGGCGACGACGGGCGTCGATCATCAGGCGGGCACCTTTGCCGGCGTGCCCGCGGTGATGGCGGGCTTTCGCGGCTCGCATCTGGGCGTGATCGACCTCTGCCTCGTGGCGCGAGACGGCGGCCGCTGGCATGTCGGTGCGGCCCACAGCCGCGCGCGCCCCGTCCGGCCCGGTTTTCACGCCGCGCCCGTGCCCCCAGAGACCGGGCTCGTGGATCGTCTGCGCGCCGCCCACCGGGCCGCGCTGACCCACGCGGCCCGCCCGATCGGGCACACGACCCGGCCGCTGCGCAGCTACCTGTCGATCCTGCGTCCCGGCGACACGCTCCGCCCCGTGCTCGACGCCAAGGCAGCGGCGCTTCGGGCCGCCCTGGCGGACACGCCCCACGCGCATCTGCCGGTGCTGGCGACCTCGGCCTGCTTCAAGACCGGCGGGCATGGCGGCCCCGATCATTTCATCGACATTCCGCCCGGGCCGCTGACACTGGGCCACGCGGCAGAGCTCTATCCGTTTCCCAACACGCTGGTCGGACTGCGGCTGACCGGGGCCGAGGTCGCGGACTGGCTCGAACGCGCCGCGTCCTGTTTCCAGCAGGTTCACCCCGACCTTGGCGACAGGCCGCAACCGCTCTGGAACCCCGCCTTTGCCGGCCACAGCCTGGATACGGTGTCGGAACTGACCTACCGGATAGACCTGTCGCAGCCGCCGCGCTACGACCCGATGGGCCGGCTGCTGAACCCCGAGGCCACGCGCATCCGCGACCTGCGCCACCACGACACCACCGTCGACCCCGATGCCGTCTTCGCCATGGCGACGAACAATTTCCGGGCCTTCGGCGGCGGCCCCTTCCCCAAGGCCGGCACGGATCGCATCATCCATGAGACGCGGCGCAAGGTGCGCGACTACCTTGTCGACCGTTTGCGTGACACCAGCGTGCGGGACCCCGAGGCACCGGCCTATGGCTGGTGGCTCGACGGTCCCCGCGATGCGACCGTGCTCCTCGCGACCGGACCGGGCATCCGGGCCCACCCCGAAGAGATCGCGGCCCTGTCGGCGCAGGATCTCGGGCTCTGCGGAAAGGGCTTCGTGCAGCTCGCTTTTCCGATGACTGCCCTTGCACACCTTGCGAATCCCGCCGCGACATCCTAGATACCCCCTCGAGAGGTTGGCGCGGGCAGGCGCCTCGCCAACCCGGTCAGGTCCGGAAGGAAGCAGCCGTAACGAGCCCCGCTTGGGTCGTTGTCCAGCCTCTCACCCAAGTAAACCGGCCGCAGTCCGGTTTACGACGGCCGAAAGGGGATGCACCGCATCCCCGAACGGCCCAGCCAGACCAGCCCTGCGCCCCAACCGTTCACCGCCCCCGGCATTTTTCGCTTGAGAAACAGCCGTCCGTTCATTGGCCTAAAGCGTTTCGTCTTTTACCTGAGCCATCGGCGAAAGGCGAAACGCGCGCAACGATTGCCCGATGTGCTGCATTTCGCGATAAGCTGTGCTTCAGGTTTATCGCGAAACACTTTAGCCGGCCAATCGATCTTCATTCTGTTCCATCGCGGCAAACTCCAGATGAAAATTCGTGCCGACGCCCAGGGTGCTGTCATAGGTCAGGTCGCCTTGCATCTGACAGGCCAGCCGTTTGGAAATGTGCAAGCCCAGCCCCGAGCCTTGCGTCGAATGCTGGCTCTGGTTGGCGACCTGTCCGAAGCGCCCGAAAACGCGATCTTCCATCCCCTCGGGGATGCCGTGGCCGGCATCCTTGATCGACAGGCGCAGCTTGCCATTGGTGATATGCACCGTGCCTTCCACGGTGCCGTTCTCGGGCGAGAACTTGATGGCGTTGGACAGAAGGTTGTCGATGATCTGGCGAATGGCGAAGGCATCGCCCTGGACCAACGCGTGCGAAACGGTGGACTTCTTCACGAGCGTTATCTTGCGCTCCGAGGCGAAGATGCGGTTTTCCTCTATGCTATCCGCGAGCAGTCTGTCGAGATCGACAGCGTCTTCGTCAAGCTGAAGCGCTCCGATATCCATCTTCTGCGCCAGGAGAATCTGGTCGATCAGGCGCGAGAGACGAATACCGTTGCGGTGGGAAATTTCCAGCAGAGCGCGCATCTGGTCGCTCATCTCGCCTACACGACCGCTAAGGGCGAGCGCAAGGCCGCCTTTCAGAGACGTCAGCGGCGTGCGCATCTCGTGGCTGACCACAGAGACGAACTCGTCCTTGGCACGATTGGCGACGTCGGCGGCACTCAGGGCCTCCTGCAACGAGGCGTTTATCGCCATGCGGTCGGTGACATCTACAAGGGTCACGCTCCATCCCAGGATTTCGGCGGATGGGTTCAGGGGGTTACGGACCTTCTGTATCCGGGGTTCGTAAGCGCGGCGGCCAATGTGCAGGTGCGAGCCATCGGCGGCCGTGGCCAGGTCATCATGCCCCGCGAAAAGGTCGCGCAGCACTTGAGTGTTGTCATTGCCCAGCCCGCGCTTGCGGGCCGCGGCATTCGTCAGCACGATGTTTCGCTTGCGGTCGATCAGGACGACCGGTTCGCTGCTCGTGTCGAAAAGGACCGACTGGCCGACCGCGGCCATGTCCATGGTTTTGCTCACCACCAGCATCCAAGAGAACGCCAGAACGCCCAGCGAGAACATGAAGGCAGTGGGATCGAGACCGAAGAAGGTGAAGTCCAGACCGACATAGGCGGCGTTCACCACCAGCGGGGACAAGGTGATGGCGGTCAGCATGCTCAGCATCGGCCAGGCGCTGCGCTTGGCCCGGACAAACCCCCTGACCAGGCAAACGAAGGTGGCCATGACGAAGGTATAGAGCACGGCGATGTTCGCGTAGAAGCCCGGCCCGTGAACATATTCGATCTGCTCGCTGTCGACCGGAAGCATCGTGTCCCCGGTATAGACGAGCTGGTGCCACGAATTTGTGGCGACCAGGGCAAATATCCCCAGCGTAACGCCAAGCATAAGCGCAGTTGCACGACGCGTGCGGACCCAATCGGCGCTTCCGACGTAATTGAAGACAAAGTAACACCACGAGGTCGTCACCAATCCGTGCCCCAGCCACGCGAGCGTCGCCCATTGCATATTGCAGGCATACGTCGCTGACGCAGCCTCGAGACCAACGCAGAGAAGAGTCCACATGACACCGATGAAGGTGAGCGCGTAGAAACGCTTCCCGTTGAATTCCTGCGATTTCAGGGTCCAGATCATGGTGAAGGCAGCAAGTGCGATCACCGCCACGGCCACCAGAAATACCGGGCTAGAGAATGCTCCTTCAAAGCAAGACATGGATCCCCCAACTGCAAAATATTTTGCTACAAAGACACTCGAATTTGCTTAGAATACGGCGTCATGGTGACCTTTTGCCTCAACCCCGATGGAGTGGGTCAAAAATGTCGCTGGCCACGCTACGACTTCTTCAAGCCTTTGGGGAAAAATGCAAGGGATGTGGCGCCCGGACAATAGCGTTCAAGCGCACATGCAGTGTCCACACGGCCTGAAGAGACGATACAGCGCCCCTTGGGACGCCTTGCATATCGCGTCCGAGTGAAAGGCGATGCACCGCATCCCCGTAAGCCCGCACAGACCAGCCCCGCGCCCCAACCGTTCACCGCCACCAGAATTTTCCGAAAATTCTGACCCGGAAAATTCGGAATTTTCCGCCCCAAATCTTTTTCACGAAAAATTAGCCCGCGCCTCAGCCCGCGCGCGCCCATTGCAACTGCTCTTCGGTCTCCACCGCGCAGGGCCGCACCGAGCGCAGCCGCGCCAACGCGGCCTCGGCATCTTCGCCCGCCTCGACCATCAGGCGCAGGGCCGCCATGCCCGACCGCCCGCATCCGCCGAAACAGTGGATCAGCACGCGCCCGCCGCCTTGCAGCGCCGCAAGCGCGGTCTTGCTGGCCGTATGCCATTCCTCGATCCGCTCCTGTGCCGGCACGCCCATATCCTCCACCGGCAGGTGGATCCACCGCGTGCCCTTGTCCTGGATCTCGGCGCCCATGTCGGCCAGCCCGTGCGTGACCTGCTCGGATACCGTCGTCATCGACACGACCAGCGCCGGCTTCCAGTCCGCGAGGTGCTGCAGGTCGTCCTGCCGGTGGCCGCCCCGTCCCGGCATCGGCGCGATGCCGAGGATCCCCTCGGCCACCGGCAGCGCGTAGATGACGAAATCCGACATACGCCCGCGCCCCTCAGAGGCGATCCGCCGCGAAAGTGTCACAGGACCGCACTGCACCGCTCTCATAGCCGGTCGCGAACCAGCGCGACCGCTGCTCCGACGTGCCGTGGGTAAAGGTATGCGGCTGCGGCACCCGCCCTGCGCGTTTTTGCAGGTGGTCGTCGCCGATCCGCCGCGCCGCGTTCAGCGCCTCCTCGATGTCGCCGGGCTCCAGCAGCCCTTCGACCGACCGCGCCCAGACCCCCGACAGGCAATCGGCCTGCAATTCCAGCCGCACGGTCAGCCGGTTGGCCTCGACCTGGCTCGCCTGTTGCCGCGCGCGGTTAACCTGCGGCAGGATGCCAAGCTCGTTCTGGACGTGATGCGCCACCTCGTGGGCAATGACATAGGCGGCGGCGAAATCTCCCCTGGCCCCCAGTTCCCGCGACAGCGTGCCGAAGAACTCGGTATCCAGGTACGCCTTGCGATCCGCCGGACAGTAAAACGGCCCCGTCGCCCCCGACGCCCCGCCGCAGGGGCTTTGCGTCACGCCCGAATACAGCACCAGCACCGGCGGAACATAGGCCTCGCCCAGCTGCGTGTCGAACACATCTGTCCAGACTTCCTCGGTGGTGGCCAGCACGCGCGACGTGAATTCCGCCGCCGCCTCGTCCTCGGCGCTGATCTCGCGCGGCGCCGTCTGCTGGCCGCCCGCCCCCTCCAGAAGCGGCGTAATGTCGATCCCGGTGAAATACCCGATCGCCAGCACGATCAGCAGCCCGACACCGCCAAGGCGCAGCCCGCCGCCGCCCAAGCCCCGCCGATCCTCCACATTCCGGCTGCGCCGAAACCCTTTCAACCGCATGATGTCCCCCCAAGGACGATATACCGCAACCAACATAGCCCGGTTTTCGTTCATTCGGATATACTGAATTTCAAACGGAAAATCCCGACGGAGCCGCACATGCCCCAGGACGATGCCGACCACGGCGAGCAGGACAAGAAAACCAGGTGGGCCGAGAACCGCACCGACTGGGCCTCGGACCGCACAATCCTGGCCAACGAGCGCACCTTCAACAGCTGGATGGGCACCGGTCTGGGCGCGGTCGGCGTCGCCATCGGCCTCAAGGCCGTCTTCGGCGATTTCGAACCCACATGGGCCGCCAAGGCCGTGGCCTCGGTCTTCCTCGGCATCGCCATCATCGTTTTCTGGTCCGCCCGCAACCAGGCCCGCAAGACCATCAGTAGCATGGACACCTACGATGCCGCGCCCATGCCGACGCGCAATTTCACCCTGCTGGCGTGCCTGATGACGCTGGCCACCCTCGCCGTCGGCGCCATCCTCTGGAGCCTCTGACCCCCTCAGCCCTTGCTGGACCCCGGCGCGTCCCGCCTCTACTCTGCCCGAAAACCCGAATCCCAAAAGGCATTGCATGAGCGAGACCCAAGACAGCGGCTATCAGGTGCTGGCCCGGAAATACCGCCCCGAGACCTTTGCCGATCTCGTCGGCCAGGACGCGATGGTGCGCACGCTCAAGAACGCGTTCGAGGCCGACCGCATCGCGCAGGCCTTCATCATGACCGGTATCCGCGGCACCGGGAAAACCACCACCGCCCGGATCATCGCCAAGGGCATGAACTGCATCGGCCCCGACGGCAATGGCGGCCCCACCACCGATCCCTGCGGCCAGTGCGAGCATTGCAAGGCCATCATGGAAGGCCGGCACGTGGACGTGCTGGAAATGGACGCGGCCTCGAATACCGGCGTCGGCAACATCCGCGAAATCATCGAAAGCGTGCACTACCGCGCCGCATCGGCCCGCTACAAGGTCTACATCATCGACGAGGTCCACATGCTCTCCACGGGCGCGTTCAACGCGCTCTTGAAGACGCTCGAGGAGCCCCCCGCGCATGTGAAATTCATCTTCGCCACCACCGAGATCCGCAAGGTCCCGGTGACGGTCCTGTCGCGCTGCCAGCGCTTCGACCTGCGCCGGATCGAACCCGAGGTGATGCTCGACCTCCTGCGCCGCATCGCCACCGCCGAAAACGCCCAGATCGCCGAGGACGCGCTGGCGCTCATCACCCGCGCCGCCGAAGGCTCGGCGCGCGATGCCACCTCCCTGCTCGACCAGGCCATCTCCCACGGCGCGGGCGAGACCACCGCCGAACAGGTCCGCGCCATGCTGGGCCTCGCCGACCGCGGCCGCGTCATGGACCTTTTCGATCTCATCATGAAGGGCGACGCCGCCGGCGCCCTGACCGAACTTTCGTCGCAGTATGCCGAAGGCGCCGACCCGATGGCGGTCCTGCGGGATCTGGCCGAGATCACCCACTGGGTCAGCGTGGTCAAGATCACGCCCGAGGCCGCAGAGGACCCCACCATCGGCCCCGACGAGCGCACCCGCGGCGGCCAGATGGCCGAGGCGCTGCCGATGCGCGTGCTGACCCGCATGTGGCAGATGCTTCTGAAAGCGCTGGAAGAAGTCGCCGCCGCCCCCAACTCCATGATGGCCGCCGAGATGGCGATCATCCGCCTCACCCACGTCGCCGACCTCCCCACCCCCGAGGATCTCGTGCGCCGCCTGCGCGACAACCCGCCGTCCGGCCCCGCGCCCACGCCGCCCTCCGGCGGCAACGGCGCATCCCACGGCGCGCCCGCGCCCCAGTCCGGCCAGTCCGGCGGATATGCCCCGACGCAACCCTCCGGCGGCGGACATGGCGGCGGCGTCACCGCGCTCGCGACCCAGGCCGAAAGCGCCTTGGCCCACTACCCAACCTTCGACCACGTGGTCGAACTCATCCGCGCCCACCGCGACGTGAAACTGCTGGTCGAGGTCGAGACCTGCGTGCGCCTCGCCGCCTACCAGCCGGGCCGCATCGAGTTCGTCCCCACGGATACCGCCCCCACGGACCTTGCCCAACGTCTCGGCACCCGCCTGCAAACCTGGACCGGCAACCGCTGGGGCGTCACCGTGGTCAACGATGGCGGCGCCAAAACCATCGCCGAGGTCCGGGACGCCGCCCGCAACGCGCTCGAGGCCGAGGCCCGCGAACACCCGCTGGTGCAAGCCGTCTTCGCCGCCTTCCCCGAGGCCCGCATCGACGACATCCGCACGCCCGAGGACATCGCCGCAGAGGCCCAGGCCGACGCGCTGCCCGAGGTGGACGAGGAATGGGACCCCTTCGAAGAGGACTGACCCCTGCCGCCCCCGCCCCTCAGGGCAGGCGGACGCACTCCCTGACCGCGAACCGATCCAAGGCGGTAAAATCGTCGGCCCGCGCCCGT
Source organism: Roseovarius sp. (assembly GCF_965277045.1). GTDB lineage: Bacteria > Pseudomonadota > Alphaproteobacteria > Rhodobacterales > Rhodobacteraceae > Roseovarius. The sequence goes on along the minus strand of NZ_OZ255712.1, from coordinate 3,968,808 downwards.
GTGACCAGCGACACGCGTTCCGGCCCCGAAAGCGACGGACCGACCTCCAGCGCGTAGACGTAATCGTCCCCGGCCATGTCCATCCGGCACGCGCCGTCGCAGATGAACACGTACGGCAGATCGTCCCCGTACTCCGTCCGAGTCTCAAGAAAGGCAGAATGGACCGCACCGTCATGCGCATAGATGCGCAGGACGCCCGAAACCAGGCTGGTCCCGTCCGCCGGCGCCAGGCTGCATTCCGTCACCGCCGCCGCTGCGGGCCACGGCACCGCGATCACGCCGGCCCACAGTAGGTTTCGCACCATGCCCCGTCCTTCCAATTGACCTTCTCCGGTAATACGCTCATTTCGGACCCGCTCAAGGAAAGTCTTGCCCGATGCGCCGCCACACATGCCTGTCGACCTGCGCCGCGCTGCTGGCCGCCCTGCCCGTGCCCGCTCGCGCGCAGGAGGTCTGCGCGCGCGTCCGCCCCGACTGGGACGGCGCGCCCGTGCCCGCGTGGGAAGAAGCGATCCTGCTCTTCGGCTCGCCCGCCTCCCTGGCGCTGCTCCTCGCCTCCGCCCTCGTCCTGCGCTTCCGCAGCGCCTGGGGCGCGCTCGCCGTCTTCGTCGGGTGGAGCCTGCTGGTCTCGGCCTTCACTCTCTTCGACACCACCGGCGGCCAACGCATCGCCGCCACTGCCGAGGGATGCATCGGCTCGCCAGTGCTCTTCATCTCGATCGTCATGGCCATGGGCGTGGGCCTGCTGCTCTATACCGGCAAACCGAAGGACGACACGCCCCGCTCCTGACGCACGCAGCGCCTCATTATCGCCCAAAACAGCTGCTACGTTCCCGCGCCGGGGCAAAGGTGATGAAATGTCAGTCGGATTCAACAGACCCTCTCGCGACTACGCGCAGTTGCGCCGGTGCCACCGCTGCGCCGGCTCGGGCCAGGCACCCTGCCAGGTCTGCTTCGGCCAGGGCACCACGCACCGGCGGACGGACCGCTTCGGCAAACCCGTCCACGACCGCTGCGACGGCTGCTTCGGCCGCAAGACAACCCGCTGCGGGCTGTGCAACGGCGACGGCTTCATCTCCTGATCGCCGGCTACGCAGGGTGGGTGAAAACCCACGCGCCTTAGTTGATGGGCATGCTGCGCACGCGCCAAAGTGCTGGGACTTCAACCTTTGCCACGTGAACGCTCCTGCGCCTCGAATTTTTCCCAGACGTGCATACGCCCGTTTTGCCGGGCATCTGCTAGCCACAGCTTTTTGCGCACGTCCGGCAGCTCCATTGACTTGTACTTACCCCCGGAAAATTTTGGCCAATCGATGGCCATTCCAATCTTGACCATCTCTGCGGAAATATCCCGACCATCGGGCAGAGAACACTTTGCAACCGTTCTGCCGTGAACATCCTTCTCAGTGACTTCCGCGGTGATCACCTGCCCCTTGCAAAGAGAAACCAAGGCCCACTTCGCTTTTTGCCCGTACGGGTGGTTTAGTTCCGGCGCGTCAACCCCGAAGAGGCGCACCTGGGTTTTCTGGATCACCAAAGTGTCACCATCGATGATATATGCACGCCCTTTCAGAGTGACTGGCGCTTTGACCGGCGCCGCACCCTTGGGTTCAAACCTAGGATACTCCGCACGTCTGCCCTTGTGGGACTTGCTTTCGGAGACTGCGGTGTTGTGCTTGCTAACTCTCGTGATGGTTCGGCGCGGCCGACCTCTTTTCACGAAAGCGAAAAGGACACACACTGAGACTATGATGACAATGATTTCCAAGCTGAAAATTCCTAAAAAAATATCGTCAGAAAATTTCGGAAAGCCTGCGTTGTATCCTTAACACATACCGCCCGCAGGCATACTCGAACACGCGCCTATGGATCGGGCAACGCGCCACGATTGCTTCGCTGAGAATTTCAAGACACCGTTGCCTAAAGCACTCAATCCCCATGGACACACCCCACCCCGCCGTCCTACCCTTCGGCGCATGACAGACACACCCGAACACCGCTGGCACGACATGGGCGGCCAGTCCGCCGGCCCCATCCCGATGGAAGGCCACGACTTCGCGCTGTGGGAAAAACGCGTCGACGCCCTCATGGTCCTCTGCGGCGCCAAGGGCCTCTTCACCGTCGACGGGCTCCGGCGCGCGCTCGAGGACATGGGCGAAGACGCGTTCGAGAAATATTCCTATTACGACCGCTGGATCGCCGCCACCAACCAGAACCTCATCGAGGCCGGCGCCTACACGCTCGAGGAACTGGGCCAGCGCATGGAAGAGGTCGCCCGCCGCGGCTCCACCTATGGCGAGGCACAGGCATGACACCCGCCGGCACGAAGGTCCGCGTTAAATCCATGACCCCGCCGGGCCATGTCCGCGCGCCGTCCTACCTGCGCGGAAAGACCGGCAAGGTCGAGCGCGTCCTCGGCAGCTTCAGGAACCCCGAACAGCTCGCCTACGGCCTGCCCGCCCCGGAAAAGACCCTCTACCGCGTCCGCTTCACCATGGCCGAGCTTTGGGGCGACGCGGCGGAACACCCCGCCGACACGGTCGACGCAGAGATCTACGACCACTGGCTGGAAGAGGCCTGACGCACATGCCCCACGACCACCACGATCACCTCTCGCCGTCGGGCCACCCCTACCGACAGGACAACGACGCCCCCCTGACCTATTTCCAGCGCATGGAAATCGCCGTGCGCGAGCTTCTGATCGAAAAGGGCCACCTCACCCCGGCCGAGATCGCGACCCAGATCGACGCCATGGATGCCCGCTCGCCGGCCAACGGCGCTGCCGTGGTCGCCTGTGCCTGGACCGACCCGGACTTCAAGGCGCGGTTGATGGACAACGCCGGCGACGCCACCCGCGAGATGGGCTTCGACATCGGCCCCCTGCACCTGGTCGCGGTCGAGAACACCGCCGACACCCACAACATGATCGTCTGCACGCTCTGCTCGTGCTACCCGCGCAACCTGCTGGGCCTGCCGCCCGACTGGTACAAGACCCGCGCCTACCGCTCCCGCGCGGTGCGCGAACCCCGCGCGGTCCTGCGCGAGTTCGGCGTAGAGCTGTCCGAGACCACGCGCATCCGCGTCCACGACAGCACCGCCGACATGCGCTACATCGTCCTGCCCGCCCGGCCCCCGGGCACCGACGGCATGACCGAGGCCGCGCTGGCCAAGCTGGTCACCCGCGACTCGATGATCGGCACCGGCCTGCCCCTCGCGCCTGAAAACACTTGAGGCAGCCCCGCCCCCGGCGTATCCCCTGTCCATGAGCCGCGAGCCCGAAAAAATTCCCCTCGGCGAACGCCTGACCGGCGCGGCCCTCGTCGCGCCCATCCGCCTGGCCCGCCTGCTGCCCTACCGCTGGCGCATCCCCTTCGCGGCCTGGCTGACGACCCGCGTTCTGGCGCCGCTTGCGGGCTACCGCAAACGCGTGCGCGAAAACCTCGCCCTCGTCCGCCCGGACCTGTCGCGCGCAGAGGTCGAGAGCCTCGCCCGCCGCGTCCCCGACAATGCCGGGCGCAACATGATGGAGCTCTACTCGCCCGAGTTCCCCGACCACGCCCGCAAGTCGCCGGTCGTCGGCCCCGGCCTGCCGGACGTCCGCGCCGCCCGCGACGCCGGCCGCCCGGTCATCTTCGTGACCGGGCATTTCGGCAGCTTCAACGCCGCGCGCATGGCGATGATGGAACAGGGCTTCAACATGGGCGTGTTCTATCGCCCCATGGCCAACCGCCCGTTCAATTCGCATTATGTCCAGGCGATGGCCGACCTCTCCGAGCCGATGTTCGAACAGGGCCGCAAGGGGATGATGCAGATGGTCAAGCACCTGCGCTCCGGCGGCGTGCTGGCGATCCTCAACGACCTCAACGCCCATGACGGCGTGCCGCTCGATTTCTTCGGCAAGCCAGCGCTGACATCGCTCGCCACCGCCGAGATGGCGCTGAAATTCGACGCCCTTCTCGTGCCGGTCTGGGGCCTGCGCGACGCCGATGGCCTCCACTTCACCATCCACACCGAAACGCCCATCGCCCATTCCGACCCGGTCACCATGACCCGCGAATTCAACGCCCGGCTGGAAGCGGCCGTACGCGACAACATGGAACAGTGGTTCTGGATTCACCGCCGCTGGAAAGACGGCACCGGGCCGCTGGCCGACCGCGGCGCCGACTACCTGCGCGAACTGGAAGAAAAAGCCTGATCCAAATGTGCGGCTGCGCCGCGCTCTTTTCGGTTTGACGAGGGGCGCTGCCCCTCAAACTCCCCGGAGTATTTCCAGCAGGAAAAGCCCGGACCACTCCAACTCTTCCTCTGGCCATAAATATCCCCGCCGGAGGCCTGAAACTCCTACCGTCTCAGGTCCACTTCGCGACCGGCGGCAGGCTCATCAGCACCGCATCCGCATCATGCCCCGTGGCCAGCCCGAACTTGGTGCCCCGGTCGTAGACAAGGTTGTATTCCGCATAAAGCCCGCGATGCACCAGCTGCGCCTCCTTGTCGGCCTCGCTCCAGTCCTGCGCGCGGCGTTTCTCGACCAGCGGCAGATAGGCCTTCAGAAAGGCCCGCCCGATATCCTGCGTGAGGGCGAAATCCGCCTCCCAGTCGCCGGTATTCCGGTCGTCCATGAAAATGCCGCCCACGCCCCGCGCCCGGTGGCGGTGCGGGATATAGAAATACTCGTCCGCCCAGGCCTTCAGCGCCGGGTAGATCTCCTGCCCGTGCGGATCCAGGTGCGCCTTTTGCTGATCGTGGAAATGCGCGGTGTCCTCGTCGTATTCGATGCAAGGGTTCAGGTCCGACCCACCGCCGAACCACCACGCATGCGGGGTCCAGAACATCCGCGTGTTCATATGCACCGCCGGCACGTGCGGGTTCTGCATATGCGCCACAAGGCTGATGCCGCTGGCCCAGAAGCTGGGATCGTCCGCCATCCCCGGCACGCCCCGCGCCGCCATCGCCTTCTGCGCCTGCTCTCCCAGCTGGCCGAACACTTCCGACACGTTCACGCCCACCTTCTCGAACACGCGCCCGCCGCGCATCACGCTCATCAGTCCGCCGCCCGCGTCCGATCCGTCGTCGCTGGTGCGCTTGGTGGGCTTCACCTCGAACCGCCCCGGCGCCGCGTCCGACATCGGACCGCTCTCGTGGCTGTCCTCCAGCCCCTCGAAGGCCGCGACGATCTCGTCGCGCAGCTGGTGAAACCACGTCGCGGCGCGGGATTTCTGTTCTGTCATGTGCGTCATGGTACTTCCTTCGGCCGGGCCGCCCGGAAGGGCGGGCGAGCGGGCCTCATTAGTGCGCGGGCGCCGACACCGGGTCAAGCAGCGACCGGCCGCCATCCACCGTCATGATCTGCCCGGTCATGAAGCTCGATCCGTCGCAGGCAAGGTACTGCACGGCCTCGGCCATCTCGTTCGGCGCCGCGATCCGTCCCAGGGGCGTATGCGCCTCGATATCCTCGCGGTAGGTCTTGTTGTCGCGCAGAGTGTCCTGCAGCGACGCGCTCATGACCGACCCGAACGCCACCGCGTTCACCCTGATCCGGTGCGGCGCGAGCGCCACCGCCAGGCTGCGCGTCATCTGGTCCACCGCCGCCGAGGCGATGGAATAGCCCAAAAGGTCGGGATGCGTCCGCCGCCCCGCGATCGACGACAGGTTCACGATCGAGCCCACCGGCCCCTCGTCCCGCCCTTCCGCCTGCTTGATCATCCGCTTGGCCACAAGCTGGCTCAGCCGCAGCGCCGTCATCAGGTTCTGGTTCAGGAGCTGCTCCACCGCGTCGTCGTCGGGGTTCAGCGGATCCGACGGCAGCAATTGCCGCCACGCGTTGACCAGGACATCCACATCCTCGTAGGCGTCGATCGTCGCCGAGAGGAGATTCGCCAGCGTCAGCTTTTCCCGCAGGTCGCCCGCGAACCATCGCTTGCTGGCGCCATCCTCGTTCTCGCCCAGCTCGTGCTTGAGCTGCTTTTCGTTGAGGTCCGCGAACATCACGTTCGCCCCCTTGTCGACGAAATGCCGCCCGATGGCGAGGCCCACGCCACTGGCCGCGCCGGTCACGATGACCGTCTTTCCCTGTATCGAAAAGGACATGGCTCGATCTCTCCCTGATGGCCCGCCCGGACCGTTCTAGCGCAACTCAGCCCCGGGTGCGAGACGGTCGTGCCGCCTGCACGATCTTGAAGCGGTTGTCGCCCCCGATCTCGCGCACCTCGCCGAAGGCCGCTGAAAGGTCGCCCTCGTAAGGCAGGTGCCGGTTGGCCACCATGTAAAGCTGCCCGCGCGGGCTCAGCATGCGCGCCGCCGCCCGGATGAAGGCGCGTCCCAGCTCCGGGTCACTGGCCCGCCCGATGTGAAAGGGCGGGTTCATCACCACCGCATCCACCGGCCCCGGCGCGGTCCAGTCGCGCGCGTCGGCCCAGTGAAACTCGGCCCGCGCGTCGCTCACGTTTTCGCGCGCGCAGTCCAGCGCGACGCGATCGGCCTCTACCAGGTGCAGCGCCTGCACGGCGTCGCGCCTCAGCACGTGATGCGCCAGGTACCCCCAGCCCGCGCCCAGGTCGACCACCTGCGCGCCCAGCTTCTCGGGCAGTGCCTCGGCCAGCAGGCGCGAGGCCGGATCCACCCCGTCGGCCGAGAAAACACCCGGCGCGGTGACGAAAGTCTTACCGTCATCCTCCACCGTCGTGCTGTCCGCCAGCGCCCAGTCCGAGAAATCAGCGCCCGCGCCGATGCTGAAAAGCTTGCCATGCGCCTTCGACAGCGGCGCGGACACATCGGACCGCTTGCGGCAGGCTTTCAGGATCGATTCGATCCCGTCCGTCTTGGCGCCGTCCACCACGACGATCCCGTCGCTAACACTTGCGGCCTCGGCGATCAGGCCTTGGCACTGTGCCTTGGCCCGCGTGGCAAAGACCAGCGCCGCGCCGTAGCGCCCCTCGGGCGCCAGCACACAGTCCCAACCGGCGGCCTGGAACGCCTCCCAGTCTGGCCGGAACCGGGTGATGATCTGCGTGCGGTCCTTCGGCAGCGCCGACAGGTCCGCCCCCGTGCGCGGCGCGAACACGGCCACCCGCGCGCCCTCGGGCCACGCGATCGTGCCATCCTCCACGGCCAGCGACAGGCGGGATGCCGTGCTCACCCTATTCCTTTTCCATGGTGCATTGCAGCGGATGCTGGTGGCGCCGGGCGAAATCCATCACCTGCCCCACCTTGGTCTCCGCAATCTCGTGGCTGAACACGCCCACGACCGCGACGCCCTTCTTGTGCACGGTCAGCATGATCTCGAACGCCTGCGCGTGGTTCATGCCGAAAAACCGCTCCAGAACCGCGACGACGAATTCCATCGGGGTGTAGTCGTCGTTCAGCAGCAACACCTTGTAAAGCGGCGGCCGCTTGGTCTTGGGCTTGGTATCGACCACCACGGCGGCATCGCCGTCGCCGTCATCGTCCTTGCCCGACATGATCACCTGTTGCTGCATCAATCCCCGTGCTGCGTATGGCGTTTCGTGAGCGGTTTATATAACTTCCATGAAGCGTCTGAAAAGGGGGCGCGTCGGGGGCAAGGGCCGCAATGACGCAAAATCTCACGACAATCGCCTTCGATGCCGACGACACGCTCTGGCACAACGAACGGTTCTTCAAGCTGACCGAGGACAGATTCGCCGATCTCCTGCGCGATTACGTCGAAGGGCACCACTTGGCCGAGCACCTTCTGGCCGCCGAGAAACGCAATCTCGGGCACTATGGCTTCGGCATCAAGGGCTTCACCCTTTCGATGATCGAAACCGCCATCGACGTCACCGACGGCCGCGTGCCGGCCTCGGTCATCTCCGAACTGATCGCCGCCGGCCGCGAGATGCTGGAACATCCCATAGAGCTTCTGCCGCATGCGCGGGAGGCGGTCGCGGCCGTGGCCGACACCCATCGCGTGCTTCTGGTGACCAAGGGCGACCTTCTGGACCAGGAGCGCAAGCTGGCCCAGTCCGGGCTGGGCGATCTCTTCGACGCGGTCGAGATCGTGTCGGACAAGACGCCCGAAATCTACACCCGCATTTTCGACCGCCACGGCACCGGCGCGGCCCATGCGCTGATGGCCGGCAATTCCCTGCGCTCGGACGTGAACCCGGTGATCGCCGCCGGTGGCTGGGGCGTGCACGTCCCCCACGACCTCACCTGGGGCTACGAGGTGGACGACGCCCCCAAGGACGCCACGCGATTTCGAAAGGTGAAGGATCTGGGCGAATTGCCCGCGCTGGTCGACGCGATCGGCTGACGCCGTGCGAAAGCTCGGCCCAGCCGAATGCGTAGGGTGGGTGAAAACCCACGCGTCACTCCTGTAGCGTGGGTTTCCAACCCACGAAACCCCAACGCGCACCCTACTCCAGAACCGCCGCCGCCTCGATCAACCCCGCGCCGCCCTTGTTCTGCAACAACACCGCCACCGGCGCATCGCCCCCGGCCTCGGCGCTGACACGCAACGGGGCGGCCCCGTCCCATACGCCCAGCACCCGCATCTCGGTCACCACGTTGGCATAGCTGATCGTCCGGCCCGCGTTCTCGCCGCGCTTGATATGCACCGTGCTTTCGGGCCGGAACCGCACCAGCTGTACCGTCAGCGGCCCGTCCAGCCCCTTCAGGCTTTCGGCCTCCACCAGCACGCTGTCGCCTTGCCGCGTGAGGTCCAGCGCAACCGTCTTCGGCAGGCGTCGGTGCCGGTCGATCACGTCCACCACGTCCATGGGCCGGTTGCCCACCACGTCGTCGGCCCCGTTGATCACCATCTGCGGCGTGTAGATCACGTTGCGCTCCGCCAACTTGGCATAGGCCCTCTGCCGCTTGGTGTTCGCCGGGCTGGCAAAGCTGTCCTTCCAGCCGATGTAATCCCAGTAATCCACGTGCATCGACAGCGCGATCACGCCCTCGTGGCCCGCCACCTTGTGAAAGAACCTGTCCGCCTCGGGACAGGACGAACAGCCCTGGCTGGTGAACAGTTCCACCACCACCGGGCGGCCCGTTTCCTGCGCCATCGCCGGTGCCGCGAAAAACAGCACAAGGGCCGCGACCCCCGTGAACACTCTGCTGAAATTCATGTCTGGCGCTCTACTTCATTGTTCGTGACACCGCTTCTGAGTATTCATCCCGGCATGAAACTGCCAATCAAGGTTTCGAGAGAGTCGCGTGAAAACTGTAACATTCATCAATTGTGTGCAATAGTATACAAAACCTGCCGACCCCCTCTTGAACGACTCCGCGGATTCGGTCAGAAGCAAGCCAGACAGTCCTGCCTTCATACGTGAAAGGATATCCAACAATGCCCATTACCGTCGGTCACGACTCCTCCAAGACCCGCAAGACGCTGAAGGTCGGCGACACCTCCGTCGCCTACTATTCAATCGCCGCCGCCGAAGAGGCGGGCCTGGGCGATTTCTCCAAGCTGCCCGCCGCGCTCAAGGTGGTGCTGGAAAACATGCTGCGTTTCGAGGACGGCAAGACCGTCACCACCGACGACATCAAGGCGTTTTCGGACTGGGCCAAGGATGGCGGCAAGGGCACCAAGGAACTGGCCTATCGTCCCGCCCGCGTGCTGATGCAGGATTTCACCGGCGTCCCCGCCGTGGTCGACCTCGCCGCGATGCGCGACGGGATCAAGGAACTGGGCGGCGACGCGCAAAAGATCAACCCGCTCAACCCCGTTGACCTGGTGATCGACCATTCGGTCATGATCGACGAATTCGGCAACCCCCGCGCCTTCCAGATGAACGTCGACCGTGAATACGAGCGCAACATGGAGCGCTACCAGTTCCTGAAATGGGGCCAGGGCGCCTTCAACAACTTCCGCGTGGTCCCGCCGGGCACCGGCATCTGCCACCAGGTGAATCTCGAATACCTCGCCCAGACCGTCTGGACCGACAAGGACCAGAACGGCGAAACCGTCGCCTACCCCGACACCCTCGTGGGCACCGACAGCCACACCACCATGGTCAACGGGGCCGCCGTCCTCGGCTGGGGCGTCGGCGGGATCGAGGCAGAGGCCGCCATGCTGGGCCAGCCCATCTCGATGCTCATCCCCGAGGTCGTCGGCTTTGAACTCAGCGGCAAGATGGTCGAAGGCACTACCGGCACCGACCTCGTGCTCAAGGTCGTGGAAATGCTGCGCGAGAAGGGCGTCGTCGGGAAGTTCGTCGAATTCTACGGCGACGGGCTCGATACGTTGCCGCTGGCCGACCGCGCCACCATCGCCAACATGGCCCCCGAATACGGCGCCACCTGCGGCTTCTTCCCGATCGACGACGAAACCCTGCGCTACCTGCGCCAGACGGGCCGCGACGAGGACCGCATCGCGCTGGTGGAAACCTACGCCAAGGAAAACGGCTTCTGGCGCGGATCGGACTACAACCCGGTCTATACCGACACGCTGCATCTCGACATGGGCACCATCGTGCCCGCCATCTCCGGCCCCAAGCGCCCGCAGGACTACATCGCGCTCGACAAGGCCGCGACGGCGTTCCACCAGTATGTGAAGGGCATCCGTGAAGGCAAGGATGCCGGCCCCGACACCGAGGCCCGCTGGGAAGGTGAAGGCGGCGCGCCCGAACCGCGCGACATCCCCGGCAACGAAGGTCATCACCGCCGCGGGTGGTACACCGACGAGGACGGCAACAAGCACCAGCTGCATGACGGCTCCGTGGTGATCGCCTCGATCACCTCCTGCACCAACACCTCCAACCCCTACGTGATGATCGGCGCGGGTCTCGTGGCGCGCAAGGCGCACGAGCTGGGCCTCACCCGCAAGCCCTGGGTCAAGACCTCGCTCGCGCCCGGCAGCCAGGTGGTGTCGCACTACCTCGAGGCGGCAGAGCTTCAGGACGATCTCGACGCCATTGGCTTCAACCTCGTGGGCTACGGCTGCACCACCTGCATCGGCAACTCCGGCCCGCTGGACGAACCGATCTCCAAAGCGATCAACGATTGCGACCTGATCGGCGTCTCAGTGCTCTCGGGCAACCGCAACTTCGAGGGCCGCATCTCTCCGGATGTGCGCGCCAACTACCTCGCCTCGCCGCCGCTGGTGGTGGCCTACGCGCTGGTGGGCGACATGAATGTCGACATCGCCAAGGACCCGCTGGGCCAGGACAAGGACGGCAACGACGTCTATCTCAAGGACATCTGGCCGTCGCAAAGCGAAATCGCCGAGCTGGTCGAAAAAACCGTCACCCGCGAGGCGTTCCAGTCGAAATACGCCGACGTCTTCAAGGGCGACGAGAAATGGCAGGAGGTCGAGACCTCCGACGCCGAAACCTACGACTGGCCGCCGCAATCGACCTACGTCCAGAACCCGCCCTACTTCCAGGGCATGAGCAAGGACCCCGGCACGATTTCCAACATCGAGGGCGCCCGCGTTCTGGCCCTTCTGGGCGACATGGTCACCACCGACCACATCTCGCCCGCGGGCTCGTTCAAGGAAACCACCCCGGCCGGCGAATACCTGCGCGAACGCCAGGTGCCGGTGCGCGAGTTCAACTCCTACGGCTCGCGCCGCGGCAACCACGAGGTCATGATGCGCGGCACCTTCGCCAACATCCGTATCAAGAACGAGATGCTGGACGGTGTCGAAGGCGGCTACACCAAGGGCCCCGACGGCGAACAGACCTCGATCTACGACGCCGCCATGGCCTACCAGGACCAGGGCACCCCGCTGGTGATCTTCGGCGGCGAGCAATACGGTGCGGGCTCCTCGCGCGACTGGGCCGCCAAGGGCACCGCGCTTCTGGGCGTGAAGGCCGTGATCGCCGAGAACTTCGAACGCATCCACCGCTCGAATCTCGTCGGCATGGGCGTCATCCCGTTCGAGTTCACCGGCGGCGACACCCGCAAGACGCTGGAACTGACCGGCGAGGAAGAGGTTTCGATCCACGGCCTCGACGACATCAAGCCCCAGGCCGAAGTGCCCTGCACGATCACCTATAAAGACGGCACGACGAAGGAAATCACCCTCAAGTGCCGCATCGATACGGCGATCGAGATCGAGTACGTCGAACACGGCGGCGTGCTGCACTACGTGCTGCGCAACCTCGCGCAGGAACCGATGGCGGCAGAGTAAGCACCGCGGAACCAAACGTAGGGCGGGGATTTTCCCCGCCCTTTTTTGTGCTTTGATCCGTTTTTTCGTTCCCGCGCGGATTCAAGGCGCGGCAGCGCCGCGCCGCCGCGCGATCGCCAGACCGCCCCCCGGGCTGGCGATCGGTCGACGTAAGTGCTTCGATCAAAGGTTCTGCGGATGTGGCAACCATAAAGCGCCCCGAACACCCCTCAGGTCCGCCACCCCGCGGTCTGGCAATCGCGCGGCTCACTCCACACCAGACCACGATGGTTGGTGACACCCCACCGCCCCAATGGCTAAAACCCCACGCCTTTCCCACCCTCCCCTTGCCGACACACCCCACGGCCCGTATCTATGACCCAACACCCCTCAAACCCCGGGAGAAACAGATGTTCAAAGGACTAGGCCAGCTCGGCGACATGAGCAAAATGATGAAGGCCGCGCAGGAAATGCAGACCAAGATGGCCGAGCTTCAGGAAGAGATGCACAACATCACCGTGACCGGCGAATCCGGCGCGGGTCTCGTCAAGGCCGTCTGCTCCGCCAAGGGCGAGCTCAAGAGCCTCGACATCGACCCCTCGATCTTCAACTCCGACGACAAGGAAGTGGTCGAGGACCTGATCCTCGCCGCCATCAAGGACGCCCAGGCCAAGGCCAGCGACAAGGCGCAGGAAGAGATGGGCAAGCTGACCGAGGGCATGGGCCTGCCCGAAGGCATGAAGCTGCCGTTCTGAGGCGCCCCCCGCGCTCATGAACTCCACCCGCGACATCGACGCCCTGATCGAGATGATGGCCAAGCTGCCGGGCCTCGGCCCGCGCTCGGCCCGCCGGGCGGTCCTGCACATGATCCGCAAGCGCGAGCTTCTGCTGTCGCCGCTTGCGGACCTCATGGGCCAGGTCGCCCTCACGGCCCGCGAATGCATTGTCTGCGGCAATGTCGGTACCACCGAGACCTGCGATATCTGCCTGTCTGAAAAACGCGGCAACGGCATGATCTGCGTGGTCGAGGACGTGGCCGACCTCTGGGCGATGGAACGCGCGGCCGTTTTCAAGGGCCGCTACCACGTGCTGGGCGGCACGCTTTCGGCGCTCGACCAGGTCGGCCCCGAACAGCTCCGCATCCCCCGGCTCGTGGACCGCATCGAGACGGAAAACATCACCGAGGTCATCCTGGCGCTGGCCGCCACCGTCGACGGCCAGACCACGGCCCATTACATCGCCGACCAGCTCGAGGACCGCGTCACCCTCACCTCGCTGGCCCAGGGCGTCCCCATCGGCGGCGAGCTCGATTATCTCGACGACGGCACCATCACCGCCGCCCTCAATGCGCGAAAGGCACTCTGACCCGCTCCTGACGCGACCTGTCTGCCATCCCCCGTAGGGTGGGTGACAACCCACCACGTCGGTAGGTGAAAACCCGCGCCCACACACCATGACATCCCCGAACAACACCACCCGCGCCATCCTCGTCATCACCCTCGCGGTGGCGGCCCTCGCGCTCGGCGACGCGCTCATCAAGCTCTCATCGGGCGCGATCTCGCTCTGGCAGATGTTCATCCTGCGCTCGGCCCTCGTACTGCCCGTACTGCTAGCTCTCATGGCGCTCTTCGCGCGGTCGGCCTTCGCCTTGCGCCACCCCGGCTGGACCGGCCTGCGCAGCCTGGTCCTCGTCGCCATGTGGGTCGCCTATTATGCCGCCCTGCCGCATGTTCCCCTGTCGGTCGCGGCGGCGGGCTATTACACCTCGCCGCTCTTCATCACGCTCTTCGGCGCCCTGGCCACCCGCAGTGCCATCGCCCCGCGTCACTGGCTCGCCGTCGCGATCGGCTTTGCAGGCGTGCTCCTGATCATCAAGCCCACCGCCTCGGGCCTTTCCGCCTTCGCGCTCCTGCCCCTGCTGGCGGCCATGCTCTATGCCGTCGCCATGCTGATGACCGGAACGCGCTGCCGGGGCGAGCACCCGCTGATGCTCTCGGCCGTGCTGAACGTCGCCTTCATACTGGCGGGCGGCCTCGCCTTTGCCCTCCTGCCGGCCCCGACGGGAACGCCCGCGCCCTTCACCGCTGCCTGGACAGCGCTCGACTCCGCCGACTGGCGCACCATCGCGGTCCTCGCCACCGCCATCCTGATCGGCAGCATCGGCGCGGCCTATGCCTACCAGAACGGTCCGCCCGCCGTGATCGGCACGTTCGACTTCACCTATGTCGGGTTCTCGGCGCTCTGGGGCTGGCTCATCTTCACCGAACGTCCCGACGCGCTCTCGTCGCTCGGCATCGCGCTGATCGTCGGCGCGGGCCTGCTGGCCATCTCGCGTCCCGCACCGGCCCCGTCGCCGCCCCGGACCTGATCCGGGGCCTCACGCGCGCAGGTCTTCGCGGGGCGGCGCGCCGAACTTGCGCGTGTATTCCCGGCTGAATTGCGTCGGGCTCTCGTAACCAACGGCGAACGCCACCGACGACACGCTCTGCCCGCCCAGCCGCAGGTGCTCACGCGCCTGCAACAGGCGCATCTCCTTCTGGTATTGCAGCGGCGTCGTCGCCGTCACCGCCTTGAACCGCGCGTGAAAGGTCGACCGGCTCATCCCCGCCAGACGCGCCAGCGCCTCGGTCCGCACCGGCTCGGCCACATGCGCCCGCAAATGCGCGATCACGTCCGAGATCCGTCCGGCAGGCCCGCCCGCCAGCAATGCCCGCAACGTCGCCCCCTGCGGTGACACCAGCAGCCGGTAATGGATCTCCCGCTGCACCAGCGGCCCCAGCACACCGGCCTCTCCTGGCCGCTCGACCAGGTCCAGCAAACGCGCGAACGCATCGCATAGCGGGTCATCCGCCTCGTGCAGCGTCATCGCACGTCCCGTGACACCTGCCTGGTCCTCGTCCACCTCCGACACCAGTTCCCGCAGGATCGACAGGTCCAGCGGCAGGATCAGCGCGATATAGGGCTGGCGCGACGTCGCCTCCACGATCCGCGACACGATGGGCACGTCATGGCTCACCACCAGCATCCGCCCGGCAGAGGCGCGCACACCGCCGCCCTGGGTCCCGGTGTCTTTCGCGCCCTGTAGGACGAAACACACCAGCGGCTCATAGATCATCGCCTCCAGCGGCGACAGCGCCGGACGCCGTGCGATGGCCAGCCGCGCCACGCTGGTATCGACCGTGCCATCGGCCACGCCCGCCGTCGCGCAAACCCGCTCCGCCGCGGCGATCATCCTGTCCATCGTCATATGCGCCTCCGCACTCCGATCCGGAGTTTTATGGCATGTTTCGCGCCCCGCGCCATCGCCCAACCCATCGCTTCCGGAGGATCAGGCAAATCTTCCGGACAATCCGGCAGGCACGGGTGCGAAGCCCGGTGCATATCCCTTCCATCCAAACCAACCCGGACAAGGAGTGTCAAAATGACCGACAGAATCGCATTCATCACCGGCGGCAGCCGCGGCCTCGGGCGCAGCATGGCGCTGAAACTGGCCGAGGCCGGCATCGGCGTGGTCTTCACCTACCTGGGCAACAAGTCCGCCGCCGACGCCACCCTGGCCGAGATCGAGGCGGCAGGCGGCACGGCCGCGGCCCTGCAACTCGACGTCGCCGACGCCGCCCAGGCCGCCGCCCTGCCCGACCGCCTACGCACCACGCTGCGGGAAACCTTCAACCGTGACACGATCGACCACCTGGTCAACAATGCCGGCACCGGCGTCTGGGCGCTCTTTGCCGACACCACGCAAGAGCAACTCGACGCGCTGTTCGCCATGCACGTCAAGGGCCCCTACCTGCTGACGCAAGCCCTGCTGCCGATGATCGAGGATGGCGGCAAGATCGTCATGATCTCCTCGGGCCTCGCCCGCTTCGCCCTGCCCGGTTACTCGGCCTACGCCGCGATGAAAGGCGCGGTCGAGGTCATGACCCGCTATCTCGCGCAGGAACTCGGCGAGCGGCGCATCTCGGTCAACACCATCGCCCCCGGCGCGGTCGAGACCGATTTCGGCGGCGGCGCCGTGCGCGACAATCCCGAGGTCAACCGGATGATCGCGGACAACACCGCCCTGGGCCGCGCCGGCCTGCCCGACGATATCGGCGGCGCCGTCGCCGCCCTGCTGGCGGGCGAGACGCACTGGGTCACCGCGCAGCGGATCGAGGTTTCCGGCGGCATGAAGATCTGACAGCGCAGCGGACCCCGCCACGAAAAACGCTTGCCGGATCTTCTCCGGCAGGCGTTCCATGGTCATCGTCTCTTCAGGCGACCCCTCGATCAGGGCCTCAGGCCTTGTCGTCGTCCTCGTCACCGTCATCATCGGGCAGGTTGAAGAAGGTCTCGGCGTCGTATTCCTTTTCCTTCTCCTCCTCGCCGGCGGTATCGTCACCGCCAAGGCTGAACGTCTCCAGCCCCTCGATGGCCGTGGGCATCCGCGGCTCGGCATCCGACTCCAGGCTCTGCTCGGTCGACAACAGCTTGCGACGCTCATCATCGTCCATCGGCTGGCCTTCCTTGGCCTTCTTCGCGGCAGCCTTCTGGACGGCGGCATCCAGCTCGGTCTGTTTGCACAGGCCCAGCGCGACGGGGTCGATCGGCTGCATGTTGGCGATGTTCCAGTGGGTCCGCTCGCGGATCGTCTGGATCGTCGGCTTGGTGGTACCCACCAGCTTCGCGATCTGCGCATCGGCCAGCTCGGGGTGGAACTTCACCAGCCACAGGATCGCGTTCGGCCGGTCCTGCCGCTTGCTGAGCGGGGTATAACGCGGCCCGCGCCGCTTTTCCTCGCCCACGGCGGCGGCGTTGAACTTCAGCTTCAGCTTGTGCAGCGGGTCCTTCTCGGCCTTGTCGATATCGTCCTGCGTCAGCTGGTTGTTGGCGATCGGGTCGAACCCCTTCACGCCGGCGGCCACGTCGCCATCGGCGATCCCCTGGATCTCCAGCTCGTGCATCCCGACGAAATCGGCGATCTGCTTGAAACTGATCGTGGTGTTGTCCACCAGCCAGACGGCGGTGGCCTTGGCCATCAACGGTTTCGACATCTTTCAAAGACTCCTTCACGCATATCTTTCCCCTCGCCTGAAACGGCGGTCCCGGGGGCCGGGACGGGTTCTCGTTGTCGGGGAACTTGGCGGCTATATAGTAGCCTCCGACGCAAAAAGAAAGAGCGAACATGCGCGCGTTTCTCGCCCTGCTTTTCTCCGCCACCACCTACCTGGCCGAGGGCGACCGGCCCGGCGAATTCGACTACTACATCCTCAGCCTCAGCTGGTCGCCCACCTGGTGCGCCATCGAGGGCGACAACCGCAACTCACCGCAATGCGACGCGTCGCGCGACCTGGGCTGGGTGCTGCACGGCCTCTGGCCGCAATACCACCGCGGCTGGCCGGACCATTGCCAATCGCCCCAACGCCCGCCCACCCGCGCCATGACGAACGACATGGCCGATATCATGGGCACCTCAGGCCTGGCGTGGTACCAGTGGAAGAAACACGGCACCTGCTCAGGCCTCTCCGCCCCCGCCTACTACGCCCTTGCCCGCGAGGCTTACGGGCGCATCACGAGGCCCGAGGTCTTCCGCAAACTGAAAGACCCCGTCAAACTCCCCGCCTCCGTGGTCGAAGAGGCGTTCCTCAAGGCCAATCCCCAGCTTGAGCCGGACATGATAACCGTCACCTGCCGCGCGGGCCGCATCCAAGAAGCACGGATCTGCCTCTCCCGAGACCTCGCCCCGGTCCCCTGCGGCCGCGACGTGATCCGCGACTGCACGCTGGACGATGCACTCTTCGATCCGATTCGGTGAAGCCGCAGCAGCCAAGCCGCCAATCACACTGTCGGCGCACGGCTTCGAGACCCCAAGACACGCCGGAAAGTCAGGTCAAATTCATCCCGAAGGTCATAGACCTCTTCCTTGCTGACATTGCTGATCTTGAATCCGTCATTCGGATCGACATGTGCCAACAGGCTGACGCCGACGACATACGAATAAATATCGAATGCCATGTCTCTGAGATCCTGGTTGACCTCCTCTGACGCAATGACGCTTATCGCTTCAGAAAGCTTGCGGAAAAGCGAATGATCCCAGACCCTTTCCTCGTGCAGTCGACCTACGAACGAGCTGCTTGTGTAATGAGGGCTGGCAACTGAATTTTGACCGATGATGATTGGCGCGTCGTGCTTGTCCATTTTCGGACGATAGATCCTGCACGTTTTTCCGGCAATGGCGGCCATGAGCTCCAAGCAGCCATAAACTTGGTCACCCAACGTCCGCTTGCAAACGCCCTCAGCAGAAATGGCTCAGAAAAGACGCATCACCAGCACCACCGCCGCCACCGGCACCAAGAGCACATGCAGCATCATATCGAACCAGTTGCTGCTCCCCCAACCCATGACCCACACCAACTGTCCCAGAACGGCGACAACGGCCAGAAACCAGTTCCCCGTCACCAGCGCATAAAGGCACACCGCCAGCACCATCCCCGCCACCGGCCACGGCGCATAGCCAACCCGGTACACATCCACCGGAATCACCCCGAACGCGCAAGCCAGGAACGCCACGTAGGCACACAGGAACACCGCGATCTCCACGCCAGAGAATCCCGGCACGTCCCAGCCAAGAGACACCGCCACATGCCGTAGCGCCAGCGCCGGCAGCATCACCCCGAACGGCGCCAGCACCGCTACCGCGCCGCTCACCGCCACGGTATCGCGCCACAAAACGCCGACCAGAACCGCGGCCACCAGCGCCAGCCCGGCGGCCAGCGAGGACGACAGCACCAGCCCGCCAAGCGCAAACACCACCCAGCCCAGCACCACCGCCACGCCCACCATCGCGCCCAAGCCGCTCATTGCGCCGCCACCCAGGCACCGTTCAGCACATGCGCCCGAAGCCCCGTCTTGTTCCCCACCGAATAGACCAGCGCGATCTCGCCACCCTCCAACAGCCTCAACATCGGATACCGCGCCCCCGCCCCGTTCGGCTCAAGCTCCCGCAGGACGCGCCAGCTGTCCCCTTCATCGTCCGACAAGAGCAGCCGCAATCGGTCTCCCCCCTCGGGATCGTCATTCGCCGCCATCAGGATGCGGCCCCCGCCCAGGCCCAGCGCCGCCACCGGCGCGCTCCGGTTCGGCATGTCGGACGGCACCACCTCCGACCACGTCCTGCCGCCATCCTCTGTATAGCTCTCCAACAGCCGCCCCGACGGCGCGAAATCCCGCAGCCACGCCACCGCCCGGTTCTCGCCCAAGGGCACCACCATCGGCTGGATCGGCTGACCCGCGCCTGCCATCCGCGCCATATCCCGCACCCGGCCACCCGGCCCGAACCGTACCAGCGCCCCATGCGCCGCGCCCATCTCGAAATAGGCCGGCAAGCCCATGCTCCCGTCGGCGAACCGCACCATCGGCGATTTCACCAGGTGCGAGCGGTTCAGGAATGGCGACAGGTTCAGCTTGGCAGCCCGCACAGGCCCGCCCGCCACCATCTCCACGTCCGCGACCGAGGCCATGGCCCAGCCGCCCACCGACACCACTGTCGCAAACACGTGCCCCGGCGCGGCCTCGTTCTCCACCGTGTTGCCCAGCGTCACCACGAGCTGCGCCGGGTTCATTGCACGGCCCAGCGCGCCGCGCGTGATCCGCACGTCTCGTCCAGCCTCTTGCCAACCGCCCGGCCCGCGCCGCAATGAAACTCCGTGAATATCCACATCCGCCTGCGCCTCCGCCGAGCCTTCGAACCACAGCACGTCAAAGCCCCCGTCGGTCACCACCACCGACGCCGAATGCGCCTGCCCTGCCGCCACGTCGTACTGAAACACCGTCTCGAAGCTCGGCGCCCCCGTCTCCGGCACCGCCTCCGGCACCGCGAACCGCCAGACCGGCGGCACATCCCGCGCCACCGCCCAGGCGCTCAGGCCCACGCTCAGCGCCATCAGGCAAAGGATCACCACCTGCGCCGCGCCCATCGCCTCAGCCCACCTTCAACACGATCTTGCCGATGTGATCGCTCGTCTCCATCCGCGCATGTGCCGCCGCGGCCTGCGCCAGCGGAAACTCCGAATCCATCACCGGCGCCACCCACCCCGCCTCCAGCAAGGGCCAGACCTCGCGCCGCAACGCCTCCGCGATCCGCGCCTTGGCCAGCCTGCTCTTAGGCCGCAAAGTAGAGCCGGTGACGGTTAGCCGCCGCGTCATGACTTCGGTGAAATCCATCTCCACCGTCGGCCCCTGCAGAAACGCGATCTGCACCAGCCGCCCCTCTTCCGCCAGCGCGGCGATGTTGCGCGGCAGGTACGCGCCACCCACCATGTCCAGGATCAGATCGGCGCCCCGGCGCGCCCGCATCTCCTCCACGAAATCCACCTCGCGATAGTTGAACGCCGCCGCTGCGCCCAATTCCTCGCAGACCCGGCACTTTTCCTCCGACCCCGCCGTCGCGAACACCCGCGCGCCCCGCGCCGCCGCCAGCTGTATCGCCACCGTCCCGATCCCACTCGATCCACCATGCACCAGGAACCGCTCACCAGCGGCCAGCCGTCCCCGGCCGAACACGTTGGTCCACACGGTAAAGAACGTCTCCGGCAGGCACGCCGCCCGGTCCATCGCCATGCCCCCGGGCACCGGCAGGCAATGCGCGGCATCCGTCACCACAGCTTCGGCATACCCCCCGCCCGGCACCAGCGCACAGACCCGGTCGCCTACCTGCCATCCGGTCACGCCCGGCCCGAGCGCCGCGATCTCGCCCGACACTTCCAGCCCCGGCAATCCGCTCGCCCCAGGCGGCGGATCATACATCCCCGCCCGCTGCAACGCATCGGGCCGGTTCACCCCGGCATAGGCCACCCGGATCACCACCTCGCCATACCCGGGCTCCGGCCAGTCCCGCTCGGCCAGCGCCAGCACCTCCGGCCCGCCCGGCGCGGTGATCTCGACAACCTTCATCCTGTCCGACATCATCTTTCCCCCGTCGCCCCGTCGTACCAGCCCCCCGCGAAAAAGCAACAAACTGCGCCAATCGGCGCCGCCTTCGAGGCCTCCAAAGCCCCACCTCTTCCTCTGGCCCAAAATATCCCCGCCGGAGGCTCCCACAGATGCCACCGGGCGCACCGCCCGCCTGAACGTAAGGTGGGTGAAAACCCACCGCTCCCACAAGGGAAAAGCCCGCTACCGCGTCCAGCGCCCTGGCAATCCGCCGGTCCGCCCCGGCGCGGGCTTGCGGATCTTCGACAGGACCGCCAGCGGTCCCGCCATCAGCCCGCTCACGACCCGGTTCTCCCGCGCCTTCGCCTTGACCTTCTCGATCTGCATCACGTCCTCGATCCGCCGATCCAGGAAGTCCCAGGTCCGGGCGTGGCCTTCGCTCTCGTCGCCCAGCCAATACAGCACGGTCGACGAATAGACCCCCGACAGGGTCGCGCGCTTGGTGTACCAGTTCACGTCGTCCGAGGTATCGCCCAGCACCTCCCAGATCCTGTCGCAGGTGCCCCAGATCGCCCTGGCCCCGTCCAGCGCATGATGCGGCAGCGCAAACAGCGTCACGCCCCGGCGCACCAGTTCCTTGTCATCGACCGCCTCCAGCCGATAGCGCACCGCCGCCGCAACCCGCTCGCTGTACCGCATCCGGCTCAGGTCCTCCTGCTCCATCCGCGCCAGCATCGCCGCGTCGCCTTCCTCATGAAAGGCCAACGCCAGGTCCACCGCCCCGCGCGGGCAGGCCGCCTTCACCAGGCCGTGCGAAATGCCGGCATCCTCCGCCGCGGCGCGCAGGCTCGCCTCGCTCCATCCGTCGAAGGGGACATGCGGCTTGATGCTCTCAAGAAGCCGCGCCTTGGTATCTGATGCTTGTTCGGTCATGCGCTGAATGTAGGACGGTGAGCGCCCTTGGGCAACTGCGCGCGCACGGCCCGGCGGACAAGGGGCTGCCCCACGCCATCCGTCGGGTCATCCCGGGCGCGACAGGCGCAACCGACGCGACGTCGCACTTCCTCCGGCCCCTGCGCGGCGCCGACGCGCAAGAACCCGCCAACATTCGGCCCAATTTCTGCGCGTTTTTGCCTGAATAGTCGCCCGGCGCGCATTCGATTGCGCAGCGATACTCGACAGCCGACACAGGGCGCACCGAACACAGCCAAAAGGTTTCAACGATGTCCGTTGCCAACAGTTTCGAACGCCAGATGCTCGACCTCATAAATGCCGAGCGCACGTCGCGTGGCATCGCGCCCCTCACGCTGGAACTGCGTCTGAACGACGCCAGCGAGGATCACAGCGCCTGGATGGACGACACCCTGATCTTCAGCCACACCGGTGTCGGCAATTCCAATCCCGGCGACCGGATGCGTGACGCCGGCTTCGTCTTCTCCGGCAGCTGGACATGGGGCGAGAACATCGCCTGGCAATCCGAGCGTGGCGCACCCGGCATCTCCGACGACGTCGTGGACCTGCACAACGGCCTGATGAACAGTCCGGGCCACCGCGCCAACATTCTCAATCCCGATTTCGAGGTGATCGGCCTCGGGATCGAGACCGGCTTCAACCGCGGCTACGAAGCGGTCTATGTCACCCAGGTCTTCGCCCGCACCAGCGCGCCTCTGCAACTCGACATCGTGAACGACGACCCGCCACCGCCTTCCAGCCCCTTGCCGCCCCAGGATGATCCCGCTCCCGACGAGGACCTTGTCGGCAACAATTCCGACAACCGCCTCGAAGGCGGCGTCGGGAACGACACGCTCATCGGCCTCGGCGGCGACGACACCCTGCGCGGCGAAAGCGGCGCAGACGAAATCGACGCGGGCGACGGCGCCGACACGGTCTATGCGCATGGCGGTGATGACGATGTGAATGGCGGGATGGGCAACGACATGCTCGACGCGGGCAAGGACGCCGACATGGTGAAGGGAGGCGTCGGCAATGACACGCTGATCGGGGCATCCGGCAATGACACGCTCTCGGGCGGTTCGGGTGACGATTCGCTCGACGGCGGCTCCGGCAAGGACCGCCTGCGCGGCGGGTCGGGCGACGACATGATCTACGGCGGCAGGGGGTCGGCCAAGGACACGCTGCTCGGCGGGGCGGGGAACGACCTGCTCGACGGCGGCAACGGCAAGGACAAGCTTTTCGGCGAGGCCGGCAACGATGTTCTTCTCGGTGGGGGCGGCGAGGACGTCTTCGTGTTCACGTCCGGCCACGACGACGTGCTCGATTTCGATCCGTCGCTGGCCAGGGAACGGATCGACCTCAGCGAGACCGCCGCGATCACCAGCTACTGGGACCTCATGAACGGCGGCCATATCTACCAGTCCGGCAGTGCGACCGTCATCGACGACCTCGACGGCAACACGATGACGCTCCACGATGTCGCGATGGACGACCTGCAATCGAGCGACTTCATCTTCTGATCCGGGCGCAGGCTACGGGCCCGGCCCCATTCTGAAGGGTGGACAAGCGCGCCGCGGTTTGCTAGACGGCCACT
This sequence comes from Roseovarius sp., assembly GCF_965277045.1. GTDB lineage: Bacteria > Pseudomonadota > Alphaproteobacteria > Rhodobacterales > Rhodobacteraceae > Roseovarius. Next base: position 3,945,274 of record NZ_OZ255712.1, on the reverse strand, counting down.
TCCTGCACTTTATGCAACTTCAACCTAGAAAGGTGGTGACAACCACATGCAGGTCAGTGTTCGCGACAACAATGTCGATCAGGCGCTTCGTGCCCTGAAAAAGAAACTGCAGCGTGAGGGCGTTTTTCGCGAGATGAAGCTTCGGCAACATTTCGAGAAGCCGTCCGAGAAAAAAGCGCGCGAAAAGGCCGAGGCTATCCGCCGCGCCCGCAAGCTCGCACGCAAGAAGGCCCAGCGCGAAGGTCTCCTCTGAGACCCGCCGCCAAGGCCACACGCATTGTCATGACGACCCCCGGGCACCCGCTTCGGGGGTTTGTCTTTATTTCAGGGGCCGGGGCCCGATGGACAGCCACGGGCCCAAGTGGCAACGGCCTCACCGAATCGATCCACATCGGCTAACAGCATGATACAAATGGCACTCCTGAGAATTCTTGTAGCTTTGGTCACAGGTGCCGTCGTGATGCCGGCGCCCCTTGCCCACGCACAAGCCAACACCGTCGGCCTGAAGACCTACATGGATGAATGCATCGCCTGGATCGACACGGCCGGCGCATCGCCTCTTTCTGGCGACTGGTTTGCGATCAACCCCAGAAACACCTGGAAATGGGGATACACCTCGCTCTATCACAGCACGCGATATACCTATGACCTTCGGGCGACCATGGTCACCGATGCTTCGAAATACGACAGCAGGTTTCTGGATTTCGGCTGCCTGATCGCTCCCAACCTCGCCAATTTCCACGAAAAGGACGCCTACATGTCCCGGTTCGGTTCACGGTTGGGCGCGGAGTCGCAGAAAGCATATCGAACGTTATTTCACAAAACCCGCAATACGGCACCACCGAACCCAAAGGCCGAAGCGGTCGCCGTCACCTCCATCGCGGCCAGTCTTCGCAAAGATCCGGCTTACCGCCAAACCTCGCTGACAAAGGGGCCTCAAGCCACGATCACCAAATTCGTGCATTGCGGTCGGCCCTTGCGCGTCATCGAAATTAAGTCACCCGCCAAGGACGACGGATCCAGGTCTTGGCACCTCGACATTTGGAAACCGACGGGCAAGAACCAGATTGACGACGTAAGACGCCACTGCGCTGGCGGATAAGCCATCGCGGCAGCATCGGAAGTTCGCTGACCGCCCGACCCGGAGCGATCCTTTCCCGAAACCCTCAACCGACAGTGCTCTTTGGCACGATCGCCCGAAAAAGCCTGCTCCGCCATCCCAAGAAGGTTTTGGAATCACCACTCGTTTCCTATATGGAGCCGTATCTGCAACCCGAGTTCACGTGAACCGATGACCGATTCTGCGCCCATCACCCAGGATGTCCTGACCATCCCCCGCAAGCTGCCCGAGGGGCCGATCAACCTTGTCGGCCTCACCCGCGACGCCCTGCGCGACACCTTGATCGCCCACGGCACCCCGGAAAAGCAGGCCAAGATGCGCGTGAACCAGATCTGGCAGTGGATCTACGGCTGGGGCGTGCGCGACTTCGCCGACATGACCAACCTCTCCAAGGCCTACCGCGCCGAACTGGCCGAGAAATTCGTCATCGACCTGCCCGAGATCGTCGACCGCCAGGTCAGCGCCGATGGCACCCGCAAGTACCTGGTGCGAATCGCCGGCGGGCACGAGGTGGAAACCGTCTACATCCCCGAGGAAGACCGCGGCACGCTCTGCATCTCCTCCCAGGTCGGCTGTACCCTCACCTGTTCCTTCTGCCACACCGGCACGCAGAAACTGGTGCGCAACCTGACCGCCGGTGAAATCATCGGCCAGGTCATGCTGGCCCGCGACGATCTGGATGAATGGCCCAAACCAGGCGTCGGCATGGGCACAGATGGCCCCCGCCTTCTGTCGAATATCGTGCTGATGGGCATGGGCGAACCGCTCTACAATTTCGAAAACGTCCGCGACGCGATGAAGATCGCGATGGACGGCGAAGGCATCGCGCTGTCCCGCCGCCGCATCACGCTGTCCACCTCCGGCATCGTCCCTGAAATTCACAAGACCGCCGAGGAAATCGGCTGCATGCTGGCCGTCAGCTTCCACGCCACCACCGACGAGGTGCGCGACAAGCTGGTGCCGATCAACCGCAAATGGAACATCGCCGCCCTGCTGGATGCGCTCCGTGCCTATCCCAAGGCCTCGAACTCCGAGCGGATCACGTTCGAATACGTCATGCTCAAGGACGTCAACGACAGCGACGAGGACGCCCGCCGCCTAGTGCAGCTGATCAAGGGCATTCCAGCCAAGATCAACCTCATCCCGTTCAACGAATGGCCCGGAGCCCCGCACCAGCGCTCCGACTGGGACCGGATCGAGAAATTCGCCGACATCATCTACAAGGCCGGCTATGCCTCGCCCATCCGCACCCCGCGGGGCGAGGACATCATGGCTGCCTGCGGCCAGTTGAAGTCCGCCACCGAACGCCAGCGCAAGTCCCGGCGCGAGATCGAGGCCGAGGCCGGCCTTTGAATTTCATCGCATCCCGGGCTTGACCCGGGAACGCCGCCTCTCTTAAACCCCCGGACCAAGCCCGTGGGATCGTTGAGCCGTGACCTCCCCGCCACCCGCCATCCCGCCCGCTTTCGACCCACCACGCACAAACTGGAATACCCGATGGCCAAAGACGTCGAACTGCTCCTCTGCCCCGTGAACCTGCGTCACCTCGAAACCAACACCCGCGCCTATGACGAGGCCGTCTCTATGGCCAAACGCCGTCGCGCCAAGCTCATCGTGGCCACCGTCGCCCCGGAAATGGAACGCAACCTCAACATCCGCGACTCCGAGGTGTACTGGTCCCAGCAGCTGGCGAAGTTCCTCAACGACAATCCGCCCGATGGCGTCCAGGTAGAAACCGTCGTGCGCAAGGGCGCGATCCACCGCCAGATCGTCAAGCTCGCGGACGAGCGCAAGGTTGACGTCATCGTGATGAACTCGGCCAACCCCAAGGTGCAGGACTACCTGTTGGGCACCACCGCCAGCCACGTCGTCACCCACGCCAAGTGCTCGGTCTACGTGGTCCGCGGCTGACGCGCGCACCGGGACCGGCACGGCCACGGGCCCGCCGGTCCCCCCGACACCGGCTGTTCGATCCTGATCCGACCGGCCACGGGGCCGCGGTCTCCCTCGGCACCGGCGCGGCCTTGCGCGCAAGGCCAAGGTTGCTGTCACGGCTCACAGTGCTAAGTCTCCGGCAAATCGAAGACCAGCACTGGACGACCCATGTATCTTTTGACCCGTATTCTGCTTGTGGCCGCGCTCGGCCTGTTTTTCCTCACCCCCGCCAGCGCGCAAGAGGCCAACGTGCCCTCTGCCGAGGCACAGCAACTCATTGATCTGCTCGAAAATCCCGAGGCCCGCGACGCGCTGATCCAGTCGTTGCGCGGCGCGGCCGAAACCACCACCACCAACGAGGTCGTCGATCCCGAGGAAGACACCTCGATCGGGCGCCAGCTGGCCGATTTCACCAAGTCCTTCTTCGAGACCGCCGCCACGTCCGTCGGCTCCGCCCTGGGTGCGGTAATCGCCCTGCCCACCACGCTCCTGGCGCTCGATGGCGGGCAGCTCGACGTATTGTGGGAGGCGCTTCAGGCGCTGGCCGTGGTCATCGTCGTCACCGTCGGCGCCTACCTGGTGCTGCGGGCCGGGGCGCGGCTGATCTATCGCCGCATGGGCGACAAGGCCCATGACTGGGGCTTCGTGCGCACCCTCGCGGTGGTCGCCGCCACCTGCCTCATCGACATCCTCGTGGTCCTCGCGGCCTGGGGTCTCGGCTATCTCGTCGCGCTGTATCTTTACGGCGAAACCGGCGTCATCGGCGTGCGCCAGACGCTCTATCTTAACGCCTTCCTGCTCGTCGGACTGGCCAAGGTGGCCATCCGCGCGGTGCTCGCACCCTCCACGCACGAACTGCGCTTCGTCGCCATCTCCGACGTCGCCGCCCGGCGCATGTCCTCGTGGTTCGGCGCCATCGCGTCCGTCATCGGCTACGGCCAGCTCCTGATTGTCCCCATCGTCAACCGGCAGGCCTCCTATGCCGCCGGGCGGGGCATCTCGACCCTTCTGGCCTTCATCGCCATCGCCATGGCCGCCATCCTGGTGGTGCGCTCGCGCAAGGATGTCGCCGGCTGGATCCTCGGCCCCGACCCCGAAGAGCGGCCCAGCGCCCTGCGCTTCATCGGCCGCAACTGGTACATCCCGGTGCTGCTCTACCTGGCGGGCCTCGCTGTCATCGTGGCCGCACGCCCCGACGGGCTGATCCTGCCGCTGCTGATCAGCTCGGCGCAGGTGGTCGGCATCATCATCCTCGGCGTGCTGATCTCGGGCGGGCTCTCGCGTTTCGCGGTGCGCGGCATGCACATGCCGATGAACGTCAGCAGCCGCATGCCCACGCTCGAGCCGCGGATCAACTCCCTTCTGGGCCGCGTGATCCAGGTCGTGCGCGTCTTCATCGTGATCGGCGTTCTGGCCTTCGCGCTCGACGCCATCGGTCTCTGGGACATCTCCGGCCTGATGCGCAGCGAGTTCGGCGTCTGGGCCGCCGGCGCCATCATCAGCATCGCCTTCATCCTGCTGGCCGGCGCGATCCTGTGGCTGGCGCTGGTGTCATGGGTCGACTACCGCCTGAACCCCGAGTTCGGCAGCGCTCCCACCTCGCGCGAGATCACGCTGCTGACGCTTCTGCGCAACGCCGCCACCATCGCGCTCATGGTCATCATCGTGATGTTCGTGCTGGCCGAGCTTGGGGTCGACATCGCCCCGCTCATCGCCTCCGCCGGTGTGCTCGGCCTGGCGATCGGTTTCGGTGCGCAGAAGATGGTGCAGGACATCATCACCGGCATCTTCATCCAGTTCGAGAACGCCATCAACGTGGGCGACGTGGTGACGCTGGGCGGCACCACCGGCACGGTCGAGAAGCTGACCATCCGCTCGGTCACCCTGCGCGACGTCCACGCCGTGGTGCATCTCATCCCGTTCTCCTCCGTGGACATGGTGTCGAACTACGTACGCGATTATTCCTACTTCGTCGCGGATGTGGGCATCGCCTACCGCGAGAACGTCAATGACGGCAAGGACGCCATGGTCGACGCCTTCGAGGAACTGCGCGCAAGCGAAGCCGGCGAGAACATCACCGGCGACCTGGAATGGTTCGGCGTCCAATCCCTGGGCGACAGCGCCGTGGTGCTGCGCGCCCGGATCAAGACCGTGCCGGGCACGCAATGGGGCACCGGCCGCGCCTTCAACGAGATCTGCAAGCGGATCATGGACGAACGCGGCATCGAGATCCCCTTCCCGCACCAGACCATCTATTTCGGCGAGGACAAGAACGGCGCCGCCACCCACCTGCGCCTCGACCGCGCCGCGGACGAGGCCAGGACAATCGAGGGGTCCAGCCAGGCACCGGCGCAGGACACCAGGAAAACCCAGGACCCCCATCTCGACATGAAAGACGACCCCGACGTCTGACGGGGGCGGCACGCACAACACGGTCGGCTGCATTTTCCACGCGGAAAATGCCCCCGGAAAATGCGCATTTTCCGGGCGCGGAAATTTTGAAATTTCCGCGCCGCCCCGTGCGGTCCGTTAAGCCGCCGAATGTGCGAAAATCACACCGTCGTCATACCACCCGGATACCGACACGATACCGACGTCCCGTTTCGGCGCCCCGACCCGCCGTTAACCATTCTGTCAGCAATTTGCAGAATTCTTTTCCGCGCCACATTTCGGCACGATTGTTGCCACGCACCGTATTTATCGCTGTTTCATCAACCTATTTGTGGAAGGGTAGGAAACGATGGGATTTGAGACCAAGAACGACATCCGCAACTTCGTCATGCGCGAACGCCTGCGCTGCGTCTCCGACCGGGAATGGAAGTTCCGGCTGCGCGGCTACGGCTTTGCCATCCGCGACACCGACGAGGGCCGCATGGTCACCTCGCTGACCGGCCGCGGCGATCTCTGCACGCTGGGCGCCGGCGCCTGAGACCGCCGTTACAGGGTTGAATTTCCGCGCCGCACGGTATTCGCTGTGGCAAAGTGGAAAGGACACCCATGACATCCTATCTCGGCGTGATCGGGGGCTCGGGCCTCTATGAAATAGAGGGCCTGCAACACCCCGAATGGGTCACGGTGGACACCCCCTGGGGCGTGCCCTCCGACCAGGTCCTGACCGGCATGCTGGGCGACACCTACATGGCCTTTCTGCCCCGTCACGGGCGCGGCCACATGCATTCGCCCTCGACGGTGCCCTACCGCGCCAATATCGACGCGCTGAAACGCATCGGCGCGACCGACATCGTCAGCGTCTCCGCCTGCGGGTCGTTCCGCGAAGAAATGGCGCCCGGCGATTTTGTCATTGTAGATCAATTCATTGACCGCACCTTCGCCCGCGAGAAATCCTTCTTCGGCCAGGGCTGTGTCGCCCATGTCAGCGTGGCCCACCCCAGCTGTCCGCGCCTCGGGTCAGCCTGCGCCGAGGCCGCCCGCGCGGCCGGCGTGACGGTCCATGACAGCGGCACCTACCTCGCCATGGAAGGCCCGCAATTCAGCACGCTGGCGGAATCGAAAATGTACCGCGAAAGCTGGGGCGCCGACGTCATCGGCATGACCAACATGCCCGAGGCCAAGCTCGCCCGCGAGGCCGAGCTTTGCTACGCCTCCGTCGCCATGATCACCGACTACGACAGCTGGCATCCCGACCACGGCGAGGTCGACGTCACGCAGATCATCGGCACCCTTCTGGGCAACGCCGACAAGGCCCGCGACATGGTCGCCCGCCTGCCCGGCCTGCTGGGGTCCGAAGACCGAGGGCCCTGCGCCCATGGCTGCGACCGCGCCCTCGAACACGCCATCCTCACCGCGCCCGAGGCCCGCGACCCGGCCCTGGTGGCGCGTCTCGGTGCCGTCGCGGGCCGCGTCCTTTAGAAAGGCTTTACCCGATGCCTCTAGATCTCTGGCTCACCTTCGTCGCGGCGACGCTCGCGCTTTTGTTCATCCCCGGCCCGACCGTGCTCTTGGTCCTGTCCTACGCCCTCAGCCAGGGCAAGCGAATCGCCGTCGCCTCCGCCACAGGCGTCGCCCTGGGCGATTTAGTGGCGATGACCGCGTCCCTTCTGGGACTCGGTGCATTGGTGCTGGCCTCGGCCACGCTCTTTACCGTGCTGAAATGGATCGGCGCGGCGTATCTGGTGTATCTCGGCATCAAGCTCCTGCGCAGCGCCCCCAGCGCCGGGCTGGGCCAGGTCGCCACCGGCCCCAAACCCGCCAGCGGCGTCTTCTGGCACGCCGCCGCCGTCACCGCGCTGAACCCCAAATCCATCGCCTTCTTCATCGCCTTCGTACCGCAATTCGTCAGCGTCGACAGGGCTTTGGCCCCGCAATTCGCCATCCTGATCGCCACCTTCGTGGGTCTCGCATGGCTCAACGCGCTGATTTATGCGCTTCTGGCCGACCGGCTGCGCCAGACCATCGGGCGGCCTTCGGTCATCACATGGCTCACCCGTGGCGGCGGCGCGGCGCTCGTGGGCATGGGCGTGATGACAGCCGCCCTGCGCCGCACCGCGTGAGCGGCGCACCCGGCACCGTCCTCGTCCTTGGGGCCGATGGCTTCATCGGCCGCCACCTCGCCTTCGGCCTGCGCGACGCGGGCTGGCACGTGCTCGCCTGCGCCCGCCGCACTGCGCGCCTGAAACGCATGGGTTTCAACACCTTGCAGGTCGATCTCACCGACCCGCAGGCCCACGACCCCGCCTTCTGGAGCAGCCAGACCTCCGGCGTCACCCATTTCGTCAACAGCGCCGGCGTCCTTGACGCCTCCGAGGCCACCTACACCGCCGTCCACGGCACCGCTCCCCAGGCGCTCTACAACGCTCTCCCCGACGCGCAGGGCTTGCTCATTTCCGCTGTCGGCATCGACGGCGCCGACACCGATTTTGCCCGCTTCCGCCAGAAGGGTGAGAAAATCGCGTCGGATCATGACGTTACCATCCTCCGCGTCGGCCTGGTTCTGGGCGAGACCTCCTATGGCGGCTCGTCGCTCGCCCGAGCTCTGGCCGCCCTGCCGGTCTTCACCCCGGTCGTCGGCGACGGGCAACAGACCTTCAACCCGATCCACTCCGCCGACCTTGCCCGCGCCGTCGATCACCTGCTGCGCCATCCCCCCGGCCCCGGCCCGCATGACATCGGCGGACCTGAAACCGTGACCCAAGCCGGGATGCTGCAAGCCTTGCGCGCATGGTTCGGGCTGCGTCCCACCCGCCTGCTGCGACTGCCCGTCGGGCTTGCCAAAGCCCTGGGCCGGATCGGTGACGCCATGCGCCTCGGGCCGATCTCCGCCACCTCGGTCGCGCAACTCCAGAACGGCGTCCTGGCCGACCATGCCAGGCTGACCGAGACCCTGCCGGAGAAACCGCGCGGCTTTTCCACCTTTCTCGCCGCACGCCCCGCCGGCACGCAAGACCTCTGGCACGCCCGGCTCTACCTCGCCCGCCCGGCCCTGCGCATCGTGCTGGCCCTTCTGTGGCTGGCCTCCGGCCTTCTGGGGCTCTTCCTGCCACGCGCCGATTTCCTGCCCCTGATCCCGGACAAGTCCCTGCCCGACGCAGCCCTCGTCGCGATGGCCCGTCTGGGTGGCCTCCTGGACCTCGCCCTCGCCGCTGCCCTGTTCCGAGGCTGGCGCCCCCGATTGCTCGCCGCGCTTCAGGCCGCGCTGGTCCTCTCCTACACCGTTGCCTTTACGATCCTTGCCCCGGGCCTGTGGCTGCTGCCCTTGGGCGGTCTTCTCAAGAACCTGCCCATACTCGTCCTCATCGCGGTCCACGCCATCCTCGAAGACGAGCGCTGACGATGGACCCTTACCTGATTACCAAGTGGCTCCATATCCTCAGCTCGACCGTCCTCTTCGGCACCGGCATCGGCACCGCGTTCCAGATGGTCTGGGCAATGCGCACGGGCCGGGTGCAGACGATCCACTCCGTCGCCTCTGGCGTGGTGGTGGCCGACTGGCTCTTCACCACTCCCGCCGGGATCGTGCAGCCGCTCACCGGCCTTGCCCTCATCCACATGGCAGGCTTCGACCCCTTCGCACCGTGGCTCCTGGCGACCTACGCTCTATACGTGATGGCCTTCCTCTGCTGGGCGCCCGTGGTGCGCCTGCAGATCCGCATCCGCGACCTCGCCGCCGAGGCGCTGCGCACCGACGCGCCCCTGCCACCGGCAGCGCACCGCGCCTACCGCCTCTGGTTCGCCCTCGGCTGGCCCGCCTTCGCGGCGCTGACATGCGTCTTCTGGCTGATGGTCACGAAACCCGCCCTCTGGTAGGCGCGTCAGCTGTTTTTCTTGATGAATTTCCGGATGAACCCGCGGATCTCCCGCGCCGCGCTGGTGTCCATCTCCTTGCACAGCTCGATGAACGTGTCGCGGTCATCCTTGTTCAGCCGCAGGATCAGCTGGCTGTCTTTCTTCCCGGCTTTCTTGTCGTCAGTCTTGGCCACGCGAGCTCCTGATTTGCGTTTTCCGTCACCGGCTTGCCAAGGTATATACAAAGCATATGCAGCCTTGGCAAACGCTCTTGCAAATCAATTCCTTGGCCGCCAATACCCTGCCGATCCCAGCCAAACCTTGCGATTTCGCGCCAGTTGCGCCAAACGCAAAGGCGGACAGGCCCAACCGGAGACACCGCCATGCCCAACGCGAAAACGGTCAAGGATTACATCCGCACCATCGTCGACTTCCCGCATGAGGGCATCATGTTCCGCGATGTCACCACGCTCTTTGCCGACCCGCGCGGACTGCGCCTTGCGGTGGACCAGTTGCTGCACCCCTACGCCGGTATGGCAATCGACAAGGTCGCGGGGCTCGAGGCGCGCGGTTTCATCCTGGGCGGCGCCGTGGCTCACCAACTGGGCAAGGGGTTCGTGCCGATCCGCAAGAAGGGCAAACTGCCCGGCAAGGTGATTTCCGAGGAGTATCTACTGGAATACGGCGAGGCCATCGTCGAGATCCACGACGACGCCATCACCCCCGGCGAAAAGGTCCTGCTGGTCGATGACCTTTTGGCCACCGGCGGCACCGCCGAGGCGGGTATCAAGCTGATCGAACGGCTGGGCGGCGAGATCGTCGGCTGCGCCTTCGTCATCGACCTGCCCGAACTGGGCGGGCGCAAACGGATCGAGGCGCTCGGCATGGACGTCCACACCCTCTGCGAATTCGACGGGGCCTAAAGCTCCTCGTACCAGTCGTCGATGATCTTCACCGCCTCCTCGGCGGACTCCACGAACTGAAACAGGTCAAGGTCGTCGGCGCTGATCGTTCCGGCCTCCGACAGCGCCTCCCAGTTGATGATCTTGCGCCAGAATTCCTCGCCGAACAGCAGGAACGGCACGCGTTTCATCCGGTCCGTCTGGATCAGCGTCAGCGCCTCGAACATCTCGTCCAGCGTCCCGAACCCGCCGGGGAAGCAGCAGATCGCCTTCGCGCGCATCAGGAAATGCATCTTGCGGATGGCGAAGTAATGGAAGTTGAAGCAAAGCCCCGGCGTCACGTATTCGTTCGGCGCCTGCTCGTGCGGCAGCACGATGTTCAGCCCGATCGACGTACCGCCCGCATCGGCCGCCCCACGGTTGCCCGCCTCCATCACGCCGGGCCCGCCGCCCGTCGCCACGACGAACTCGCGGCCATAACTCTGCATCGACTTTTCGGTCAGCATCTTCGCAAAGCTGCGCGCCTCGTCATAAAACCGCGATAGTTCCGCCAACGTCTCGGTCCGCGCGGTATCCTTGACCGCAGGTTCGGGAATCCGCGCGCCGCCGAACAGCACGACCGTGCTCTCTATCCCGCGTTCGTTCAGGATCATCTCGGGCTTCAGCAGCTCCAGCTGCAACCGCACGGGCCGCAGCTCGTCGCGGCACAGGAAATCGTCGTCGGCAAAGGCCAGGCGATAGGCCGGCGCACGGGTCTGCGGCGTGTCGGGCACCTGCGCGGCGGTGCTGCGATCGGAATGCGCGTCCCGAAACTGGCTATTGCGGTCGTCTTTCATCCTGAACTTCCCTGTTGGGTTCGTTTTTCCACCCGTATAGGGTTCCACGCGATTTGCCTAGATACGGGGCATAAAGGAAAGGCTTGAAATGGACTGGAAAACCGAGATCGCCGCCGCGAAATTCCGCATCGCTCCGTACCTGCGTCGCACCCCGGTGGCGCAGGTGTCGGGCTTCGGCCTCGACCGCCCCATCGAGCTCAAGCTGGAGCACACCCAGCACACCGGCAGCTTCAAGCCGCGCGGCGCCTTCAACACCCTTCTGTCGCAGGACGTCCCCAAGGCCGGGCTGGTCGCGGCCTCAGGCGGCAACCACGGTGCCGCCGTGGCCTATGCTGCCGCGAAACTTGGCCACCGTGCCCGCATCTATGTGCCCGAAATGGCCGGCCCCGCCAAGATCGCCCTGATCCGCGACCAGGGCGCCGATCTGCACGTGGTCGAAGGCGCCTATTCCAATGCGCTCGATGCCGCCCGCGAATACGAGGCCGAAACCGGGGCGATGCAGATCCACGCATACGACGCGCCCGCCACCGTGGTGGGCCAGGGCACCTGCATGGCCGAGTGGGAGGACCAAGGGCTGGAGGCCGACACCGTCCTGATCGCCGTGGGCGGCGGCGGGCTGATCGCAGGCGCGCTGGCGTGGCTCGACGGGCGGCGCAAGGTCGTGGCGGTGGAGCCTGAGACCTGCGCCGCGCTGAATGCCGGACTTGAGGCCGGCAAGGCCGTCGATGTCGAGGTCTCGGGCGTCGCGGCCAACGCGCTTGGCGCGCGGCGCATCGGCTCGATATGCCTCGACCTCGCGCAAGCGCACGACGTGACCTCCGTCACCGTCAGCGACGACGCCATCACCGCCGCCCAGCATGCGCTCTGGAAAGACGCCCGCCAGCTTGTCGAACCCGCCGGCGCCACCGCCCTCGCCGCGTTGAGCAGCGGCGCCTACCGACCTGAAAAAGATGAGCGAATTGCGGTCTTGGTCTGCGGCGGCAATCTCACGCCAGATCCCTTATCGGCGGATTGACGCCCGTTTTCCCGCTTTGCCGAAACGACCGGGAACGCTCTTGGAAATCGCCGCGTTAAGGCCTCAGATTGCCGGCGGACATTCCGTCTGCATGGCATGCCCATGTGAGTGAGGAGGATTTCCAAATGAAGACCCGACTTCTGAGCCTGACCCTTGCCGGCACCCTCGGCGCTGGCGCCGCCATGGCGGATGTCGACGCAACCGCCGTGACCGACCTGAACCTGCGCGCGGGCCCCAGCCCGGCGCAACCCGTGATCGCCGTCATCCCCAACGCCGGCGCCGTCAGCATCTTGGGCTGCATCGAAGCCAGCTCCTGGTGCGAGGTCAGTTACAACGGCACCCAGGGGTGGGCCTATGGCGACTATCTCGCCGCGTCCACCGATGCCGGTTCGGTCCGCGTGATCGAAAACCGCAGCGCGATGCAACTCCCGACCGTGACCTATGACTATAGCGAAGCGGACACCGTCGCCGCTGGCGGTGCCATCGGCACAGTGGTCGACGACACCTATATCACTCCGATCACGCCTGCAGACAATACGGTGGTCTATGTGCGCGACAACCCGATGGAGCCGATCTATCTTGATGGCGAAGTCGTGACCGGCGCACAGTTGCCCGCGGCCGTGGCGCTGCAACCCGTCCCCGATACCGAGTATCGCTACGCCTATGTGAACGGCGTGCCGGTGCTGGTGGAACCGGCAGAGCGCCGAGTGGTCTACGTGGTGCGGTAACGCCGTATCCTGGCCCCTTGTCCCTCGGCGGGCGTCCTCGGGCGCCCGCCTTTTTCATGCGCGCACGGCGGAACCTGCCGCGAATGACCGGCGTCGCGTCGCATTGCGATCCCCCCCGTCCGCCCGTATAGGGCATTTCAGCACAACACGACCTGCCAAGGGGAGCACGCAACAGATGTCCAACGCACAGCTTGAAACCGCAATCGAGTCCGCATGGGAAACCCGCGACCAGATCACGCCCTCGACCGGCGGCGAGACGCGCGAGGCCATCGAGGCGACGCTCGACGCTCTCGACAGTGGCAAACTGCGCGTGGCCGAACGGCAGGAGAACGGCGACTGGCTCGTCAACCAATGGGCCAAGAAGGCCGTGCTGCTGGGCTTTCGCCTGAAAGACATGGAACCGCAGGCGGGCGGCCCGCAAGGCAGCACCTGGTGGGACAAGGTCGACAGCAAGTTCAAGGGCTGGGGCGACGCCGAATGGAAGGCCGGTGGGTTCCGCGCGGTCCCCAACTGCATCGTGCGCAAATCGGCCTATATCGCCCCCGGCGTGGTGCTAATGCCCTCCTTCGTGAACCTCGGCGCCTATGTGGACGAAGGCACGATGGTCGACACCTGGGCCACCGTCGGCTCCTGTGCGCAGATCGGCAAGGGCGTGCACCTGTCTGGCGGCGTCGGCATCGGCGGCGTGCTGGAACCAATGCAGGCCGGCCCCACGATCATCGAGGACAACTGCTTTATCGGCGCCCGGTCCGAGGTCGTCGAAGGCTGCATCGTCCGCGAAGGCTCGGTTCTGGGCATGGGCGTCTATATCGGCAAGTCCACCAAGATCGTCGACCGCGAAACCGGCGAGGTTTTTATGGGCGAGGTTCCCCCCTACTCGGTCGTCGTGTCGGGATCGATGCCCACCAAGAACAACCTCAACCTCTACTGCGCCGTGATCGTCAAGCGGGTGGACGAACAGACCCGCTCCAAGACCGCCATCAACGAGTTGCTGCGCGACTGATCCCTGCGCGGCAGGCCCGGCACGAGGTCCTCATGGCCAAAGACCCTGACAAGAAGAAACCCCAGCAGGTCTTTACCCTGCTGGTCGAGATCGGCCGCAAGCAGGGCGACGGTCTGCCGGACAAGGCCACTGGCGCCGCGCTGGTGGTCTATGCCTCCGGCGTGGACGAGGCGGAAGCGGTACGCGAAACCGTGGCGATCCTGAAACAGGCCGACACCGCACCGCTGGATGTATCCGGGTACGGCACGCTCGACGAGCGCCTCGCCGAGGGCCACGAGATCAGCGACGACGAGAAAGAGCTGATGCAACGCGCGCTGGACGAAAACGCCGTCATCGTCGCCCAGGTGACGCCCTTCTACGACTGACCTTCCGCGCGGTTCAGGCCGCGCGGCTTGTCGCCAGTGTAACCGCCTCGAACGGTTTCAGCACCGGCCAGACCGGCTTGGCGTGTTCAGGCAGGCGATTTCGGTCGAACGGCGCCAGAACACTTGCGGCGATGGCCTCGGGTTTGCGCCGAAGCCGCCCGATGTAAAGGCTCTCCAGCGCGCATCCCGCCGCCAAGACGGCCTCGTGCCCCGGCAACAGCAGATGGTGATAGGTCACAAGGTCCGGCCCCTTGGCGTGAAAGGCGGAGCGATCGTTCACAAGGTGCCGCGCCGGCACAAGAACCGCCTCGCGGCCGAACATGTATTCGACCTCGCTGCCGTGCATCACCAGCCGCTGCTGCGGCGAGACCACGATGTCCTGCGTCAGCTTGAAATAGGGCGCCCGCAGGCGAATGGGCCGGAAACTGCCCCGCGCGGGAACGGTACGCTTGACCACCTGCAACACCGGCACGCGCTGGCCGTCATCCGTCAGCACCACGTCGCCACGGCGAATCTCGCCCGCCGGACACTCTCCCCGGTCTGTCATGATCGGCACCTGCGCGGTCAATGCTGGCAACGGTCCCACCGGCTCGATCCGGTCGGACAGGGCAAGGAAAATCACCTCCTCGTCCACCTCGAAATTGCATCCATGGGCGAAAACCGCGTTCAGGTCGTCGATCGGCAGGGGCAGCGTGGCAGTCATCGCCACGGTGTGCACCTGGTCGGATTCGGGTCGCTCCAGCGTCAGCCGGGCCCAACCTTCGGTGCTATCCCAGGAATAGGTCAGGCGCAGGATATCCAGTCGCCCGTCGCCATCCACCGGCAGGGTTGCGTGGCAGATGTCGTCGCCCTGCGCGTCCACCAGGACGATACCGCCCTGCGGCAACGCCTGGATCGAAAACAGGCCCGGCATCGGCCATGTCCGCCGGAACGCCAGCATGGTCTGCGGCCGTATTTCAGCCGAGATGCGGCTCTCGACCACCAGGCTGCCACGGTGCAGCACCCGGTCCGCCCCGGCTTCCGTCAGTCGCGGATCCGGTTTGAACCAGCCATCGTTGCGATCACGCAGTCCGATCCATCCCATTGTCACGCCACCCATTTCTTTGAAAGGATCTGCGCCTCGAAGCCGCGCAGCATCCGTCTTGCCGCAGGGCTGTAGCCTTCGGCGGTTTCGGGGTCGATTTCGGGGAACAGGGTGCAGATCTCTTGCAGCACCTCGGCCTCGAAACTGTCCTTGATCTGCGGCCCGGGCAGAAAGCTCTCGGTCGGCAACCCTTCCGAAACGATGACCTGATGCCTGTCGAACAGCAGGTGAAAGTAATCGACGGTGTCGACCTCGACGCGCCGCACGCTGCGGTCGTTGACCAGGTCCTTGGCCGCCACCAGCACCTCGCGCTCGCCAAACAGCAGTTCGGCCAGGCTGTCGCGGATCAGAACCCGGTGCAGCGGCGAAAGCCACAATTCACCATGCGCGCCGAACGTGTTCGCCAGAATGCGGATCGGGGCGTACTCCCCCGTTCCGGCAACCTCGCGATGGCCGATCCAGCGCACCGGCTGCAACCCTTCGTCGCGCGTCATGACAAGATCGCCCACGCACAGGTCCTCGACCGCGACCTCGCCGCGCTCGCACCGAATGCGCGACCCGCGCACGAAACACGGGATCGAATTCAGCGTGACGAAACCGGTATCGCTCTGCCCGTTCGCGCTTTCGACCGTGTAGGTAAAGTTGACTTCCTCGACGTCGCCGTCTCCCACGACCGTAATGGTGCCGTCCGCGTTCAACTGCACCGTCTGACCGGTGGCCAGCGTGACCGTGCTGCCCGCAACGACGTTCTGCCCGTTGATCTGCGTGATCGTCAGTGCACCGGAGGTGTTGTTCACGTCGTTGTCCAGAACATCCAGCGTCTTCGACCCTGTCGGATACAGCTTGGACACATCGTCCAGCGCCACCAGCGTCGTCTGAACGCTGTTGCCCGCGATGATCAGCGTCGAGTCGTAATTGGCGTCCGTCACATCCGCGATACCGATCCGGATCGAGTTCACATCGCCAGAATTGACCGGAATCGTCAGCGTCATCGTGACGGTGAAACCGTCCATCTCGGTGTTGTACTGGTCCGAGGTATTGTCGACGTACAGGTTCGCGTTAGACCCGGCATTCAGGTTGTTGGGGTCGATATCCCCGTCCCCTACGCTCAGCGGGACCTGCGTGCCGTTGATCCAGACTCCTACGAAGTCCTGAAAGGAACCCACCGCGTATTCGGGGAACTCTTCCGAGGCGAAGACGAACTGCATCGTCATCACATCTCCGGTCGGAATGAAATCGACGTCGAGGAAAGAGGCGTCGTAGGTATTTGTCCCAGCCGCCGCGTTGAACATCGGGTCGTTGTTCGGACCGCTCGAATTGGTCGTGGTCTGGGACGACTGGTTCGAGTTGCCCGACCACCAGGACGTGTAATTGGTGAACCCGTTCAGGTCTCCGGTCGAGAACATCACGCCGGTATCCGACGGCATCACACCTGGCGAGACCGAGTTGCCTTGCGTGTATATCCCCGAAGAATCGTTGTCGCCGGTGTAAGAGGCGCTGACCACCTGAACACCGTCACCAAAAATCGTCTCGGCCATTTCTCTTGCCGACGCACGATCGTCTATAGGGATTTCAACGCCCCTGACCATACTGCCCACCTCATGTACGTCCAAGGTCAGCGCACGCCAAAAATCGGCTTTTCCGGTGGTCCGGTCTGACACGTCGCGGCTTGTTTTTATGTGCCTGCTTGCGTGTCGGGCGATTTGCCCAGCTGCTCTTTTGCCCTGCCTCGGGTCATTTATTAAGGATCGGTTACCACGTTTTTTTCGCTTTGTTAAGGAATTCCGTCACCGACCCCGTCCCGGAGGCAAAGTTTTTTCCCGGCGCGGGTTTGCGGTTACAGACCGTGCAGGCTAGGTCTGTCGAAAGTTCACAGGATAGACCTCCATGCCACAAGACTCCGCCCCCATCGACCCCGTCGACCTGACCGCAAAACTGGTTCGCTGCGCCTCGGTCACCCCCGAGGAAGGCGGCGCACTCGTGTTGCTGGAAAATCTGCTGTCCGAGGCGGGCTTCGCCTGCACCCGCGTGGACCGGGGCGGCATCGCCAATCTCTTCGCGCGCTGGGGCGAAAAGGGCGCGGCCCGCAGCTTTGGCTTCAACGGGCATACCGACGTGGTGCCGGTGGGCGATGCCGCGGCCTGGACCGCCGATCCCTTCGGCGCGGAGGTTCGCGACGGCCAGCTTTGGGGCCGCGGCGCCACGGACATGAAATCCGGCGTCGCCGCTTTCGCCGCCGCGGCAATCGACTTTGTGCGCACCACGCCCCCCGAGGGCGCGATCCTCCTCGCCATCACCGGCGACGAGGAGGGCGACGCGCAGGATGGCACCGTGGCCCTGCTGGACTGGATGGCAACCGAGGGCGAAGCGATGAGCGCCTGCCTCGTGGGCGAGCCCACCTGCCCCGAGACCATGGGCGACATGATGAAGATCGGCCGCCGCGGCTCGATGTCGGCGTGGATCACGCTGACCGGCGTGCAGGGGCATTCGGCCTACCTGCACCGGGCGCTGAACCCGCTTCCGGCAATGGCACGGCTGGCCGACCGCCTGTCCAGCGACGTGCTGGACGACGGGACCGATCATTTCGACCCGTCAACGCTCGCCGTGGTGACCATCGACACCGGCAACCCGGCGACCAACGTGATCCCCGAAAGCACGTGCATGACGGTCAACATCCGTTACAACGATGCCCATAGCGGCGACAGCCTGACCAGGTGGCTTCAATCCGAGCTGGATGCGGTCTGCGACAGCTTCGGCGTCACCGGCGAGATGACGGTCAAGAATTCCGGCGAAAGCTTCCTCACGCCGCCGGGGCCGCTTTCGGACCTCGTGTCGAGCGCGGTTCAGGCCGAGACCGGCCAGACGCCGGTCCTGTCGACCAGCGGCGGCACATCCGACGCGCGCTTCGTCAAGGATCACTGCCCGGTGGTGGAATTCGGCCTGGTGGGCCATACCATGCACCAGGTCGACGAGCGGGTGGACATCGCCCATATCGAACAGCTCAAGGCGATCTATGCCCGCGTGCTGAAAGACTACTTCGCGTGATCCGCCGCCAGCTGGTGGTGATGCTGAAAGAGCCCCGTCCGGGCCGGGTGAAGACCCGCCTGGCCCGCGACATCGGGCCCATAGCGGCCACCTGGTGGGTCCGCCATCAGACCGCGCGCCTGCTGCGCCGCCTGCGCGATACCCGCTGGGATCTTGTACTGGCCGTCGCCCCGGACGTGGCGAGTCTGACCAGCCGCGCCTGGCCGGATGACCTTGAACGCATCCCCCAGGGGCCCGGCGACCTCGGCGCCCGCATGGCCCGCGTCATGCGCAGCCGCCCGCCCGGCCCGGTCTGCATCGTAGGCGGCGACATTCCCGGCATCACCCCCGCCCATATCGTCCGCGCCTTTGCCGCACTCGGGCGGAACGACGCGGTCTTCGGCCCGGCCCCCGACGGCGGCTACTGGCTGGTCGGGATGAAACGCATCCGCGCGGTGCCCGCGAGCTTCCTGCAAGACGTCCGCTGGTCCACTGAGCACGCGCTGGCCGAAAGCCGCGCAACACTACCGGACTCGCGGATCGGTCTGGTCGACACGTTGCGGGATGTGGACACGGCGGACGATCTTCGCGCGCTGTAACCCGTTTCGCCGCGGGCCAAGCCCGCGTCGACCGGCTGGGGGTTTCACCCCCAGACCCCCGAGAGTATTTACGGCAAGAAAAAGCAGGCGCTCCGGCGCATGCCGGCAATCTTCGCATGGCACGCCCCCCACCTTCGTGCTACGTCCCGAAGCATGAGCGAGTTGCCTTCCAAATCACAGGTCCTGCAATGGATCTCGGACAATCCGACCCTGACCTCCAAGCGGGACATCGCCAAGGCGTTCGGCATCAAGGGCGCGGCGCGGATCGACCTCAAGCGTATCCTGAAGGAGCTGGAGGCCGAGGGACACCTGGAGAAGCGCAAGAAGACCTATCGCGACCCCGACAAGCTGCCGCCCGTGAGCGTGTTGCAAGTCAGCGACCAGACGCCCGACGGCGAGCTTCTGGCACGTCCCCTGGAATGGCATGGCGAGGGCGTCGAGCCTGTCGTCCTGCTGATCCCCCGCGCCAGCGATCCCGCGCTTGGCCCCGGCGACCGCATCCTGGGCCGCCTGCAGGAGGTCAAGGGCGAGGCACATCACTACGAGGCGCGGCTCATTCGCCGGATCGGGACCAACCCGCGCAAGGTGCTGGGCATCTTCAAGAAAACCGCCGAGGGCGGGCGCATCCTGCCCATCGACAAGGGCGACGGCAAGGAATGGCTGGTCGCGCCCTCCGCTACCGGCGGCGCCAAGGACGGCGAACTGGTCGAGGCCGAACAGGCCGGGCCCAAGGGCCGCATGGGCCTGCCGCAGGCGCGCGTCCTCGACCGTCTGGGCGACCCCACCGCGCCCAAGGCCGTGTCGCTGATCGCCATCCACCAGCACGGCATCCCCGACGATTTCCCCGACGACGTGATCGCCGAGGCCGACGCGCAGAAACCCCAAGGCCTCAAGGGCCGCGAAGACCTGCGCGACCTGCCGCTCGTCACCATCGACCCGGCGGACGCCCGCGACCACGACGATGCCGTCTGGGCCCATCCCGACGACGACCCCAAGAACGAGGGTGGGCACGTCATCTGGGTCGCCATCGCCGATGTCGCCTGTTACGTCACCCCCGGCTCGGCCCTCGACGCCGAGGCCCGCAAGCGCGGCAATTCCAGCTATTTCCCCGACCGCGTCGTGCCGATGCTGCCCGACCGTCTGTCGGGCGATCTCTGTTCGCTGCACGAAGGCGTGCCGCGCGCCTGCATCGCCGTCCGGATGCAGATCGACGCCCACGGGACAAAGATCGGCCACCACTTCGTGCGCGGCCTGATGCGCTCCGCCGCCTCGCTCACCTACCAGCAGGTACAAACCGCACGCGACGGAAACCCGGACGACAAATGCGGGCCGCTCATGGAAGAGGTCATCGACCCGCTCTACGAAGCTTTCGCCGCCCTGCAAGAGGCCCGCGCCAACCGCCAGCCGCTCGACCTCGACCTGCCCGAACGCAAGGTCGTGCTCAGCGACGAGGGCAAGGTCACATCCGTCAACTTCGCCGACCGCCTCGATGCCCACAAGCTGATCGAGGACATGATGGTGCTGGCCAACGTGGCCGCCGCCGAGACGCTGATCGCCAAGAAATCCCCCCTCCTCTTCCGCGTCCACGAAGAGCCGCCGCCAGAAAAACTCGACACCCTGCGCGAGGTGGCCGAGGCCGCGGGCCTGACGCTGGCCAAGGGGCAGGTGCTGAAAACATCGCACCTCAACCAACTTCTGCACGGCGCGGCGGGCACCGACCATGTCGAAGTCATCAACCTCGCCACCCTGCGCTCGATGACGCAGGCCTACTATGCCCCGTCCAATTTCGGCCATTTCGGCCTCGCGCTGCAATCCTATGCGCATTTCACCTCGCCCATCCGGCGTTATGCCGACCTGATCGTCCACCGCGCGCTCATTTCGGCGCATGGCTGGGGCGATGACGGCTTGTCGAAATCCGACGAGGAGCGCCTGCAAAGCACCGGCGAGCATATCTCGGAAACCGAGCGCCGCTCGATGATGGCCGAACGCGACACCAACGACCGCTACCTCGCCGCCTTCCTGTCGGAACGCGTGGGAGAGGAATTCACCGGGCGGATCAGCGGCATCGCCAAGTTCGGCGCCTTCGTGCGGCTGGACGAGACCGGCGCGGACGGCCTCATCCCCATGCGGGCGCTAGGCAACGAGTATTTCCACCTCGACCGCGACCGCGGCACGCTCATGGGCTCCGATACCGGCATGGTCATCGGCCTCGGCCAGCGCGTCGTGGTCCGCCTCAGCGAGGCAGCGCCGGTCACCGGCGGGCTCGGGCTCGAACTGATACGCATCGACGGCAAGGCGATCACCCCCGCCGGCCCGGACACGCCCCGCAAGGGGCGGGGACGCGGCATGCCCAAGGGCGGGCGCGGCGGACCCAAGCGCAAACTGGCGCGTGAAAAGCACAAGTCCGACAAGACCAAGCGCAAGGTCTCGCGCAAGCGGCGTTAAACGCCCGCCAGCAGCCAGATCATGTAAGCGCCGTAGGCCGCCATCAGAACAGCGCCCTCGCGCCGGTCAATCCGCGCGCCGGTAAAGGCAAACGCCACGAACACGACCGCCGAGCCCACCAGCACGGCCAAGTCCACCCCCGTGATCGGCAAGGGCGGCACCATCGGAACCACCAACACGGTCGCCCCCAGTATCCCCAGAATGTTGAAGATATTGCTGCCGATGATGTTGCCGAAGGCCACGTCGCCCTGCCCTTTGCGCGCGGCCAGCACCGAGGTCACCAACTCGGGCATCGAGGTGCCGATGGCCACCACCGTCAGCCCGATCACCGCATCGCTCATCCCCAGCATCTGCGCCAGTCCCACGGCGCCAGACACCAGAAACCGCGCCCCGGCCAGGATCACCACCAGCCCGATCAAAAGGCCAAGGCCCGCCCGCCCCGGATGCACCGGCGTCTCGGGCAAAAGCTCACCCTCGGCCGCGTAAACCTCGCCCGCAGCGGTCGGCCCCTTGCGCTCCGCCATAAAGGTAAAGGCCAGGTAGGCCGCCAGCGCCAGCATGAGGCCCAACCCGGCCACGCGCCCCATCTCGCCGCTCAGCACCAGCGCCGCGCAGGCCAGCGTCGCGCCCATCATCACGGTTCCGTCTCGTGCCAATGCACGCCGCGCCACCAGAATGGGCGAGATCAGCGCCGCGATTCCCATGATCAGCAACGTGTTCCCGATATTGCTTCCCACCACGTTGCCCAGGGCGATGCCGGGCGCGCCGACCCACGCCGCCTGAAGGCTGGTCACCAGTTCCGGCGCCGAGGTGCCGAAGCCCACAATGGTCAGCCCGATCACCAGCGGCGACACGCTCAGGCCTCGGGCCAGCTGCACCGCGTTGCGCACCAGCAACTCGCCACCAAGGACCAGCCCCGCCAGCCCGGCGATCACGAAGACGATATCCAATTCGGGTAACTCCAATCCCGCACAAAAGGCGCGTTGCAGGGAATCTGAGCAGGCTCCGTCCCACTTCAAGATAGCGCCGGAAAGATTCCGCTGGCGTGACAGGTTCATCGCGCCTCATGCCCGCAAACCCTGCTGACAAAAACCGTCACCATATGGCATCATACTCCGCGCCATGACCCGGACCGAACGCCTTTTCAAACTGATGCAGGCCCTGCGCATCGTCCCGCCCCCCGCCACGGCGCAGGCGCTGGCGGACCGGCTCGACGTGACCGCCCGCACGATCTATCGCGATATCGACGCCCTGCGCGGGCTTGGCGCGGTGATCGACGGCGCGGCGGGCTTCGGTTATCGCCTGATCGAGGATGCCGCCCTGCCCCCGCTCAACTTCGACGAGGACGAGTTGGAGGCGCTGGTGCTGGGCCTGCGCGAGGTCGAAGAGGTGGGCGACAGCACCCTGGCAGACGCCGCCCAATCGGCGCTGGCCAAGCTGCGTGCCCGCCTGCCGCAGACGCAGGCGCACCGGCTCGATCACGCCGTCCTCTCGGCCCGCCGGTTCACGCCGCTGCCGCAATCCGGCGTCGACACCGCCCGCCTGCGGCGTGCCACGTGGGAGGAAAAGACCATCCGTTTCGACTATTCCGACGCCGAGGGCCGCGAAACCAGCCGCGAGGTCGACCCTCTGTCGGTCGTCCTCATGCAATCCTCGCTCTGCCTTCTGGCCTTCTGCCACCTGCGCGGCGATTTCCGAGCCTTCCGCCTCGACCGGATGCGCGGGCTGGACCTCACCGGCGCGTCCTTCCGGCCCCGCCGCGCGATCCTGTTGCGCGAATGCCTTGCCGCCATGACCTGCGACACGGGCCAGGAAACGGCCTGATCACAGGCGACACTTCGCCCGGCCACATGATTGAACGCTTTTGAAACAACCTGTTTCACGCTATGCTCCGATCAAACCCAGGAAAAAGGGGCGAGCAATGTTTGTCAGGTACATTTTTCCAGTTCTGGGCGCGGCGCTTCTGTCCGGCGGGGCGGCGGCCACGGCCCTCGAATCGTCGATCCGGCCAGTCGCGCGACCCGCCGCCGCCACGCCAACCCCGCAGGTCACCCGCGTGTCCGTATCCACCAGATCGCTACGTCCCAAGCTGCGCCCCGAGGCGCTGAGCGACAACTCCGGAGAAGCGCAGGTCACCCGCGTCTCCAACCCCGCCTTCGACAACTGGGTCCGCTCCTTCCGGGGCCGTGCCCTGTCGCGCGGGATCAGCGCGCGGGTTTTCGATGCGGCCTTCCAGAGCATCGGCTACAACGCCGACGTCGTGTCCAAGGACCGCAACCAGGCCGAATTCAAGCGCCAGATCTGGGATTACCTCGACAGCGCCGCCTCGCCCGAACGCGTCGAGATGGGGCAGCAGGCCCTCAGCCGCCACCGCAGCGCGCTCAGCCGGATCGAACAGGCCTACGGGGTCGAGGCCGAGGTCGTCACCGCCGTCTGGGGCCTGGAAAGCAAGTACGGCACCCGCATGGGCGACATCCCGGTGATCGAGGCCCTGTCCACGTTGTCCTTCGACGGCCGGCGCGGCGCATTCTTTGAAAAGCAACTGATCGCCGCGCTGAAGATCCTGCAAAACGGCGATACCACGCCGCGCAACTTCCTGGGTTCCTGGGCGGGCGCGATGGGCCACACACAGTTCATCCCCACCTCGTACGAGGCATACGCCGTGGATTTCACCGGCGATGGCCGCCGCGACATCTGGTCGAACGACCCCTCTGACGCGCTGGCATCCACCGCCGCGTACCTCAAACGCTTCGGCTGGCGCAAAGGGATGCCCTGGGGTGTCGAGGTCCGCGTGCCCGATGGCGCACGCTTCGGCGACACGTCGCGGATGCCCTCGCAATGGGCCGCGCAGGGCGTCGTCGGCGTCGATGGCCGCCCGGTGCGCGACTACGGCTCGGCCCGCATCCTGCAACCCGCGGGCCCCTCGGGCGCGTCCTTCATGGTTTTCGCCAATTTCGACGTGATCAAGCGCTACAACAATGCCGACGCCTACGCCATCGGCGTTGGCCACCTGTCGGACCGCATCAAGGGCGGCCCCGCGATCCAGGCCAGCTGGCCGCGCGGCTACACCCCCGTCAGCTTTGAAGAGCGCAAGGAAATCCAGCGCCGGTTGCAGCAGATGGGGTACCCGCTGGAAAAGATCGACGGCATCATCGGTCCCAACACCGCGAAGTCGATCATGGGCTTCCAGCAAAGCGCCGGCATGAAGACCGACGGCTTCGCCTCGCGCGAGGTGCTCAACCGCCTGCGGTCGCGCTGACGACGTGCACCCGCCCCGGGATGCGCAGCGCGCCGTCCGGGGTCTCAAACTCCTTCAAGGCTTCGCGCAGCCTCTGCGCCACGGCGGCGTATTCCTCGCGCCCGCCGCCCATATCCTTGACGATCCGGCCCGCAGGACCCTCGCGCGAAGCGAAGGTGGCGTTCTGCTCCAGGTCGCCGATCGGCGTCAGCGTGATCTCTTCTGTGGTCAGCCCGATCCCGTCAAACCCTGCGGACTCGAGTATCCCCCGGACATAGTCCGCGTCCGAGAATGCCATCGGCCCCGGAGCGCGCGGATCCTGCGGCGGCGGCGCACCCACCACGGCCTTTGCGGCCTCGGCGGGAACACGAAACCACGGGTTGCCGTCCATCCCGGCCCAGCACACGAAGGTCATGCGCCCGTCCGGTTTCAACGCCCCCCGCATGTTGGCGAAGGCCGCCACCGGGTCGGCAAAGAACATCACGCCAAACCGTGACACAAGGTGATCCGCCGCCATGTCCCCGAACGGATGCACCTGCGCATCCGCCAGAACACAGGTGGCATTTGCAACGCCCTCCGCATCCAGCCGCTGGCGGGCCAGGTCCAGCATCGGCGCCGACACGTCCAGCCCGGTCACATGGCCAGCCTCGCCCACGATCTTCGCTTCGGCGATCAGGCCCGCCCCGGTGCCGCAGCCGATATCGACGACCCTGTCGCCCGCCTGCAACCCGGCACGGTCCAGCAACAGCTCCAGCACCGGCGCCATCAGACCGTCGAACATCGCCTGTTCCCGCACCCAGACCTCGCCGGCCTTGCCCGACCAGTGCTCGGCCTGCTCGGTATTGACGATCCCGCTCATGCCGCGCGTCCCGCGGCCATCACGCACAGGATCTCGAACATGATCGACACGCCCAGAAACGCGGTGTTGCCGCTGGCGTCAAACGGCGGCGACACCTCGACCATGTCCGCGCCCACGATGTTGACGCCCTCAAGCTCGCGGCACACCTGCAACGCCTGGTAAGAATTCGGCCCGCCCACCTCGGGCGTCCCGGTGCCGGGCGCGAAGGTCGGATCGACGAAGTCGATGTCATAGGACACGTAGGTCGGTTTATCGCCCACGATCTCCCGCGCCTCGGCCATCACGTCGGCCACGCCGCGCTCGAAGAACTCCTCGATCAGGATCAGCCGGATCCCCTCGGCCCGGGCGAAATCGCGGTCCTCGGAATCGTACATGCTGCCCCGCAGCCCGATCTGTACCACGCGCTTGGGGTCCAAGAGGCCTTCCTCCACCGCGCGGCGGAAGGGCGTGCCATGGGTATACATCTGCCCGTTGAAGTAGCTGTGAAAAAGGTCCGTGTGGCTGTCGAAATGCACCATGCCCAAGGGGCCGTCCTTGGCCACCGCGCGCAGCACCGGCAGGCTGGTCAGGTGATCGCCCCCCGCCGTCAGCGGCGTGATCCCCGCGTCCACCACGCCTTTGTAGAAAGTCGTGATCCGCTCCATGCTGTCGGCGATATCGGCGGGGTTCGGCCCCACATCCCCCAGATCGGCACAGTTCAGCGCCTCGAACGGGCGCACCCCGCTCACCGCATGCTGCGCCCGGATCATGGTGGACGCATCGCGCAATTGCCGTGGCCCGTGCCGAGGCCCGGGCCGGTTGGTCGTGCCACTGTCCCAAGGCACTCCGATCACGCCCACATCCACATCCGCATACCGCGCATGATCCGGCAGCACATGGGGCAGCCGCATGAAGGTCGGAACGCCCGCGAAACGCGGCAGCTCGAAGCCCGAAACGGGCTGAAAGAACGGGTCACTCATGTCATTGTCTCCAATCTCTTGCGGGCCGTCACCGGCCCATCCCCCTGCGCCTCGATCCGCGCGATGGCTTCGGCCAGCGGCTCATAGGCCACGGCCATGTGATGGGCATTGGCGTGCAACAGCGTGTCGGGGTCAACCACCCAGGCCACATGCCCTTTCCAGAACAATAGGTCGCCACGTCGCAGCGACGCGTCCTCGGGCAGGTCCACGCCAAGCTCCGCCGCCTGCATGTCGCTGTCGCCGGGGCAGGCCACGCCACACGCAAGGCACCCCACCTGCACCAGCCCCGAACAGTCAATCCCCAACGCAGAATTCCCGCCCCACACGTAGGGCGTGCCGATCAGCCGCTCCGCCACGCGCACCGGGTCCTCCTCGACCGCGCTGGCCACGCGCAAATGCACTGCCGGCACGTACATCCGACCGTCCGGTCCAAGGATCTCAGCCCAGCGTCCCTCGGTGCCGGTGACGCTCACCCACGCGCCCAGGCTCAGCATCAGATGCTCGGTCTGCGCCTTGAAATCCGGCTCGCCCAGTGCGTAGGTCATTCGCGCCTGCACGATGTGGTTCGGCGGCCCTTTCGGCGCGGCAAGATCATCGGCGGCAAAGTACCCCGCATACCCATCGCGCAGCGCATAACCAAATACCCAGCCGTCGCGCTCTTCCAGCAGGCGCACGCCCTCGCCGAAGACCAGCTCACGCTCACGCTTGCCCTCCGGTTCCGACAGGATCGGCGTGACCGGCACGATCACCTGCCGGTCGTCGCCCTCCACGAACAGCTCCGCCTCGACCTGCCCCAGCAACCCCGCATCCGCCACGCGCCCGTTGGAATGCAGCCGCCGCCGGTCGGTCACAGCGCCAGCACCTCGGGCAGCGCCTGCAAGAGCGCCCGCGCGCCCATGCCGACCCCGCCCTTGGGCCGGCCCGGCGCGGCGCTCTGGTTCCAGCCGTAGATGTCGAAATGCGCGTAGCGCGTGCCCCCCGCGAACCGCCGCAGGAACAGCGCCGCCGTGATCGCGCCCGCAAACCCGCCGCTCGGCGCATTATCCAGATCGGCGATCCCCGGCTCGATCATCGCCTCGTAAGGCTCGTGAAACGGCAGCCGCCAGACCGGGTCCGCGACCTCGGCCGCCGCCGCATCCAGCGCGCCAGACAGCACGCCGTCATCGGTGAAGTAGGGCGCGATATCCGCGCCCACCGCCACCCGCGCGGCCCCGGTCAACGTCGCCATCGAGATCATCAGGTCCGGCTCCGCCTCGGCACCAAAGCTCAGCGCGTCCGCCAGCACCAGCCGCCCCTCCGCATCAGTGTTGTTGATCTCCACCGTCTTGCCGTTCCGGGCGGTCAGGATGTCGCCGGGCCGGAATGCATTGCCGCTGACCGAGTTCTCCACCGCCGGGATCAGCACCCGCAACCGCACCGGCAGCTTCAGCGCCATGATCATCCGGGCCAGCCCCAGCACCGTGGCGGCCCCGCCCATGTCCTTTTTCATCAGCCCCATGCTGGCCCCGGGTTTCAGGTTCAACCCGCCGGTGTCGAAACACACGCCCTTTCCCACCAGCGTTAGGTTCGGCCCCGTATCGCCCCAGCGAAGGTCGATCAGGCGCGGCGCCTGGTCGGCGGCACGGCCCACGGTGTGGATCATCGGGAAATTCTCGTCCAGCAGCGCCTCGCCGCGAACAACCTCGATCTCCGCGCCCTGCTCCTTGGCCAGGTCGGCACAGGCCGCTTCCAACTCCACCGGCCCCATGTCCGAGGCGGGCGTATTGATCAGGTCGCGCGTCATTGCCTCTCCGGCCGCAATCGCCTGCAGCCGGGCCGCGTCGACACCCTCCGGAGCCACCAGCGTCGCCTTGGCGGGTTTCTGATCCTTGTAACGGTCAAAGGCATAGCCCGCGAACAGCCAGCCCAGCGCCTCCTCGGCCGCCCGTTCCTGCGCCAGCCCTTCCAGGCGATAGACGCCCTCCGGCAGGTTCGCGGCCTGCGCCGCCAGGTGGAATCGTCCGCGTTTGCGCGCGGCCTCCGTGCCATAGCCCGCCAGCGCCATCACCGGCGCGCCATTGCCGTCGGGCACCAGCAGCGACTGGCCCAACCCGCCGGTGAACCCGGCCGCCTGCACCCAGGTCGCGACGGTGGCCGACTGATCTGCCAACCAGCCCTCCAGCGCGTCCTGTTCGATCACGTGAAGCGGAAGGGCATCGGCCCCTTCCGGTGCAAATTTAAGCGGCATGACGCATGTCCCGGGATGATTTCGTTCCGGCTCAGCCTAGCCTTAAGCACCGTACCTGCAAGGGCTCAGACGGAATAATCCTGCACGTCCCAGATTTCATGCAGCGATGTCTCGCCGATCCGCAATAGCCGCGCAAGCGTGGCCGCGATGGCCACCTTGTCATGCAGGTCGATGCTTTGCGTGACGTCGCGGGCCACGCGGGCCAGCTTGCACATGCCGATCTGCTCGGCGATTGCAATCAGGCTGCGGGCGCTCTTGCGCATGTCCTGCACCTGCTCCTGGCGAAAACAGCGCTCCGTGTGCGACAGCCGCACCGCCAGTTCCTCCAGCGCCCGGCAGACAACGTCCTCCGCCCCGGCCTCACCCAGTTGCAGATAAAGCTGCTCCAGCCGGTTCTGATCCAGGTGAACGGTCTCGGACTGCTTGAGTAGGGTTATTCGTTCCACGGTCTTTCCCACGATTCCATGCCCCCGCGACAGGCCGGACCTTGCGACCGAAGACTTCCCAAATGGTTTCCGCACCGACCAATTTGTGTCTCGAATTCTTCTAGAATTCCGACTATCAACCGACCGTCCGGAAAAAAGCTATCAGGCGCCGCCATGAAAACCACACGTCCGCTTCCAAGCTACCTGGTCCAACGCTACCGGGGATGGAAGGCCACGAAATACCAGGACAACCAAGCCTGGTACCGCCACCTGGCGCAAGAGGGGCAGCATCCCCGCGCGATGGTCATCTGCTGCTGCGACAGCCGCGTGCATGTCACCGCGATCTTCGGCGCCGACCAGGGCGAGTTCTTCCTGCACCGCAACATCGCCAACCTCGTGCCGCCCTTCACCCCCGACGGTCAGCAGCACGGCACCTCGGCGGCGGTGGAATACGCCGTCACCGCGCTGAAAGTCGCGCATGTGATCGTGCTCGGTCATTCCAACTGTGGCGGCGTGCGCGGCTGCGACGCGATGTGCTCGGGCGACGCGCCCGAACTCAACGACAAGACCAGCTTCGTGGGCCGCTGGATGGACATCCTGCGCCCCGGCTACGAGCGGGTGAAAAAGATCAAGGACACCGACGAGCGTGTCGCGGCCCTTGAAAAGCAGGCCGTTCTGGTCAGCCTTGAAAACCTCGTCACCTTCCCTTTCGTCGCCGAGGCCATCGAGAGCGGCCACCTTACCCTGCACGGCCTCTGGCACGATATCGGTGAAGGCGTGATCGAGCATTACCTGCACGAGGAAAGAGGTTTCGTTCCGGTCTAGCCGCGGCGGGCCACATGCACCGTTCCGGCGGGGCCGGCGCATGCGTTCTTTTCGGGGGCCTCGAACCGTTTCAGTGCAGTACCATTCCGTCGGGCCATTCGATCGTGTGGCTCAGCCGGATTTCCTGCGTCTCGCCGGCAGCAAGGTCAAACTCCCACGCCAGCACCCCGCGCTTGTCGTCGACCCGTTCCTCCGCCGGGCTCGGGGTTGCATCCCACGTGATCTTCAGGTCGTTCTGCTCGGAAAACGGAACCCGGTCCAGCACCCGCAGGGGCCAGGCTTCGCCAGTCAGGTTCTCGACCTCGATGCGCACCGTCTCCTGGATCCGGTTGGATTTCGAGATCACGCCGCGATCCCCCTCGGCCCGGTCCTCGACCATGCGCGTCAACCGCAGCCCGTCGATCGGGCCAAAGGACAGTTCCGCCTCCTCGCCCGCTGGGATCAGCTCAAGGTAACGCTGCCCCACGAACCGCCCGTCCAGGTAATAGCTCGCCTCGGCGGTCGGCAGGATCAATTCGCCCATGTCGTTGGTAAAGCTCGCCACAAGGAACGCGCTGGGATCGTTCAGCGGCACCGCCTTGGCGACCGTTTCGGCCTGCGTTTCCAGCGTGCCCAGCGCCAGGCGCACCTGGTCCGCCCCCGTGGCGACGTCGACCGTGCCGGGATAGCTGTAACTCACCGACAGCCCGTCGAAATCCGCTGCAGCGACGATCGCCTCCGGCGAGACGGCCAGGGCTTCTTCCTTCGCGGCGCCTGCGGCCATGTCGGCCTCCGCAGCGCCACGCGCCAGCGGCACAGGGTGCATCGGCGGCTCCTCGTAGATCCGGCGCAGCCACGGCCAGACCTCGCTCGGCGCGGTCTGTTCGCTGGGGCGCACGGTCGACAGGGTCAGTTCCGCCGCCTGCCAGTTCTCGCCCGTCGACTGCGACACGTAAGCGCCGCGCTCCAGCGTCAGCGCACCGCTGCTCCGGTCCAGCCGCAGGTCGTAGACCGGCTCCCACCCGGCGGCATCGGTGTTGTAGGTCACGGTCAGCACGCCCTCGGTTTCGGCCTCGGCGCTGACGGCCACCGCCAGCATCGCGCGGTCCTCGTCCTCGGGCACCAGCGCGGCCTCGGCCTGTTTCGCCCGCTCAAGCTCTTCTTCCAGGTCCTCCAGCGAACGCGCCAAGGCTTCGGCCCGACGCTCCGCATCCTGGGCCGCGCGCAGCGCCGCCAAGGTCTCTTCCCCGATCATCGACGACAGGTCGCGCAGGGCGGCGATGTCCAGCGCGGTCACGCCCTCGCCTTCGCCCAGCCTTTCTAGGAACGCCACGCGCGCCCGGGCGGCCTCTGCCTCCAGCCGGATCGTCTCGACCGCGGCGCGCGCGTTGCGCAATTCGTCCTCCAGCCGCTCGACCTCGGCGCGGGCGGCCTGCAACGCGGCGGTCTCTTCCTCGGTACGCGGCGGCACGAAATCGCGCCGCGCCGTGACGCTGCCCATCGCCGCGCCCTCGACCGCCACCCGGACCGAGGCCAGCGGCGTCGAGCGCGGCAGATCCGTCAGGATCAGCTGATGCTGCCCCGCCGGGATGCTGTACGGCACCTGCCGCGTGATCGTGGCGCCTTGGGGATAGAGCGTGACCGCATCCACGTCACTCGACAGCGCGAAATCTTCGGCAAGTGCGGGAAACGGCAGGGCGGCAAGGACGATAAGGGAAAGCGAACGCATGATGTCTACTCCAGGATAGTTGGCCGGATGATCGGCCTCTGATGGGACGCGTGCAAGGGCGCCGTTCTTGGCAGCACCAACAAATATTTTTGCAAAAAGAAACCGCGCCGCCCTTGGAAAAGGACGGCGCGGCAAGAATTTCGATGCAATGTAAAGGGTTTAGCCCTTCTGCAACACCCGGTTGCCCAGCGTCTCGGCGATCTGCACCGCGTTCAGGGCCGCGCCCTTGCGCAGGTTGTCGCTGACGCACCACAGGTTCAGACCGTTCTCGATCGTGCTGTCCTGCCGGATCCGGCTGATGAAGGTGGCGAAATCGCCGACGCATTCGATCGGCGTGACGTATCCGCCATCCTCGCGCTTGTCGACGACCATGATCCCCGGCGCCTCGCGCAGGATGTCGCGCGCCTCGTCCTCGTCCAGGAACTCCTCGAACTCGATATTTACCGATTCCGCGTGGCCGACAAACACCGGCACCCGCACGCAGGTCGCCGTGACCTTGATCTTCGGGTCCACGATCTTCTTCGTCTCGACCACCATCTTCCACTCTTCCTTGGTCGATCCATCCTCCATGAAGACGTCGATATGCGGAATGACGTTGAAGGCGATCTGCTTCTGGAACTTCTTCGGCGGCACTTCGTCCGTGGGGTTGTAGATCGATTTCGTCTGATCCCACAGCTCGTCCACGCCTTCCTTGCCAGCGCCGGACGTCGCCTGGTAGGTGCTGACCACCACCCGCTTGATCCTGGCGCGGTCATGCAGCGGCTTCAGCGCCACGACCATTTGCGCGGTGGAACAGTTGGGGTTCGCGATGATGTTCTTCTTGGAATAGCCCGTGATCGCGTCCGCATTCACCTCCGGCACGATCAGCGGCACATCCGCATCATAGCGGTAAAGCGACGAGTTATCGATTACCACGCAGCCCGCCTTGGCCGCGATTGGCGCGTATTTTTTGGTGGCCTCCGAGCCAATGGCGAAAAGCGCCATGTCCCAGCCGGTGAAATCGAACCCCTCGATGTCCTTGGTCTTCAAGGTCTTGTCGCCAAAGCTGACCTCTGTGCCGATGGACCGACGGCTGGCAAGCACCGCGATCTCGTCGACAGGGAACTGGCGCTCGGCCAGGATGTTCAGCATTTCGCGGCCCACGTTGCCCGTGGCGCCCGCGACGACGATTTTGTAACCCATCTTGGGAAATCCTCTTCGGTTCGGGTCTCTTTGCGCCGCTCATACCGCAGTGCAGCACGATGTTAAAGGGGCTGCACGTGGCGCGCGCAGGTCCTCATTTCGATATTTCTAGAAATATAGCTTGCAGCGAGCGGTCATTTCTATAATCCTAGAAATATGAAACAGACGATTCCCGACCTCGACCTTGCCCTCGCGGCTTCGACCTTTGCCGCACTTGGCTCCGAACAACGCTTGGCAGTGCTGCGCACCCTTGTCCGTGCCGGCCCCGAGGGCCTGCGCATCGGCGAATTGGGCGAGCGTGCGGGCGTCACCGGATCCACCCTGACCCATCACATGAAAATCCTGTCACAGGCCGGTCTGGTCCGGCAGGAGAAACAGGGCCGCAGCATCCTCTGCGCCGCCGTCGCCTATGACGAACTGCACGCATTGGCCGATTTCCTGCTGCGCGAATGCTGCGCCGACAGGGACCATTGCGCCCACGAGGACACCGAGGACCACGCCAATGGCTGACATCACCGCCCCCACCCTGCGCCGCAAGTGGGCCGGCCTCGACAAGGCCTGGCTGGCGCTGGCGCTGATCCTCGCCGCCGTTGCGGTCCTCGATCCGCCGCAATTCTGGCCCACGGTCACCTTCACCGCCGGCGCGCTGCTGCACACCGCGCCTTTCATCGTCTTCGCAGTCCTCGCCGTGGCCTACATGAAGGCCACCGGGGCCGAGACCCTGCTGGCCAAGGCGTTCGAAGGGCGGCAGGTGCGCATGATCTTCCTCGCCGCTGTGCTGGGCGGCCTTTCGCCCTTCTGCTCGTGCGAGGTCATTCCCTTCATTGCCGCCATGCTGGCCCTCGGCGCGCCTCTCGGTGCGGTCATGGCCTTCTGGCTGGCCTCGCCGCTGATGGACCCGGCGATGTTCCTGATCACCTCAGGCACCATCGGCTGGGACTTCGCCATGGCCAAGGCCGCCGCGGCGGTGGGCTTGGGCCTCATGGGCGGCTTTGCCACCATGGCGCTGGCCCGGTCGCCCCTTTTTGCCGACCCGTTGCGCGAGAACCGCCAGACCGGCGGGTGCTGCGGCGCGAAAAAGCCGTTCCAAGGCAGCCCTGTCTGGCGTTTCTGGGCCGAGGACGAGCGCACCGCCACCTTCCGCGAGAACGTTATCGATAACGGCTTCTTCCTGCTGAAATGGCTGACGCTCGCCTACGTGATCGAGGCGGTGATGCTGAAATACATCCCGGCCGAAACCATCGCCACGGTCCTTGGCGGCGACGGTATCAGCACGATCCTTCTCGGCGCTCTTGTGGGCGCGCCCGCCTACCTCAACGGGTATGCCGCCGTGCCACTGGTCGACGCGCTGCTGGCCCAGGGCATGAGCCAGGGTGCCGCCATGAGTTTCGTCATCGCTGGCGGCGTCAGCTGCATTCCCGCCGCCATCGCTGTCTGGGCGCTGGTCAAGCCACGTATCTTCTTCGCCTATTTCGGCTTCGGCATCACCGGCGCCGTGCTCGCCGGCATTGCGTGGCAGGCAATCTCCTGACCCTGCAACCCCCCTTCATTTCAACCACGCGGCGCGAGAGCTTCCCCGCTTTCGCGCCGTTTCCTCGTTTTTTCTTATCAAGCACACAAATTTGCCCCGATTTGTTGTCACATCGTGGACAATTCCGACATAATGTGCGGGATCAAGACCAATATGGTCTTAAGAAAACCTCGCTAAACGAGGGCAAGAGCAGCGACGGAGCCCCTGATGCTCGAGTTCGACAATGTCAGCAAGTCCTTCTGGACGGGCACGCAGCGCAAGGTGATCCTTGACCGCGTCTCGTTCCGGGTGGAACTTGGCCGCTCGCTCGGCATCCTCGCGCCCAACGGCACGGGCAAGACCACGCTGATCAAGATGATGGCGGGCCTTGAAAAACCCGACGAGGGCGAGATTCGCCGCGGCTGCCGCATCTCGTTTCCGCTGGGTTTCATGGGCGGTGTCATCAGCCGCGTCTCGGCCCGCGAAAACGCGCGCTACATCGCCACGCTCTACGGGCTCGATCCCGATTACGTCGAGGCGTATTGCCGCTATGTCTGCAATCTGGGCGAATATTTCGACCAGCCGCTCGGCACCTACTCGACGGGCATGAGATCGCGCTTCACCTTTTCGTTGATGCTCGCGCTGGATTTCGACATGTACCTCATCGACGAGGGCATGCCCAGTTCCACCGACGTCGAATTCAACCGGCGCGCGGGCGACATCCTTCGGGAACGACTGCGCACGACCACAGTGGTGATCGTATCGCACCAGCCCGCCACGCTCGAGAAATTCGCGCAGGAGGCCGCCGTCCTGATGGACGGAAAACTGCATATGTTCGACACCTTGGAAGAGGCAAAACAGCTCTATGACTATGAAACCCAAGGCTAGAAAGTTCCGCATCCGCCGCACCTCCGGCGGCAGCGCCCATGCCGCCTCCCCCGGCCCGGAGACCCCCGCCGAGGAGGTCCAGCAGACGCCGGACACCACGCCGCCGCAGCCCCCCGCGGACAGTGCCGACGCGCCCCGCCTGCACGAGGGCGAGGTGACATCCGCCCGAGAGGTTTCGGTGTCTCAGAACATCGATGACATCCGCAAGGAGGGCCTGACCGGGCGGCAACTGCGCATGGCGCGGCGCATGGCCCAGAAACACGGCCTCGCGCCGACATCCGACTTCGACGCGGTCCGCCTGCTGCGGGCCCGTGGCATCGACCCGTTCCAAGGCTCCAACATCGTCCAGCTTGTGTCGGCGGGGGAAAACACCCAGCCGGCCCAGACCGGCGGCGAGCGCATCCAACTACCCCAGACCGTGCCGGTAGGGCAGGTCGCGTTGCCCTCGACCGAGCTCAGCCCGGCCGACCGGCGCGCCCAGGAAATCCAGAAGATCCAGCGCGACATCGCCTCGCGCCGCCGCAAGAAGATGCTGCTGCTTGTCTCGCGGCTGGCGGCCTTCGTCATGCTGCCCACGCTGATCGCGGGGTATTATTTCTACAACATCGCCACGCCGATGTACTCGACCAAGTCGGAATTCCTGATCATCACCGCCGACGGCTCGGGCGGTGGCAAAGGGGGCCTCGGCGGTCTTCTGCCCTCGCAATTCGCCACCGGGCAGGATTCCATCGCGGTCCAGTCCTACCTTGAGTCCAAGGATGCCATGCTGCGGCTGAACGAGGATGTCGGCTTCAAGGCCATGTTCAGCAGCGACGAGATCGACCCGATCCAGCGGCTCGATCCCGACGCCACCAACGAAGAGGCCTACAAGGTCTACCAGAAATACGTGAAGCTCGGCTATGACCCGACCGAGGGCGTGATCCGGCTGGAGGTCGCCACCGCCGACCCCGAAACCAGCCGCGAGTTCTCTGAAAAGCTGATCGAATATGCCGAGGAAAATGTCGACTCGCTCAGCCAGGAGAAACGTTTCGACGCCGTGAAAACCGCCGAGGCCGCGCTGGAAGAGGCCAAGGAAGAACGCCGCGCGGCCCAGCGTCGGCTCGTCGAGTTGCAGGAAGGCTCGATCCTCGACCCCGAGGGCGAAATCGCCAATATCCGTCAGCTGATCGGCAACGTCGAATTGCAGCTCCAGGAAAAGCAGCTGGCGCTCAACACCCAGCTTGCCAATGCCCGCCCCAACACCGCCCGGGTCGAGGCGCTGCGCTCCGAGGTGCAGGTGCTGTCGCGCGAACTCGCCAAGCAGAACGCCCGCCTGACCGAGGCGACCGAGGAACGCACCTCGCTCGCCAGCCAGGCCGCCGAGATCCAGATGGCGCAGGCCGACCTCGCCACCTCAGACCTGGTGCTGCAATCCGCGCTGGAAACCAAGCGCCAGTCCGAGATCGAGGCGAACAAGCAGGTGCGCTACCTGACCGTCGCGGTGAAACCCGTCGCTTCGCAGGATCCCTCCTATCCGCGCAAGTTCGAGAACACTTTGCTTGCCTTCCTGATCTTCGGCGGTATCTACCTGCTCTTGTCGCTCACCGCGTCGGTGCTCAAGGAACAGGTTTCGTCGTAAGACATGAAAACAGTTGAAATCGCAGACCTGCGCGTCGGAAACGACGCGCCACTCACCGTCATCGCCGGCCCCTGCCAGTTGGAAAGCGCCGATCACGCCCAGATGATCGCGGGCCAGATGCAAGAGTCCTGCGCCGCCGCCGGCGCGCAGTATGTCTTCAAGGCGTCCTTCGACAAGGCAAACCGCACGTCTGTTACAGGCAAGCGCGGCCTTGGCATCGACGAAGGGCTGAAAGCGCTCCAGTCGGTCAAGGACGCGCTCGGCGTGCCGGTCCTGACGGATGTTCACCTGCCCGACCAATGCGCGCCCGCGGCCGATGTGGTCGATATCCTGCAAATCCCCGCCTTTCTCTGCCGGCAGACCGACCTGCTGCTGGCCGCGGGCGAAACCGGCGCCGCGATCAACGTCAAGAAGGGTCAGTTCCTCGCCCCCTGGGACATGCCCAACGTCATCTCGAAGGTCGAAAGCACAGGCAACACCCGCATCCTTCTGACCGAACGCGGCACCTCTTTCGGCTACAACACCCTTGTGGCCGACATGCGATCCCTGCCCCAGATGGCCGCCACCGGCTATCCGGTGGTGATGGACGCCACCCATTCCGTGCAACAGCCCGGCGGCCAGGGCGGCAGTTCCGGCGGCCAGCGCGAGTTCGCCCCCGTCATGGCCCGCGCCGCAGTCTCCCTGGGCATCGCCGCCGTCTTCATCGAGACCCACGAGGCGCCGGACACCGCGCCCTCCGACGGCCCCAACATGATCCCGCTGGATCAGATGCCCGCCCTCTTGCAGAGCCTCATGCAATTCGACAAGCTCGCCAAGGAACACCCCTGCCGCATTGATCCAACGTAAAGGTATTTCCGTGACCAAACCCGCTGCCGACGTGACCCAGAACACCTGGGAATTCCTCCGCGATCCGATGATCACGCCCACCGGGTTCCGCGAATACGACGCCCGCTGGAAATACCCCGACGAAATCAACCTGCCCGGCATCACCGCCCTCGGCCTCGGCCTCGGCACCCAGATGCGCCGTCGTGGCATCGACCCGGTGATCGCGGTCGGCAACGACTACCGCGACTATTCGCTCTCGATCAAGAACGCGCTCATCGTCGGCCTCATGCAGGCCGGCATCCACGTCAAGGATATCGGCCCGGCGCTCTCGCCCATGGCATACTTCTCGCAGTTCCACCTCGACGTACCCGCCGTCGCCATGGTCACCGCCTCGCACAACCCGAACGGCTGGACCGGGGTCAAGATGGGCTTCGACCGCCCCCTCACCCACGGTCCCGACGAGATGGGAGAGT
This sequence comes from Roseovarius sp., assembly GCF_965277045.1. Taxonomy (GTDB): domain Bacteria; phylum Pseudomonadota; class Alphaproteobacteria; order Rhodobacterales; family Rhodobacteraceae; genus Roseovarius. The sequence continues at coordinate 3,907,238 of NZ_OZ255712.1, read as the reverse complement.
TGCGCGACATCGTCCTGAATGGCGAGGGCGAGCCCCATTCGGGCGGCGGCTACGAATTCGTCGAGGGCGTGCGCGAAGCCTATCTCGACGACCTCGTCGGCGACTTCCGCATGTCCCGCAAGCTGCGCGTCGTCTGCGCCACCGGCAACGGCACCGCGTCGGCCTTCGCGCCCGAGCTGTTCAAGCGTCTCGGCGTCGAGGTCATCCCCTCGCACAACAGGCTCGACTACACCTTCCCCAACTACAACCCCAACCCCGAAGCCATGGAAATGCTGCACGACATGGCCGCCTCAGTGAAGGAGAGCGGCGCCGACTTCGCCCTCGGCTTCGACGGCGACGGCGACCGCTGCGGCGTGGTCGATGACGAGGGCGAAGAGATCTTCGCCGACAAGATGGGCGTCATCATGGCCCGCGACCTTTCCAAGCTGCACCCCAACTCCACCTTCGTGGCCGACGTCAAATCCACCGGCCTCTTCGCCGCTGACCCCGAGCTGCAGAAGAACGGCGTGACAGCCGACTACTGGAAAACCGGCCACAGCCACATGAAACGCCGGGTCAAGGAACTGGGCGCGCTCGCCGGGTTCGAAAAATCCGGCCACTACTTCCTGGCCGAGCCGGTGGGGCGCGGCTACGACTGCGGCATGCGAGTCGCGGTCGAGATCTGCAAGCTGATGGACCGCAACCCCGACATGTCCATGTCCGACCTGCGCCGCGCCCTGCCCACCACATGGTCGACCCCCACCATGTCTCCCCATTGCCCCGATACCGAGAAATATCAGGTGCTCGACCGGCTGGTGCAGAAACTCGTCGCCAAGCATGAGGCGGGCGACACCTTCGCCGGCCAGCCCATTAAGGAGGTCGTCACCGTTAACGGCGCGCGGGTCATTCTCGAAAACGGCAGCTGGGGCCTGGTGCGTGCATCGTCCAACACCCCCAACCTCGTCGTGGTCTGCGAAAGCGCCACGTCCGACGAGGAAATGCGCGCCATCTTCGCCGAGATCGACACCGTCATCCGTACCGAACCATCGGTCGGCGAGTACGACCAGACAATCTAGGCGAATTGGCTGCGCCACGCTGTCTTCGTTGATCGAGGACCAGCCCCAAAACTCAGGTTGAATTGGGGGCCAGCCCCCAACACCCGGAGTTTTTCCGCAACAGCGAAAGCCGCCTGCCTCTCATCCGTTATAGAATACCCTCGCCGAAGGCATCAAACCTTCACGCGCTCCGATTTCGGGTCGTACATCGGACGCAATGACGCCTCCGCCTTCACCCGCGTGCCCGCCACGTCGATCTCATAGCTCGAGGCCAGCACTTGCTCGGCGCTTTCCCCGGCGCAAGGCACATAACCCATCCCGATCGCCCCACCCAGGTGATGACCATACGCTCCCGAACTGAGGTAGCCCACGATCTCCCCGTCCCGCAGCACGGGCTCGTTATGATAGACCATCGGCTCGGGATCGGTCAGCCGGAACTGCACCAGTCGCCTGGCCAGCCCCGCCTCCTTCTTGCGCAGTACCGCATCACGTCCGATGAACGATGGTTTCGAGGTCTTCACCGCAAAACCCAGCCCGGCCTCCAGCACATGATCCTCGCAGGTGATGTCATGCCCGAAATGGCGGAAACCCTTCTCGATCCGGCACGAATCCATCATGTGCATCCCGCAAAGCTTCAGCCCATGCGCCTGCCCCGCCTCGTATAGCGTCTCGAACACATGCCCCGCCATATCGGCACCAACGTAAATCTCCCAGCCCAGCTCGCCGACGTAGCTGACCCGGTGCACCCGGGCCAGCCCCATGCCCAGCTCGATCTCCTGCGCCGTGCCGAACGGGTTCGCCGCGTTGGAAAAATCATTCGGGCTGACCGCCTGCATCAGTTTCCGGGCGTCCGGCCCCATCACCGCCAGCACGCCTTCGCCTGCCGTCACATCGGTGATCACGACGTTGAAATCGCCCCTGTTCCGCGCCATCCAGGTCTGGTCCGCCAACCGCGTCGCCGCCGGCGTCACCACCAGATACGCCGTCTCGCTCAGCCGCGTCACCGTCACGTCCGCCTCGATCCCACCTCGGTCATTCAGGAACTGGGTATAGACGATCTTGCCATTCGGTACCGAATAGTCACCGCCGCCGATATGGTTCAGAAACGCCTCCGCATCCGGCCCCTCGACCCGGATCTTGCCGAAGCTCGACATGTCGTACATGCCCACGCCGGTGCGGATCGCATGATGCTCGGCCGCGGCATTCTCGAACCAGTTCTGCCGCCCCCAGCCATAGCGGTACTCCCGCTCCTGGTCGTTCTTGGCGAACCAGTTCGCCCGCTCCCACCCGGCGATCTCGCCCATCACCGCGCCCTGCTTCAGCAGGTGATGATGGAAGGGCGACCGCCGCACCCCCCGCGCCGTGCGCTTTTGCAGGTATGGAAAGTGATCGGCGTACAGCAGCCCCAGCGTCTCCTTCGACCGCTCAAAAAGGTAATGCCGGTTCCCTTGGAACGGCTGCATACGGGCAATATCCACGTCGCCCAGATCGAACGGCTTCCTGCCGCTGTCCATCCACTGGCTCAATGCGTGCCCCGCGCCCCCGGCACTCTGAATACCGATCGAGTTGAACCCGGCCGCGACCCACACATTGTCCATCTCGGGTGCAAGGCCCAGATGATACGCGTCATCCGGCGTGAAACTCTCCGGCCCGTTGAAGAACGTATGAATCCCCGCCTCCGCCAGCATCGGCATACGGTTGACCGCCGCCTCCAGGATCGGCTCGAAATGGTCGAAATCCTCGGGCAGCTGGTCGAACTCGAAACTGTCGGGAATGCCGTTCATCCCCCAAGGCTTGGCGTTCGGCTCGAACGCGCCCAGCAGGATCTTGCCCGCGTCTTCCTTGTAATAGGCGCATTCGTCCGGCACCCGCAGCACCGGCAACTGCCCCAACCCGTCGATGCCCTCGGTCACGATATAGAAATGCTCGCACGCGTGCAGCGGCACGTTCACGCCCGCCATGCGCCCCACCTCATGGCCCCACATGCCCGCGCAATTCACGATCATGTCGCAGGCGATATGGCCGGTCTCTCCGCCCGCGTCGGCGGCCCAGTCCACGCCCGTCACCCAGCGGCCGTCTCGCGCGATGCCGGTGACCTTCACCCGTTCCTTCACCAGCGCCCCGTTCTGCCGCGCGCCCTTGGCCAGCGCAAGCGCGATATTCGCCGGGTCGGCCTGCCCGTCGGTCGGCAACCAGACACCCCCGGTCACGCCATCGAGGTTGATATGCCCGTATCTCTCCTTGATTTCTTTCGGTGAAAGCTCTTCGACCGGCACGCCAAAAGCCCGCGCCATGGCCGCCTGCCGGTTCAGCTCCTCGCGCCGCTCCGCCGTCAGCGCGACCGAGATCGACCCGCCCTGCCGCAGGCCCGTCGCCACGCCTGTCTCTTCCTCCAGCCCACGATACAGCTCCGCCGAATACCGCGCCAGCTTCGTCATGTTGGCACTTGCCCGCAGCTGCCCGATCAGCCCCGCCGCGTGCCATGTCGTGCCGCTGGTCAGCTGCTTGCGTTCCAGCAGCACCACATCCTGCCAGCCCAGCTTGGCCAGGTGATAGGCCACAGAACAGCCCACCACACCGCCGCCGATAATCACCACGCGGGCGTGCTTCGGAAGGTCACTCATTCCCTGTCTCCTTGAACGAGGCGTAAAGATTTTGCCACTGGTTGGTCATCGGCCCCACCGTGCGCCACTCGACGTGCAAGTCATCGCGCTCGAAATGCCGGTCGAGCCAGTCCTCGACCGCCCGTGGCCGCGACATCGAAAAGTTGCTGGCCCCGATCTCGAACAGCGGCAGATCGGCGTCGATCTCGCAGGCGCGCCCGAACTCGTCCCTGGCCTGCACCTGCAAGCGGTACCGATCCGGCGGCACATGGCTCAGCGAAAGTTTCAGCACATCCGTCGACCCGAATGATCCCTCCTGGATCGCCGCCGGCGCCTCCGGCACATCGGGCGTTCGGTTCCAGTCGAAGTCGACCGTCACACCGTCCAGCGCGGCCCGGTCCCGGCTGGCCAGGTCGGCCTCCCTGATCGTCAGCCATTCCACGGTGATCGCCGGTTCCAGAAGGTACGCCATCTCAGCGTCGTCACTTTCGTCCGGGATTTCCTGCGCGCGCGCCGCGACCATGATATTCAGCTGGACGCCCTCGGCCTCCTGTTCGTTTTCGAACGTCTTCCACAGGACGAACTTCGCATGGCTCACCTCGAAATCCAGCCGCCCGAACTCCTTGGCCTCATAGCGGAAGCGCCCGCTTGCCGGGACCATGCCGGGGGGAAGCGTGGCGTCGGTCATACGATCTCGTGCCCCGCCGCCTGCAAGCATCGCGCGATCTCGGCAATATGCGCCGGGCCGATCTCGCAGCATCCACCGACGATGGTCGCCCCCTGCCCGACCCAGCCCATGACATATTCGGCATAATCCAGCGGCCCCATGTCCTTGCGCTGTTCCAGCGCGTCAACGGTGGGCGCATCGCCCAAAAACCCTTCGCTGATCTCCGAGAACCCGTTGCCATAGGCGCCGAACGGCACGCCGAACCCCTTGATGACCTCCAATGCTGCCCCAATCGCCTCGGGGCGCGAACAGTTCACCAGCACCGCGTCCGGCGCATGCTTGGCCACGGTCTTTGCCAACGCCTCCACCGGCTCGCCCGAGCGCAAGCGCGTGCCGTCGTGATCGTCCACGCTCACCGCCAGCCACACCGGCAGGCCCTGCCCCGTCACGGCCCTCAGCGCGCCCTCGGCCTGGTCCACCGACGACATCGTCTCCAGCAGGAACAGGTCCACGTGGTCCTTCATCAAACCGACCGGCTCGGCATACATCTTCGCGGCCTCGGCAGGGGGCGGGCAGGTCTCGGGCTTGTAGGACTGCACCAGCGGCCCGATGGCCCCGGCCACACGGCCCTTTCCACCGCTCGCCGCCCGGGCCCGGCGCGCGGCCCGCACCGCGGTGTCGGTCAGCTTCCCGATCTGGTCCTGCAACCCGATCCGCTCCAGCCGGTCGCGCAACACCGCATAGGTGTTGGTCGTGGCCACCGTGGCGCCGGCGGCGAAGTATTCCAGGTGCACCTCGCCCACCAGCTTGGGATGGTCGATCATCACCTGGGTCGACCACAGCGGCGTCGCCCGGTCGCCGGACCGTTTCACCAATTCCTGTCCGATCGAGCCGTCCAACAGCGTTACCTGTGCCATGTCTTTCCTTTCGCGCCCGTGTTCAGATGTCGATGCCGTCCGGGATCAGCACCAGCTTCCCGGCATGCCGCTTCGACATGAACTCTTCCTGCGCCCTGTCAATCTCTCGCATCGGAAACGTCTTGGCGATCAGCGGCTTCACGGCGCCCTGCCGCACCATCTCGACGAGCCGGGAAAAGACCGCGCGCGACTGGAAGGTGCAGCCGTGGATCGTGATATCCCGCAAATAGATGCGCCGCAGGTCCGCCTCCACCACCGGCCCCGCGATGGCCCCCGCCACCGCGTAATGCCCGCCCGGCCGCAACGCGTCGATCAGCGCGCCCCAGCCCGGCCCTGCCACCAGGTCGATCACCGCGTGAAAGGTATCGGCGGGCGGCACATCGTCCCGCCCGATCACCGCCACCGCGCCCGCGTCACGCACGCATTCGGCCTTGGGTGCCGAGGCCACGCCGGTCACCTCCGCCCCCAGCGCCGTGGCCAGTTGCACCGCCGCCAACCCTACGCCACCGGAGGCGCCGGTGATCAACACCTTCTGCCCGGCCGCAACCCCGGCCCGGTCCAGCAGCCCCGCCGCCGTGCCAAAGGCGCAGGGGATCGCCGCCAGTTCCACGTCGCTCAACGGCGCGTCACTGACATCGAACAAATCTCCCTCCGGCACCACGCAATATTGCGCGAACGCCCCGTCATATTCCGAGCCCAGCGCCTCGAACCCCACCGGGTTGTCGTCGGTCGGACGCGGTTGGTTGATCGGGCAGATCACCCGCATCCCCTTTGCCACCGCGCTTACGCCTTCACCCAGCTCCACGACCTCACCGCACAGGTCACCGCCCTGGATCAGCGGAAAGTCCAGCGCCCCGGACCAGCCGCCCGCCTCGACGCCGTCCTGCAATTCTCCGGTCGCGCCTGTCACATCCGCCGAATACCACCCTTCGCGCGTGTTGATGTCGGTGTTGTTCACCCCCGCCGCCAGCACCCGCACCAGCGCCTCTCCCGGTCCAGGCCGCGGAACCGGAATATCCTCGCGCCACTCCAGCGCCTCGGGCCCGCCGTGACGGGTCAGGTAAACGCCGGACATGGTCTCGGGAAGGGTCATCGTGCCGCCGTACCCCTGTCGAGGTCCTTCAGCCCCAAGAGCACCGCCGCCCCGACCATCAGCGCACCCGAGACACGGTTGATCCACACCCCCGTCAGCGCCTTCACACGCCCCAGCGTCCGTGTCGCCGCCCAGCCCCACAAGAGCAGCACAAGACCGTCCACCACCAGGTAGGTCACGCCCAGCACCAGCAATTGCGGCAGGATCGGCGCACCCGCGTCGATGAACTGCGGAAAGAGCGCCCCGAAGAACACCACCGCATAGGGGTTGGCCGAGGAGGTGACAAAGCCCTGCCGGAAAAGCCGCCCCGTCGCCACCGCCTCCGGTGCCTCGGACGCGCCCCGCGTCAGCATCAGCCGCAACCCGATCCAGACCAGGTACGCCACCCCGGCCCATTTCACGACCCACAGCGCATCGGCATTCGCCGCGATCACCGCCGTCAGGCCAAAGGCCGCCAGCGTCATCTGCACCGCGTTGGCGCTCAGGTCGCCCGCAACCGTCGCCAAGGACCGGCGCAGCCCGTGCCGCAGGCTGTTGGAAATGATCAGCAACTGGCTCGTATCCGGCGGCGTCAGGAAAAACGCCGCCAGGACGCCAAGATAAATCAGGTAGGTCTCGATGCTCATCCTTCGTCCTTTCGCGTTCCCGTCCCGGGCTTGACCCGGGACCTCTAGCTCATGCCGTCAGTCTAGCATTCTCCGGATCCCAAAGCGGCTGATCCGGCTGCACGACCGCTTTGCGCCGCTCGCCATAGATCTCCACTTCCAGCTCCGTGCCAGCCTCTGCCACGTCCGTCCGCAGCATCGCCAGCGCCACGCTGGCATTCACCCGGTAGCCCCAGGCGCCGCTCGTCGTCTCGCCCACGATCTCGTCCCCGCTCCAGATCGTCGACATGTAGGGCGCATCCGCCTCTCCCGCGTCGATGATCAGCGGCGCAAAGGCCTTCTTCCGGCCCTGTTGTTTCTCCGCCAGCAGCGCCGCCTTGCCGGTGAAATCGTGGTCCTTGTCGAACTTTACGAACCGCTCCAGCCCGACCTCCAGCATCGAGTAATCCGTGCTCAGGTCGCCCTTCCACGCCCGATACCCTTTCTCGATCCTCAAGCTGTTCAGTGCATACATCCCGAAGGGCTTCGCCCCTGCCTCCAGAATGGCCTCGTAGATCGCCGGCATCTCCGCGTTCTCGGCATGAACTTCCCAGCCCAGCTCGCCGGTGAAACTCACCCGGATCAGGAACGCGGGCCGCCCCGCCACCGTACAGTGCTGATGGCTCAGCCACCCGGCCTCCAGATCCGCATCGCTGATGCCAGCCAGCACCTCGCGGCTCTTCGGCCCCGCCACCAGCAACGCCGACCGCTCGCGCGTCGTCTCCGTCACGGTCACGCCCTGCGGCACGCTGTTGCGAACCAGTTCGCCGTCATGCCACTGCGCCGTCGCCGCGGTGATCAGAACGAAGTCATTCTCCGCCAGCCGGATACAGGAAAACTCCGTCACGATCCGGCCTTTCGCGTTGGCAACGTAAACCAGGTTCATCCGCCCCACCTTGGGCAGCCCCCCGGTCACGAAACCCCGCAGCCAGTCGTCGGCCCCCGCACCCTGCACCCGGAAGCGAGAGAACCCCGGCAGGTCCAGTACGCCGCAGGCATCGCGCACCGCCTCGCATTCCTCGCGAATGCGCTGCTCCCACGGTCCTTTGCGGTTCCACGTATGCGTGCTTTCCTCAGACGTATCATCATCGGGTTGGGCGAACCAGTTCGCCCGCTCCCAGCCATTATACGCCCCCATCACGCCGCCCAGTTCCAGTACCTTGCCGTGGTTTGGCGAAAGCTTCTTGTCGCGCCCGGCGGGCCATTCATGCCACGGGAAATGCATGGCGTATTCGTTGCCATAGACCTCCATCCCCTTGGCCACGCAGTAGTCGTGATCGGTGTAGTCGGTATATCGGCGCGGATCGACCGCCCACATGTCCCACTCTGTCGCGCCGTCCACGATCCACTCGGCCAGCACCTTGCCCGCGCCGCCCCCCTGCGCAATCCCGAAAGTAAAGACGCACGCCTCGAACGCGTTCTTCACTCCCGGCATCGGCCCCAGCAGGGGCAGCCCGTCGGGCGCATAGGGGATCGGTCCGTTGATGATCCGGCTGATCCCCGCCGTGGCCGCCACCGGCACACGCTCCATGGAATCCGCCACGATATCCTCGATCCGCTCCAGGTCGTCCGACCAAAGCTGGAAACTGAAATCCTCCGGCATCGGATCCGATGGCTCGACCCAATGCGCCCGGCAATTCGGTTCGTAAGGTCCGATGTTGAACCCGTGCTTTTCCTGCCGGAAGTAATAGGACACGTCCACGTCCCGCAACAGCGGCAGCTTGCGGCCCGTTTCCTTTGAATGCGCCTCGATCTCGGGGATCTCGTCGGTCAGCACGTATTGATGGCTCATCACCATCATCGGCACGGTCCGCCCGCCATAGGGCTTGAACCATTCGCCCACCGTCTGGGCATAATACCCGGCCGCATTCACCACGTAGTCGCAGGCGATATCGCCCTTGCCGGTATGCACGATCCAGCCGTCACCGTCCGGCGTCACGCCCGTCGCCGGGCAGAACCGCGCAATCGTCGCACCCATGTCCCGCGCGCCCTTGGCCAGCGCCTGCGTCACCTGCGCGGGGTCGATATCGCCGTCGTTCGGGTCATAGAGCGCGCCCACGATGTCATGCGTCTCGATGAACGGATACCGCGCCTTGATCTCGTCGGGCGTCAGGATGTCCAGGTCCATCCCCTGGTGCCTGCCCATGCCGCGGGCGCGTTCGAACTCCTGCATCCGCTCCCTGGAATGCGCCAGCCGGATCGACCCGGTCTGGTGATAGTTCATCGGATAGTCGACCTCGTCCCCCAGCCGGGCATAAAGCTCGGTCGAGTACCGCTGCATGTTCATGATGCCCCAGCTGGTCGAGAACGTGGGCACGTTCCCCGCCGCGTGCCACGTGCTCCCCGCGGTCAGCTCGTTCTTCTCCAGGAGAACGCAGTCGCTCCACCCTTTCTTCGCCAGGTGATAGAGCACCGAGCACCCCACGACGCCCCCGCCGATGATGACCACTTTCGCCTTTGTCGGCAGATCAGCCATAATTCTTGCCTCCCAAGTAAGACGGCCACCAGCGCGCCGCCCGTTTTCCATCATTCCCGTCCGCAGTGACCGCCCCGGCAGCCCGGCCAACGACGCACCAGGGCACGTCCCGGCTCACGCCTGCCTCGTTTGCGGCAACCCGTCCGCGATGTCGTAATAGTCGCCCTTGTCCGCGACAAAGATATGCCCCGCCATCGCCCCGCCCGAGGGCGCGTTGATCAACCCGGCTTCCAGGCTCGTCCAGCCCTCGGGATCCTCGAACCACAGCTTCGTGCCGCAGCCTCCGCAAAAGGCGCGCACCGCGCCGCTGTCATGGACGAACCGCGTCACGTACCCCTGCCGGACCCAGCGCAGTGGCACATCGTCCACGTCCACGCTGGCGGCGTGGAAACCCGAATACTTCCGGCACTGACCGCAATGGCACGCCGTCACCGGCCCGGCTTCACGGTCAAGCTCGAAGGCGTTCGCGCCACACAGACAGGACCCGGTGATCATTTCTGCGGAACCCCGTCCGCGATCTCGTAGTAATCGCCCTTGTCGGCGGTGAAGATATGCTTCTCCAGCCGCAGCCCCGTAGGTCCGTCCAGCGCCCCCAGGGCAAAGCTCATCGTGTCCTCGTCATGCGCCTTCCAGAACAGGAACGCCCCGCAGGTCGCGCAGAAGCCCCGCTTGGCCTGCGGCGTCGCCTCGTACCACGTCACCTCGCCGGTGATCTCCAGGTCCGTCTCCGGCACATAGGCCGAGGACCACACATGCCCCGACTGTTTGCGGCACTGCCCGCAATGACAGGCCGACACCCCCTGCGGCACGCCCGTCACGTTGAACCGGACATTCCCGCACAGACAACTTCCCTCAAGCATTCTCACCTCCACTGAACCGCTCGAACTGCGGCAGCCCGTCGCCGATTTCGTAATAATCGCCCTTGTCCTCCAGAAAGACATGCGCCGTCATCTTCAGCCCATGCTCCGGCTCCAGCGATGCGGCGGCAACCACCGTGCGCGGCGCATCCTCCGGCTTCCAGAACAGGCCGGACCCGCAAATCCTGCAGAACCCCCGCCGCGCCGTCTCGCTGGACTGGAACCAGGCCAGCCCATCGTCGCGCTCCATCACCAGCCCTTCGTCCGCCACCGAGGTCGCGGCCCAGTAAAACCCCGACTGCTTGCGGCACTGCCCGCAATGGCACCCCAGGATGTCCCTGGCCTTGCCCTCCAGCCGGAACGCCACCGCTCGGCACAGGCACGCGCCCTTGATCATCTCACGCCCTCCCCGGCGTCGAAGCCGCGCCCAGCAATACGCCGTAAACCACGAAACACGTCGCCAGCCCTCGGCGCAGCCACACGTTAAACACCGCCCCCAGCGCCGCGCGGCCCAGCCCAGCGCCAAGCACGGTATATCCGATGTAGCTCAGCGCGGTCAGGCTCAGGGCCGTGGGAAAGATCACCCACATCTGGCTCCAGATCGGCACGTCCGGCTGCACGAACTGGCTGAACGCCGCGAGGTATCCCGCCACGCTCTTGGGGTTGATCGTGGCGATGGCAAAGGCCCGCCAGTAGATGCCGCGCCCGTCCGGTTCGGCCACCACCACGCGGCCCCGCACCATGATCCAGCCACGTATCCCGAGATAGATCAGGAACCCGGCCCCGATGAATTTCGCCACCTGGAACGCTTGCGGTGAAGCCGCGATCAGCGCCGTCACCCCCGCCGCCGACAGCGTCAGGAACAGCGCCGCCTGCGTCAGGATTGCCGCCACCCCCCACAGGCTGCGGCGAAACCCCAGCGTCATGCCGTTGGTGATGCAATTGACCGCATTCGGCCCCGGCGTGGTCACGAACACCACCCAGAAGAGCGCGAAAACGGTCCATCCTTCCAGGCTCATGCCATCCCCCTCAATAGACCGGCGGCGCGATCACCCAGATCGCGACGCACGGTTCGTCATAAGGGTTCGCCCAAGCATAGGTCTCGTGCCGGATACGGAAACTGTCTCCCGGCCCGACGGTAAACTCCTGTCCGCCAATGCTCAGGTCCAGCCGCCCGGACACGACGTAGCCCACCTCCTGCGTCGGCCGCGTGGCGGGGCGCTGCATCTTCGATCCGGGCCGGAACGTGGAGTGGATCACCTCGAAATCGTCGCTCAGGTCCGGCGACAACAATTCCTCGAGCAGCCCTTCCTCGCTCGACCCCATCCGCCGCCGCGAGCCCTCGCGCACGATGATGCCCTGCTCTTCCGCCGGGGCGCTGGCATGGGCGAACAGGAACGACATCGGCACGTCGAACGCGCCCGCAATCGCCCGCAGGTCGGAAATCGACGGCTCGGACAGGTCCCGCTCCACCTGGCTCAGCCAGCCCACCGACCGGCCCAACGCCTGCGCCATATCGCTCAACGTCAACCCCCGCGCCTTGCGCAAGGCCCGCAGATCGGCCCCGAGGCTGCGCATGGCGGAAATCTGGCTCTGTTCCAAAGGGCACTCTTCCCGTGAAATTCTTCCGTCAATTTTCACGCTGCGCGAGTCTCGTGAAAAAATCAATCAAAATTTCACTGCACCCGAAATACGCCCGCCGGAGGGGTATCTTATGTTTCAGCACGTCCCGGAGTGACCCGGGAAGTGCCACGTTAGAACGTATATAAAACGGAGGATACTATCATGGCAAAATCACATCAGCGCCACAGCACGATTTCTGAATGGATCGCGGATCGGCAAGAGGTTTGACTTCGTAGGTCCCGCACCCGCCCGGCATATAGAGTGTCGGGCGGCTCTCGGCCCAGAGCGGTCCTTCATGGTATATGTTGCGAAGGTTCGGTCATCTCCAATCCAGTACAGGCATCACGACCGGCCCCCCAATTCCACGGCGTTCGGTGGTACCGCTCCGGGCAACAAGTCGCGTCAGGGAATTATTTCCAACTCGGCTATTTTGTCTCCTTCCAGACGGAACAGATACCGCAGATCGACCGGGCTCCCCGGAAAATTGCCGACGAGATGGCTGGTTACGATAGTACGACCGCCTTCCTCGGTCAGCGAGAATGGTTCCACGGTATAGGTGTATTGCGTTGAGGCGTTGGACATCCACTGCCGGATCGCCTCCCGACCCTTGTACGTATTGCCTTCATCGACAACGATCGCGTCATCGGTAAAGCATTCCGCTATCGCCTGCGCGTTGCCCTTTTTGTCGGCCGAGAAGTACTGGGCGATCACTGCCGGTAGTTCGAGTTTCATCATCATTCTCCTGTTGCGGTCCAAGGCGCGACAACCCTCTGACCGCCGCGCCAACAGATAATCTAAGTGAGGATGAAAATTCGATAATAGGGATAAAACAACACGTGGAATTCCAGAATTCGGGATAATCAGTCTGCCGGACCTCCCTCGCACATTATCCCGAATTTCAAGATAGCGCGTGCCATTTAATCCATGTTTTCTAAACACACGACGTCCCTTAAATTTTCCAGAAAGCAACATTCAGCAATAAATCTGGAGCTCAGATCATGACCGATTTTCTCAATCTGACTGGTAAGCGCGCACTCGTGACCGGGGGCACCCAAGGTGCCGGAGCCGCGACTGTCGAACTGCTGCAAACGCTCGGCGCAAAGGTTCTGACGACCGCGCGCTCGCGCCCTGAGCGGATGAATTCAGACTCATTCGTCGCCGCAGACCTGACGACACCCGCAGGCTGCAAGACGGTTGCCGATGCGGTCCGGGCAGAACTGGGCGGCATCGACATCATCGTCCACATGGTCGGCGGGTCATCCGCGCCGGGCGGCGGCCACGCGGCACTCGATGACGATCAATGGCAAATGGAACTCGATCTGAACCTCTTTCCTTCGGTCCGGCTCGACCGGTTGCTGGTGCCCGAAATGGTGGCCCAAGGTCACGGTGTCGTCATCCACGTCACCTCGATCCAGCGCGTCCTGCCTCTGCCGGAGGCCACAACAGCCTATGCCGCCGCCAAAGCCGCTCTTTCGGCCTACAGCAAGAGCCTATCCAAGGAGGTCTCTCCGAAAGGCGTCCGGGTCCTGCGCGTTTCTCCCGGCTGGATCGAGACCGAGGCATCGGTGCGTCTCGCCCAGCGCCTCGCAGAGGAGCAAGGAACCGACTACGAGGGTGGCAAGCTACTCATCATGCAGTCGCTTGGAGGCATCCCCATAGGCCGCCCGACAAAACCCCAGGAGATCGCCAGCCTGATCGCCTTCCTGGCGTCAGACCGCGCGGCCACGATCACGGGGACCGAGTACACTATCGACGGCGGGACAGTTCCGACAGTCTGAGCGCCTGCCCCTTGCCGCGTCGGACACCATGATTCCGGCGTCGGGCCGCATGGCCAACTTGCGGCGTTGCATCGTCCATTCCGGTGAACGGTGAAACCACCAACGGTGGTCTGTTCGCGGTGTGCCGCAGCAACCACGTCATCTCGACCAAACCGTTTTCGACATCAACACAGCCATCCCACGGAGAATCCTGCATGGACACCGATCCGACCCTGACTCGGCACGACCTCGCCGTCTTGGACAACCAGAAAGCCCTGCGCCAAGCGCTTCGATCCGAATACGACTTCATCGTCTGTGGCGCCGGGTCCAGCGGCTCGGTCGTCGCGGCCCGGCTGGCCGAACAGCCGGACGTCAGCGTTCTCCTGCTCGAGGCCGGTGGCGACGACACGGCAGACACGGTCACCAACCCGGCCCTTTGGCCCCTGAACCTCGGCAGCGAGCGCGACTGGGGCTTCTCGGGCGAACCCAGCCCGACCCTCAATGGCCGCAGGCTTCCGCTCAGCATGGGCAAAGGCCTGGGTGGTGGATCGAGCATCAACGTCATGGTCTGGGCCCGGGGCCACAAAGAAGACTGGAATCACTTCGCCGCCGAATCCGGCGATCCCGCCTGGGGGTACAAGTCCATCCTTGGCTATTACCGCCGCATCGAGGATTGGCAGGGCACACCCGACCCCGAACGGCGTGGCACGGGCGGCCCTGTCCACGTCGAACAACCCGCCTCGCCCCAGCCCGTCGCCTGCGCGATGCTCGAGGCTGCCGGGCACATGGGCATCCCGGTCTTCGACAGCCCGAACGGGGCGATGATGGAAGGCCCCGGCGGGGCCGCTATCGCTGATCTCCGCATCCGCGACGGCCGGCGCCAGTCGGTGTTCCGCTCCTACACGCACCGCGTGATGCACCAGCCCAACCTGACCGTTCTGACTGGCGCCCTCGTCTCCCGCATCCTGCTGGATGGCACGTCGGCCATAGGCGTCGAAGTCCTGCTCGACGGCAAGCCCCGGCAGATCCGGGCACGCTGCGAGACAATCCTGTCGCTCGGCGCCATCCAGACGCCGAAGGTGCTATTGCAGTCCGGCATCGGCCCCAAGGAAGAGCTTGCCGCACATGGCATCCCGATCGTGCGCGACCTTCCCGGCGTCGGCCGCAACCACCAGGACCACCTCGCCTTCGGCTGCACCTGGGCCTATCACAAGCCCGAGGGCGTCGGCGGCGGTGGATGTGAGGCGACGCTCTATTGGCAAAGCTCTGCGCGCCTCAAACAGCCCGATATCCTGCAATGCCAGCTCGAATTCCCGGTGCCCGCCCCAGAGGAAACGGGCATCGACACGCCGCCTTATGGCTGGACCATGTTCGCGGGCCTGGCCCAGCCGAAAAGCCGGGGCCGCCTGCGGCTGTCGGGGCCAGATGCCGACGATCCGCTCCTTATCGAGCCGAATGCGCTCAGCGAACCCGAGGACCTCAAAACCGCCCTTACCGCCGTCGAGATGTGCCGCGAGATCGGAAACCACGCGGCCTTTAGTCCGCTCGTCCGGCAGGAGGTCGCGCCTGGCAGCCGGAATCGCAAGGCGATGGCCGATTTCATCCGCAAATCGGCGGTCACCTATTGGCACCAGTCCTGCACCGCCAAGATGGGACGGGACGAGACGTCGGTCGTCGATCATCAGCTCAAGGTCTACGGCATCGACAACCTGCGCATCGCTGATGCCTCGACCATGCCTCGCATCACCACCGGCAACACGATGGCCCCCTGCGTGGTGATCGGAGAGCGTGCCGCGGACATGATCCGCCAGCGACACAGTCTGACTCGCGCCGAACAGCCCCTCGCAACCAGGGCATGAACCAAAATCGACGCGGATCGGGGGCACGACATCCCTCGGTCCGCATGATCCGGCGCTTCCAGATCAAGCGGACGATGACACCGCCTGAGTCCGGTCTGCGCCAGCACACATCGCCCCCATGCCGCATGGCCACGCACCGACAACCTGCTTTCTTCGAATCCGGAACTGTGCCTTAGATGATGCAGCAAGGCGCACCAGAACGCCCGACAGCTGCGGAAACCAGAACAATGCCGGAAGATCCTTTCAGCCCGGACCTCGATCGGATCGATCGAAACATTCTGCGTGCGCTTCAGAAAGATGCCCGGATGGCCAATTCAGACCTGGCTCGGCTGGTGAACGTCAGCGCCGCGACATGCCACCGCCGCACCCAACGTCTGATCGAACAGAAATACATCACGGCCGCCCGCGCGCAGATAGCTCCGTCCAGCGTGGGGTTGGGGACGCTTGTGATGGTCGGCGTCGTGCTCGACCGGTCCACACCCGAAAGCTTTTCCGAGTTCGAAAAGACCGTCGGAAGTATGAAAGAGGTCCTGGATTGCAACCTCGTCGCCGGGGATTTCGACTATCTGCTCAAGATCAGGACACGGGACATGGAAGGTTTCAACCTGTTGCACGGCCGCAAACTCATCACATTGCCGGGCGTTCGCCAGATCCGCACTTTCTTCGTACTGAAAGAGGTCAAAGACAACGCGCCCCTGGCATTCTGACAGAGCCACCCGTGGCTCGCGTCCCAGCCAGATGCGGTCGGACCCGAGGGGCGGCATGACCCGCCCCTGTTGCACGCACCCCTGGCGACTCGGCGGCCACCGGATCGCACGCGCACCGTCACGCCGCCCTGGCCCGACGCACCGCCTGCGCCCATGTGGCCATCCGGCCCCCCTGGTGCCGAGCCGCACGCAACGTCGCCTCGGGAAGGGGCGCACCTTGTCCGTCCGTAAAGCTGGTGCCGTACGGGTTTCCCCCGGCGGCATGGATCGCCGGATCGGTATATCCCGGAGGCACCATGATCGCGCCCCAGTGATAGAACACGTTGTGCAGCGCCAGAAGGGTGGATTCCTGCCCACCATGAACGTTCCCGGCTCCCGTGAAGGCACTCACGACCTTGTCGGTCAGCTTTCCGTTCATCCACAGACCGCCGCAGGTATCCAGGAACTGCTTCAACTGCGCCGCCGGCAGGCCGAAACGCGTCGGCGTGCCGAAAACGAAGCCATCCGCCCATTCCAGATCCGAGTGGGTGGCAACGGGAACTTCACGCGTTGTCTCAAGGTGTTTTCGCCATGCCGGGTTGGCATCTATTGCCGCGTCGGGTGCCAATTCCGCCACCCGCCGTATCCTGACCGCGGCGCCGAGCTTTTCGGCGCCGGCGGCGATTTCCTGTGCTATCGTGAATGTGTTGCCGGTACTGCTGTAATAGACGATTGCCAGCCGGACGGGATCTTGATCTGTCATGTCGCTTTCCTTTGTTTGACGCATGGAAAGCTATGTGCGCGCACCCGTCTGCACTACGGCGTCAGATTTCGTTTCACTGTCTGCCCGGATGGA
This sequence comes from Roseovarius sp., assembly GCF_965277045.1. Taxonomy (GTDB): domain Bacteria; phylum Pseudomonadota; class Alphaproteobacteria; order Rhodobacterales; family Rhodobacteraceae; genus Roseovarius. Next base: position 3,890,166 of record NZ_OZ255712.1, on the reverse strand, counting down.
CAATCACATGTCTAAGACGCCCAGCCTCGATGATCTCGCCCGCTTCAGGAAAGTCGTCGACAAAGGCTCGTTTGCCGCCGCCGCCCGGGATCTTGGCATTCCCAAAAGCACCCTCAGCAAGGCCATCGCACGGCTGGAGCAGGATCTGGGCGTGCGCCTGCTCGAGCGGACGACTCGCAACATGCGGCCCACCGAAATCGGCCGGATCGTGGCGGATCACGGCAAGACCATGGTCGACGCCTTCGATGCCGCCCGGCGCGCGGCCAGCGACAGCGACGGGCCGTCGGGCCGCGTCCGCGTCGGGTGCCCGCCGGGGCTGTTGGATGATCTGCTTGATGATGTCATCGCCGATTTCCTCACCGACTTTCCCAGGGTCCGGATCGAACTGGTCGCGATGGCGGGCCCGCTGGACCTTGTCAGGGACGATGTGGATATCACGATCCGCGCGCGGTCGCAGGTCGAGGCCGGCGCCTCTCACGTCGTGCGGCGGCTCGGCCTGTCGCGTGGCATTCTTGTTGCCGCGCCGTCCCTTGCCGGTACGGGCCAACTGCTGACGCCTCGGGACTTGCAGGCTGTCCCGACCCTGTGCCTGCGTGGCGACAACCGCGTATGGGAGCTTTTCGACCGGGATGGCACAGCCCATACCATCGACGTCTCCCCGCGGCTGGTCACGAGCGACATCGCCACTCTGCGGCACGCTGCAATCAGGGGGCTGGGCGTCGCCCTGCTGCCCGAACATGCCTGTATGGCGGATATTGCAAGCGGCGAGCTGATGCGGGTCTTGCCCGACATCTCGACGGTCGAGGGCACGATCTACGCCGTGTTCTCACGCGACACCGCAAGGGCCTCGGCGCTTCGCGCCTTCATTGACCACCTTGCCCGCGCCTTCGCCATCGCCCCATTCCGGCGATAGCCGGACCGACCTTCACACCGCCCGCGCCGAGCGCGCCAGCTCGCGCGCAAGGTCGACGAAGACCTTGAAAGCGGCCGGCGGGTTGCGCCGGCTGGGGTAATACAGGCACAGCGGCGCAACCGGCGGGGTCCAATCGTCGAGGATCCGCACCAGTCGGCCCGCCGCGATATCCGCACGCACGTTCGACTCCATGAAATAGCCGATGCCCACGCCATCGAGGACCGCGGTGCGCGCCAGGCTGGCCTCATCCAGGGTCAGTGGCCCGTCCACGTCCACATGCACCGGCTGGCCTTCGGATTCGAACTGCCAGCGATACAGCGCGCCGTTCGGCAGGCGGACGCGAATACAGGTATGCGCCTTCAGGTCGGCCGGAACGCGCGGCACATCCCGGTTCGAGAAATAGGACGGCGCGGCCACCACGGCGTGTCGCCGCGCGGGCCCCAGCGGGATCGCGATCATGTCCGACGGCACGAGGGTCTTGCTGCGCACCCCGAAATCGAACCCGTCCGCCACGATGTCCACAAGACTCCCTTCGGTCACGAGATCGACCTGAACTTGGGGAAACCGCTTGAGGAACTCCAGGATCAGTGGTTCAAGAATCTCCTGCGCAGCGGTGACGAAGGTGTTGATACGCACGGTGCCGGAAGGTGTTTCCTGTTGCGATCGGACCGTGTCCAGAGCCTGGTGGATATCCCGCACCGCCGGGCTGACCTGATCGACGAACCTGTGCCCCGCCTCCGTCAGTGAGACACTGCGCGTCGTGCGATTGAACAGGCGCACGCCCAGCTGTCCTTCCAGCTTGGAAATCGCATTGCTGAGCGCGCTCGTCGACATGCCCATATCGAGGGCCGCGGCCCGGAACGATCCTCTGCGGCTGATCGCGAGAACGGCATCGAAGTCGGTCAGCTTGTAGTTTTTCATTGTCCTGAATTCCGTAATTCAACATCTCACTTTATCCTAATTATCAAAACGCCGTCAAAAGCATAATTTACGGTCACGCATCAACTGACCGAAAGGAGCAGACAGCACAAAAGCTTACCCGAACCGGCGCTGATTCGAGCGAGCCGGACATGAAAAATTCTTTCAAATATTGGGTAAGCCTTGGCCGAAAAAACGCCAATCTTCAATCATGTTGCAGCGTATCCAGCAAACCATACGCCAAAGTTGCAAGCACCCATCAGCGTCAAAACGCTACGATGCCGACGCCTGCGACAGGGATGCCATCCAGTAAAAAAGACCGGAAAGCCGCCCTCCCACGGCCTTTATGGACTTCTGCCAATATCAACCAAAGGAACATTCAAATGTCCAAGAAACTCAGAACTGCTGTCGCCGCCGCTGCCGCCGCCGCGACCATCACGACCAGCGCAAACGCGCAAGAGACGATCCCGTCTGAACAGCCGGTCAAATCCGTCGTCCTCGTTCACGGCGCCTTTGCAGACGGGTCGGGCTGGCGCGGCGTGTACGACATCCTCACCGCGCGCGGCTACCGTGTCAGCATCGTTCAGAACCCGCTGACCTCTCTCGCAGATGACGTGGCTGCCACCGACCGCATCCTTGACCGTCAGGACGGTCCATCGATCCTCGTAGGGCATTCCTATGGCGGAACGGTCATCACCGAGGCGGGCATCAACCCCAAGGTTGCAGGCCTCGTCTACGTCTCCGCGCTGGCCCCAGACGTGGGCGAGACCACGGGCGACCAGTTCGCCGACATCCCCGCCCCGCCCGAATTCATCATCGAGACCGGCGATGACGGGTTCGGCTTCGTCAACCTCGAAGAGTTCAAGACCGGCTTTGCCGGCGATACAGCCGATGCGGACGCAGCTTTCCTTCGGGACAGCCAGGTGCCCATCAACATGGATATCTTCGGAACGCCGGTGAAGCACGCCGCATGGAAGGAAAAGCCGAGCTGGGCCGTGATCGCAACCGAGGACAAGGCCATCGACCCGAAACTGCTGCGCCACACCGCCGACCGGATCGGAGCTGTGTCCGTCGACGTGCCCGGCAGCCATGTCGTCTTTCTGACCAAGCCGGATGAGGTCGCCGACGTGATCGATGAGGCCGCCCGCGCCTCCGGCGGAAGCTGAATTAGCAAGCGCGTGTGGCGGGGCCCGCCTCGCCGCATGAACCCGCAATCTGCTCAACCAAAAATCTCACTTGGGGAAATCACCCCGGCAATGGAGCCACACCATGTCCCATCTGAAAGTGAAATCTATACTCTCCTGGAGCGCGATCCTGTTCCTCATCTCGGTCGCGGCCGTCGCCGTCGCCTCATGGATCGTCAATGTAGACAGTTTCATCGGTGGTCACGTTCAGGCGAACCGTACCTGCAAGCTGCCCAAATCCGACCCGTGTCAGTTGATCATATCGGGAAAACGCCATGTCCGGACCTGAACCAATCCGGCTCACCCGTCGCTGCGCGATTGCCGGCGGCACGGGCCTGCTGATTGCAGCGTCCACACCGCTGCTGACGGCTTCCGGCCTGCGGGCCGAAACATCACCTTCCAACCAAGGACCTCAGACCATGACCTACATTTCCGCCGACGACGGCACGCAGATCTTCTACCGCGACTGGGGCCCGCGCGACGCGCAACCCATCGTGTTCCACCACGGCTGGCCCCTGACGGCCGACAAGTGGGATGCCCAGATGCTCTATTTCCTCGGCAAGGGCTTTCGCGTCATCGCCTTCGACCGGCGCGGGCACGGGCGCTCGGAACAGACCGAAACCGGCAACGAGATGGACACCTATGCCGCCGATGTCATCGCCCTGGCGGACGCGCTGGACCTCAAGGCAGCCGTGCATGTGGGCCATTCCACCGGCGGTGGCGAGGTCGTGCACTACGCCGCCCGCGCCAAGCCCGGGCGCGTCTCGAAGCTGGTCCTGATCGGTGCCGTGCCGCCGGTCATGGTGAAGAAGGACAGCAACCCCGACGGCACGCCGCTGGACGTGTTCGACGGCTTCCGCGAGGCACTTGCCGCGAACCGGCCGCAATTCTACCTCGACGTGGCATCAGGCCCGTTCTACGGCTTCAACCGCCCGGACGCGGAGGTCAGCGAAGGCTTGATCCGCAACTGGTGGCGGCAGGGGATGCAGGGCAGTGCCAAGGCGCATTTCGACTGCATCAAGGCCTTCTCCGAAACCGACTTTACCGAGGACCTCAAGGCGATCCAACTGCCGACGCTGGTGATGCATGGCAGCGACGATCAGGTCGTGCCCATAAAGTCCTCTGCCTCAAGGACGGTCGAGATCATGCCGAACGCGACGCTCAAGGTCTATGACGGCGCCTCTCATGGCATGGCGGCGACGATGGCTGAAACGATCAACACGGACATCTTGGACTTCTTGCAGTCCAGTTAACGAACCGTACCAATCTGGCGCAAAACGCGCCAGCGCAGGCCTCGCCTTCCAAGCTTCCCCCGTCTCTTCCCGGGGGAAGCTATTGCAAGTTCAACCCGTATTGAGCCCATTCATTGAAACGATGTGACTTTGAGCCACCAATCGGTTCCGGAAAAGCACTAGAAACTCCCACTTCAACTGACCGATGGCATCCAGACAGGCTGTACCTACCGTTCTACATTTGATCGACAGCACTTTTACATGCATGTCGGACGTTGGAGCTAGGTGCAGCAAATGTCGGCTCTCCGCCCATTCATATCGACCCGTTCAGAGTTTCGAGCGTGCTTTCGCGGCATTAACTTCCCCGAAACATTCCGCGCCATGTGTTCCCTAGGCACAGGGAAACCAAATGAAAGATTTCTACAACCCGAAACGAAAACACACGAACAACGGCATGCTGTCGCCCATTGACTTCGGAAACAGGCAGCACAAACTAAACCAGGCAGGTGTCTAGGAAACTAGGGGCACCTCAAACGCAGTTTGTGAAACTGTCACAGCTATATTCAAATCCCCAAGCCCCGGTTAGGGCGATTTCGTCGCAAAGGCGGTCTATGAAATAACGTACTGCACCTATTTCAGCCTGCGCCTCCACGTCGCGCAACCAGATGACGGTTGAAGACTCTGATGGCTCGAGAACTGACACGTTGAAGCTGAACATACAGGTGGGACGCTGATGCTCATTGCGCCAAGTCTCGAATTCTATCGCGGCACTTCGATCCAAATAGTTCATGGCTGGTGTCAACACTCGAATTTGGGTCGCGGGTGCTTCGTTGGGGAAGTTTCCGTCGCTGCGAATGGTGGGTACGTACGCTCCTGGATCGAGGTTGTTGGCGCCGAGACCACCCCCATTTTGCCAGACAGCCCTTAAGAGAAACGCTACATCGAAAGCTACAATGCCTGTGACCTGCTCCCCTGACAATTCCAGGACAGAGCTCTGAGGATATCGCCCGCTCGCGTCGGAAAGCATCACCCCAATGGAACGCAGGTCGATGATGCAATAAAAATCAATGCGGAGCACACATTCGGGTCAGGCCAGTGGGCGAAAGCGCGTGGAATTTGTCTTATGTTCAATAGATAGCACCTGGCGTCCAAGCTCACGATTGATCTGAAAAACGCCCGTAAGTTGGTATCACGAAAGAAACGCTTCCGGGTTCTCTGCGAATTCCTGTTGCGCGCGCTCGTACTCGCCCGGATTGCCGATATCTATCCATCGGCATGGCTGAGTGAAACCGGACACCTTGTGCGCGTTTTCGATGAGCCGCAAAACGAGTGACGGAGCGTCGAGGTACGCATTGGGATGGATCAAAGATTTCACGTGCGGCGAATACACATAGATTCCCATACTTGCCGCGTAAGACATCTTTGGCTTCTCGTCATATCCGATTACTGTGTCTTCATCGCCAAGCGATAGAACGCCAAGCTGGATCTGCACCTCGGTCGTGACAACGCCGACCGTCAGGTCGGCGCCCGTGTTCAAGTGGTGCTGCATCATGGCGTTGAAATCGATATCCGACAGAAGATCGCCGTTCATCACGAAAAATGGTTCGTCAAGGCCCGCGATCGTGCCGATGGCCCCGGCGGTGCCCAAGGGCTCTTCCTCGAGGTGGTAGGTGATGCTCATGCGCTCTGAAATCGAGTTTTGCGACAGGTAGGTCTGAATCAGATTGCCAAGATAGCCGATCGCAATCACGACGTCCGTCACCCCGGCCTTTTCCAGCCGACGCAGGATGATCTCGATGATCGGCAGATCGCCGATCGGCAGCAAGGGCTTGGGCAGGATAGAGGTATAGGGACGCATCCGCAGACCTTGTCCGCCAGCGAGGATAACCGCCTTCATGTCGACCTCCTCAAATCTGGTAGCCGTCAGCGGTGAAATATTCGAGGTTCTCCTCGACCCACCCCGCGGTCCGGCCAAGCCCCTCGGCGAGTGAGACCTCGGGCGCCCAGTCCAGCATCTCTGCGGCGCGCGCAGTCGACGCGATGAGGCGGTTCACCTCGCTTTTCGCGGGGCGTTGCCGGTCGGACTGATCGGCGATTATACGCGGGGATTTCCCCAGAACCGCGCAGATTTCCTTTACCAGGTCGCCGATGCTGATTTCGACACCGGTGCCAAGTTGGGTGACCTCGCCCACCGTCGCGTCCACCTCGGCAACGCGCATGGCCCCGGCAACAGTGTCCTCGACGAACAGCAGGTCGCGCGTGGGGTGCAACGAGCCCAGCCTGACCTCGTCGCTGCGCAGGGCCTGGCTGATGACGGTGGGAATGATGGCACGCGCGGGCTGCCGCGGCCCGTAGGTGTTGAAGGGTCGGCAAATCGCAACCGGCGTTCCGAAGGCCCGATGATAGCTCAGCCCAAGCTGGTCGGCGGCGATCTTGCTGGCGGCGTAAGGCGACTGCGCCTGAAGTGGATGCGCCTCGTCGATCGGAGCGTAGAGCGCGGTGCCGTAGACCTCGCTGGTCGAGAAGATCACCAGTTTCGACACCCCCGCCGACCGCGCTGCCTCGAGCACGTTGGTCGTGCCCATCACGTTCGTCTGCACCACGTCCACCGGGTGAACATAGGAATAGGGAATCCCGATATGCGCACCGAGGTGAAAAATCGTGTCGCAGTCCATCGCGGCGGCCCGGACGGCGGCGGGATCCTTCAGGTCGCCCATGACGAACCGCATACGGCGACGCAGGTCGCGGTTCATGTGCGCTGCGGCACCTCCCACCCCGCGCGAGGAATACCGCGTGAACACCGTCACGTCTGCACCCGCCCGCACCAGCGCCTCGGACAGGAAACTGCCGATGAAACCTGCTCCGCCCGTGACCAGCACGCGCCTGTCTGTCCAGAAATCCGTCATATCGTCGTCGATGCCTTCCTGTGGGATTGGGTCGCCTGAATGGCCCGTTCTAGCGCGGTCTCAAGATTGTGGCGTGGCTGCCAGCCGGTGCGCGCCATAAGGTGCGCGGGGTCGCCGTAGCAGATGTCGGCCGCCTCTTCGGGTCCGGACTGATCGCGGCTGACCCAGCTTGCGCCAAGCGCCCCGGCGATCCGATCAAGCAGATCGCAGATGCGTGTCGGGCAGCCCGTCGCCACGTTCAGCACCTCGCCCGGTGCACCGTGCAGCGCCATCGCGATAAGGGCGTCCGCAGCGTCTTCGACGTGCATGAAATCCCGAACGCTGTCCACCGGCCCGACCTCGAGTTTGCCGCCACGGGCCGCAAGAGCCTTGCGGATGAAGACCTCCGGAGCCATGTGGGCGGGCTGACCCGCCCCGATCAGATTGAAGACGATGCCGGTCTGAATGTCGTGCCCATCTTGCACGTGGGCCTGCTGGCCAAGTTCCATCGCGGCCAGCTTGGCGCGGCCATAGTCCGATGTCGGCTGCTTTGGGTCATCCTCGCGTGTCGCGCGGGATATTGCCGCCCCCCGGCCATAGATGGCGGCCGATCCCGTCAGGACCAGCCGCGGCCTTGCGCTGGCCAGGCCCAGGGCCGTGATCCAGGTTTGAGTCAGGGCGATGTTGTCCGCGACATCGCCGCCACCCGGCAGCACCCCCGCCGAGTCGATGGCATAGTCGGGGCGCTTACGGTCCAATAAGGCTGCAAAATCCGTGACGTTGCCTGGATGGAAGACGTCCCGCGAAACTGCAATTGCTTCCAACTCCCAAGCCGCCGCCCGGGCCATGACCGCCTGCCCCAGGAATCCCGACGCCCCGGTGACAAGCAGCTTGGCGGTGTGGCGGATCATGACGTCAACCGCGCGCCTGCACGCCTGCCAAATCCGGAAACGGTTTCTGCGCTTCGTCCGCCGGGCGGGCCAGATAGATCTGGGCAAAGAAATACCCCCTCGACTCCAGGCCCGAGGTTTCATGCCCCGCCGCCCTGGCGATGGCGGTGGCCCGCGCCTGTTCGTTGCGGCTGTCAAAGCGGCGATGCGGAAAGGGCGGCAGGTCAAGTGTGTCGACCACCATCCCGTGGTCGCGCAACACTTCGAAGGCCGCCTCGCGCTCGTTACCGCGTACGGGAGACGTGACAACCCAGGGCGTGCGGTCTCCACAGGCGCCCAGAAGACGGTCCAGCGCGGTGGGCATCAGGTGCGCCACGCTTCCGCATTCGACGATCAGGTCCACCTCCGCAAGCTGCGCCGACAGCGCTTGTGACGGCGCATCATGCTCCAGGTTCTCGTCGAAACCGTGCTCGAAAAGCCCCACCGCCTCGCCGTAACCGACAGCGTTCGCGGCCACGTCCAGCCCGAAAAAACGCGCGCCCGGGTAGCGCGGCGGCAACGCTTCAATCCAAGCGCGGTCCTGCTGCGCCATCTCGGGCGGGGTCAGCGCGTCCAGCGATCCTTCCTCGTACCGGTCCAGGAATTCCGCCGCGGAGACGTCGAGCTTCATCAGTGCGGTGACGATCCCGTAGCTGCTGGCGAAATCCAGAATGCGTGGCGCCGCGATATCGCGTACCTGCATCAGCCTGTCCAGTACCGCGCGGAACACCGGCACCGCATGCGCATGGTTGCTGTAGCCAAGCGATCTCAGCATCCGGTAATAGTCCCTGCAATCGGGCTGGTCGTATGTGTCATCGAACAGCGTCACGAAAGGCGTGCGCGTTTCAGGCAGGGTCAAAGGCATTCGGTATTCCGCTTTGGATAAGACTTTGAAAAGGCAGTCCTGTGAAGTTGCAGGCTTTGGGACACGCATTCAACGTCGTTTTCTGTAACATGGCTGATTTCTTCGTGTGAACCGGCATGCGGAATTTCACGTGTCCGTCACGCATCTGAAACAGAGCAAAAAAGCAGGCGGCACTTCCCGCAACCGCGAATAGTCTGCAATACGTCAATCACCGCCACCAAGGAGACCCCACATGGCGCATACGATGAACATGGAGCAAGGCGGCTCCAAGGTGCTGATGGGAACGCTTCTGGCTTGGCTGGCGGTGCTGATCTACGCTTCGTCGAACTCCATCGTCACGCTGCTGACCGAGGTCGGCGAAGTGAACCAGGTCATGGGGCGCAACGCCATCACCTTCTGCAACCTTCTGGCGCTGGGGTCTCTGATTTCGCTGATCCCGATGGTGTTTCTCTTTCACAAGGACTGGACGCGCGACAATTTGCGGGCGCTGACCCGCAAGGATTGGGGGGTTCTGACCCTCTCCGCCTTGCTGTCCTCGGCCCTGACGCCAGCACTCTTTTTCTATGCGCTTGACCACACCACCGTCACCAACGTGGTGCTCGTGGGCCGGATAGAGCCGCCGCTATTCATCTTGGCGGCTTGGCTCTTTTTGAAAGAGGATTTCGATCCCTGGTCTCTGGCCGGCGGGCTCGTCGCGCTTGTGGGCGCGGCGCTGGTCGTCGCGCTAAAGGGCGACGGGTCGTCATTCTCGCTTGGCATGGGGGAACTTGCGGCGGTGGCGGCAACCTTGTCCTTCATTGCCTCGACACTGGTGACGCGCGCGGGCTTGAAAGGCGTGCCGCTTGGCATCTTCTCGATCTACCGGACCATTTTGGGCACAATCATCTACGCGGCTATCGCGCTTTATCTCTACGGCCCTCTTCACTTTCAGGACCTGCTTGCGCCTGTCGTACTGAAATGGATCTGGGTCTATGCGATCATCGTCGTCATCATCGGGCAACTTGCCTGGAACATCGGCCTTAAATATGCCCGTTCCGGCGACGTCGCCCTGGCCACCTCGTTTTCGCCGCTGGCCGCAATTGTTATCGCCATGATCCTGCTGGGTGAGAACCCGGGCGCCGGGCTGATCCCCGGTGGAGCGGTCATCATCGCCGGTGTCGCGCTCGCGCAATACGGGCGATTCCGCAAGAAACAGGCCGAGAAACGCGCAATGGAGCGCGCGATGGAGCTGGAAGGCAGCGCGAACTTCAAGGGCGTATGACGCCCTTGCGCGGGTCAGGCGCCAATCTTGCGGGCGTAATGCTGAAGAAACAGGTGCAGGATATTGTCGGCCATGGCGTTGTAATGTTCCTTGTTCCGCGGATCATGGCTGATCTGGCCGATCGCCACCTCGATGACCTCCTGCCCGGCCGCGTGCACCCGCAACATGACGTCGATATCGGCTGCGTTGTTATCCACAAGCGCGTCTATCTCGATCAGGTCCCTGTTGAACAGGTAGATCCCGGAATTGACCGCGGTGATATGTTGAAGCCCCGGAAAGATCTGGCGGATCGCGGGCCGGACCAACAGTCGCGTCATCGGCATGTCGTCGTTGGGATCCTGCCAGTTTCCCTTGACCAGCCCCACATCGGGCTCTCGCGATTCCGCCAGGACAACGACCATGCCGGGATCGAACGTCTCGAGATCGGCATCAAGCTTCATCACCCAGGACGATTTCGCGGCCTTGTATCCGGTTTTCAGCGCGCGCCCCATTCCCAACCGTGGCTCGGTTACTACAACGGCGCCGGCGGCGGCGGCGTTGGCAGCCGTGCTGTCCCACGAGTCGGTATCGACAACGACAACCTCGCGCACACAGGGCAGGTTGATTACGGCGGCCACGACGCTGCCAACCGTCTCGGCCTCATTCCGGGCCGGAATGACAATCGAAATTCCGTCGGGCATTGTCGGGTCTTTTCCTTTCCCGGGCAGTCTTTACGCGAAGTTGTTGCAAATGCGGGCTAGGTTTACAATCGTGCTTGCAACGTTCCAACGACAATATGAACTGCGTGACAGCTATCATTTCCAGGCGGCAGGATAACCGATGACCAACACCAAACGCGCCGCATCCGTGCGGCCGATCGTGAGAAAACTCGCGCGCCAGGCGCGCGACGGCGCGCTGTCGCGGCGCGAGTTCCTGGCGCTGGCCAGCACATTCGGCGCGTCCGCCACCACCGCCTATGGTCTCATCGGCCTGCCCGTGCCCGCCCGCGCCGCCACTGATGGCACTCGGGGCGGCGTGCTGCGCATCGGCAGTCGCGTGATCGAGATCGTCGATCCGCGCAAGTTCGCCAAGACCGAACAGGGCAATCTGGCGCGCACCTTCTGCGAACCGCTCGTCCGGTGGGAGGACGACGCCACTTTCGCGCCCGTCCTTCTTGAAAGCTGGGAGGTCAGCGAGGACGCACGCACCTACACGCTCAACGTCCGCCCCGGGGTGACCTGGACCAACGGCGACACGCTTGATGTCGATGACGTGATCCACAACCTGCGCCGCTGGTGCGACACGCGCGCCGAGGGCAACTCGATGGCCACCCGCATGGCCCCGCTGATCGACACCGCCACCGGGCGCATGGCCGAGGACCGGGTCGAGCGCGCCGACGACATGACCGTGCGACTGCACCTGCCGCAACCCGACATCACGCTTATTGCGGGCATGGTCGATTATCCCGCTCTGGTGGTGCATCGCAGCTTCGAAGACGACAGCAGCCTGATGGAGACGCCCCTTGGCACCGGCCCGTTCGAGCTTGTGTCTGTCGAACTGGAATACAAGGCCGTGGTCAAGCGCCGCGAACAGGGCCAGTGGTGGGGCGGCGAGGCGTATCTGGATGGCGTGGAATTCATCGACTTCGGCGCCGATCCGGCGGGCATGATCGCGGCATTCGATTCCGGCGAGATCGATGCCAACGAAGATACACCCCCCGATTTCGCCGATGTGCTGGACAGCTTCGGCTTCGTGCGACAGGAACGCACGACCCAGAACACCATCGTCGCCCGGATGCGCGTCGACACGCCCCCCTATGACGACATCCGCCTGCGTCGGGCCATTCAGAAAACCGTCGACAACCGCATCGTGCTGGCGCTTGGCGTCGATGGCGACGGTGCGCTGGCCGAAAACCATCACGTTTCGCCCGCGCATCCCGAATATGCCGAACTTCCCCCGTTCGAGGCCGATCCCGCCGCAGGCTTCGCCATGGCCGAAGAGGCCGGCCACGCCGAGACCCTGATCGACCTCGTCTCGATCGACGGTGACTGGCGCACCGCGACCTCGGACGCCATCGCGGCGATCCTGCGGCAGGCGGGGTTCAACATCAGTCGCACGGTCATCGCGGGGCAGACATATTGGAACGCGTGGAACGAATACCCCTTCAGCACGACGGCCTGGGGCGGACGCCCGCTTGGCGTGCAGATTTACGCGCTTGCCTACAAGTCGGGCCAACCGTGGAACGAAACCGGCTTTGCCGACCCGGAATTCGACGCGCTGCTGGACCGTGCGCTGGCCACGCCCGATGCCCGGGACCGCAGCGAGATAATGGCGCAGCTTCAGACCATCCTGCGCGACAGCGGCGTGATCATTCAGCCCTTCTGGCGCAACCAGATCATGCACCATGCCGAGAACGTCCATAACTACAGCCGCGAACGCTATCGTGAGCTTCACCTGCACGAGGTCTGGATGGATGTCTGACAGCGCGATGCAGACATCCTCCAACCGCCAGGCTGTGCAGGAACAGGCAGCATCCGCGGGACCCGAGATACGAACGCTCACTTTCTCGGGTCCTGGCGCACGGCTTCAATACGCGATCCTGATGGCCCTCTTTCATGTCGCCTTCAACCGCAGCCTGTTCGGCATCTTCGCCCGCGGGCTTGGCCGGGTTTTCCCGGCGGACAATGCGGCCCTAATCGGCATTGACGGCGCCCCACCATTCCGCGTCTCGCTAAACGATGGCTACTGGACCCGCTTCGCGCTCTGGCATGAAAAATACGAGCCTGAAGTCGCGCGCCTTTTGACTGCCGCGGCGCCCAATTCCGACCTCTTCTGCGATCTCGGCGCGAACAAGGGCTACTGGACCTTGCGCGCCTCGACCCTCTTCAAGCAGGTCATCGCCGTCGAGGCCGCCGCAGAAACCTTCGAGGCACTCAAGGCGAATGCCGGACATCTGCCCAACGTCACGCTGGAACGCGCGGCCATCCACGCGCAGTCCGGCCAGCGCATGACCTTCGTAAACGTCGCCAACAGCCACGCGTCTTCGCGCCTGCTGACCGGTGGCGCACCCGGCGAGAAGAACACCACCGAAATCGTATATACCCGCAGCATCGACGATCTGGTGCCCGCCGGACAGCCAGCGCTGATCAAGCTCGATGTCGAAGGCGCGGAACTCAGCGCTTTCGCGGGTGCCACGCGCGCGCTGCGCGACGGCGCCGTGATCATCTACGAGGAACACGGCAACGACCCCACCTGCGCCGTCACCCGTCACCTGTTGGAACAGCCCGACCTGCGCGTCTATTCTTGCGAAGATGCGTTCCAGCGCTTGACCTCGGTGGCAGCCGTGCGCGCACTCAAAACGGATCGCTTCAAGGGCTACAACCTCTTCGCGGCCAAAGCGGACTCGCCGCTATTGAACAGCATCGTTCAGGTTTCGCCGCATAGCGCAAATTGAAACGCCGCGGATTTCGGACGGTCGGCACATCTCAATTGTGAACGCTCTTCCAGGTCCGACGTCGGCTATTCCGAGGCAACCTTGATGACCGGCTCCATCTCGGCCAGCTTCACCTCGGCCAGGTGACATTTCAGCTGATGCCCGTCATCCAGGGTCCGCATCGGCGGTACCTCGATTTCGCAAAGACCCGCCGGCACCTGGGATTTCCACCGGCACCGCGTCTGGAACGGACAGCCCGAGGGCGGGTTCATCGCCGACGGCACGTCGCCTTCCAGCACGATATGCTTCTTCTCGACGCTGGTATCGGCAATCGGCACGGCCGACAGCAGCGCCTCGGTGTAGGGGTGATAGGGCGGCGCAAAGACCTGCTCGGTCGTGCCCAGCTCCACCACGTGGCCCAGGTACATCACCATCACCCGGTCGCTCAGGTAGCGCACGATGCTCAGGTCATGGCTGATGAACAGCAGCGTCGTCTTCTTCTCGCGCTGGATCTCCATCAGCAAGTCCGTCACCGCCGCCTGCACGCTGACGTCCAGCGCCGACACCGGCTCGTCCGCCACCACGATCCGCGCGCCACCGGCAAAGGCCCGCGCGATCCCCACCCGCTGCTTCTGCCCGCCCGACAGTTGCCGTGGCATCCGGTCGGCAAATTCGCGCGGCAGTTTCACCAGGTCCAGCAGGCGCATCAGTTCCGCCCGCCGCTCGGAATCGTTCTTGCCCACGCCAAACACTTCCAGCGCGCGGATGATCTGCCGCCCCACGGTCATCGACGGGTTCAGCGTATCGAACGGGTTCTGAAACACCATCTGGACATCGGCCACCGTCTTGGTGTCCCGCTTCTCGATCCGCGTGCCCTCGATATTGCGGTTGTCCAGCAGGATCTGCCCGTCCGTCGCCGTCTCCAGCCCCATCAACACCTTGGCAAAGGTCGACTTGCCACAGCCCGACTCCCCCACGATGGCCAGCGTCTCACTTTCCCGCGCCTCGAAGCTCAGCGTCTCGTTGGCCTTCACCACCTTGGTGTTGCCGCCTTTGCCAATCAGCGCGTTCGCCGCCACCTCGTAGTATTTCTTCAGGTTCTCGATCTTCAGGACGACTTCACCCTTTTCGGTCGCCTCGGTCGTCACGCTGGCCTTGATCGACGCGTTCCAGTCGATTTCCTCGAACCGCAAACAGCGCGAGGCATGGCGCTCATCCCCAGGCACGGGCGCCATCGGTATCCCCTCCTCCCGGTTGCAGCGCCCCTCTTCAAAATAATCGCAACGCGGCCCGAAATTGCACCCCTGCGGCCGCTCATGCGGCAGGGGAAAGTTCCCCGGAATGGCCACCAGCGGCCGGGCGTTCTTGTTCGCCCCGGGCAGCGGGATCGACCGGAACAGCGCCTGCGTATAAGGATGCCGCATCTTGTCAAAGACATCGCGGATGCTGCCCGTCTCCACCGCCTCACCGGAATACATCACGCAGATCCGGTCGCAGGTTTCCAACACCAGCCCAAGGTTGTGGCTGATGAACAGCATCGAGGTGCCGTATTTCTTGCCCAGATCCTTCACCAGCTCCACCACTGCGGCCTCGACCGTCACATCCAGCGCGGTCGTCGGCTCGTCGAGGATCAGCAAGGACGGCTTCGACATCAGCGCCATCGCGATCACGATCCGCTGCTGCTGCCCACCCGACAACTGATGCGGAAAGGCCTTCAGGATGCGCTCGGGGTCTGGCAGCTTAACATCCCGCACCACGTCCAGCGCCCGCTGCCACGCTTCCTTCTCGCCGATGCCTTCATGGATCATCGGCACCTCGATCAGCTGCTTGCCGATCTTCATCGCCGGGTTCAGGCTCGCCATCGGCTCCTGGTAGATCATGGCGATCTCGTTGCCCCGAATATCGCGCAACTCCTCGGCGCTCATCTGGCTCAGGTCGCGCCCCTTGAACCTGATCGTACCGCCCACGACCCGGCCATTGACGCCCAGATCCTGCATCACCCCCAGCGCGACCGTGGACTTGCCGCAGCCCGACTCTCCCACCAGACCCACCGCCTCGCCCGGCTGAACCTGAACCGAGAAATCCATCACCGCCGGGATCTCCCGCAGCCGCATGAAGAAAGAAATCGACAGGTTGTCGATCTCCAGAATGGGCCCGTCATGCGCTTGCAGTTTCGACATCTCATGTCCCTCTCGAATTCCCGTCCCGGGCCTGACCCGGGACCTCGCCGCCAGAGGCCCCGGATCGGGGTCCGGGGCGGGTTGGTCCCTAATCCCTCAAGCTCTCTTCCCGCAGCCCGTCCGCCAGAAAGTTCAGTCCCAGAACCAGGCTGAGCAGCGCCAGCGCGGGCGGAATGGCGATGTGCAGGATATTGGCCGACAACAGCCGCCGCCCGTCGATAATCATCTTGCCCCAATCTGCGCTTTCGCTCTCCAGCCCCAGACCGAAGAAGCCCAGCGTGCCCAAAAGGATCGTGGTGTAGCCGATCCGCAAGCAGAAATCGACCAAGAGCGGCCCGCGCGCATTGGGCAGGATCTCCCACAGCATGATGTACCACGGCCCCTCGCCCCGCGTTTGGGCGGCAGCCACGTAATCACGCGTCTTGATGTCCAGCGCCAGCCCCCGCACGATCCGAAAGACCGTGGGCGCGTTGACGAACACCACCGCCACGAACACCACCAGCAGGTTGGGCGGAAAGCTGATGATCCCCGTCGGGTCCGCATCCCACGCGATGCCCAGGTACACCCATGTTCCCACGACCAAGGTGATGCCCACGTACAGGTTGCGCTTCGATGCCTGCGTTCGGAACCGAGAATTCCACAGCACCGTCAGGAACACGATGGGAAAGATGAACAGCGCCCCCGCCATGATCCTCGGGATCAGCGTCTCTTTTATCTCCGGCGTCACCAGCAGGTAGAACAGCAGGATCACCGGAAAGGCCAGCACCAGGTTCGCAAGAAAGCTCAGCACCGTGTCGAACCGCCCGCCGTAATACCCCGCCGGCAAGCCCAGCGTGATCCCCACCATGAAGGCGAAGATCGTCGCAAACGGCGCGATCAGCATCACCTTGATGCTGCCATCCACCACCCGGCTGAACACGTCCCGGCCCAAGTTGTCGCCGCCCAGCAGGTAATGCGCCCCCGCATCCGGGTCCGGCTCGCCAATGAGCTTGGTATAGGGCTCGCCCGGCAGCGCTTTTTTCATCATCGCCGACTGGTCCAGCGGGTCATGAGTGCCCACCATCCCCAACACGCCCGCAAAGAACGCCGTGTAGACCCAGAACAGCACCAGCGCCAGCCCGATCATCCCGATCACGCTGTCGAACAGCTTGCCGTAAAGGCCCAGCCTGCGCTTGAACACGATCGAGACAGCAAAGGTCACCGCCACCGCGATCAGCGGCGCCGCGAATTGCTGCATCATCTGCAAGAAGATCCCGCTCCAGCTCAAGGGGTCCATGTCCGCGCTCCTCCCCTCAGCTGACCGAAATTCGCGGGTTCAGGTAGACATAACCGATATCCGAGATCAGCTGCGTCACCAGCACCACGACGACCGAAACCACCGAAATTCCCAGCAACAGCTCGATGTCATTGTTGCCCGCCGCCAGAACCAGTGCCCAGCCGAAGCCCTTGTAGTTGAACAGCGTCTCGACAATCACCACACCGTTCAAGAGCCAGGGAAACTGCAACATGATCACCGTGAAAGGCGCGATTAGCGCGTTGCGCAGCGCGTGTTTCATCACGATGTTGGGAAAGCTCACACCCTTCAGCCGCGCTGTGCGGATATATTGCGAGGTCATGACCTCGGCCATGCTGGCCCGCGTCATCCGCGCGATATACCCCATGCCGTAAACCGCAATGGTCAACACCGGCAGAAAGAAGTTCTCGAAGGTGATATTGTCCATCGCACTGGTCGCCGTGCCCTTGAACCACTTCAGGCCCACGGCGGAACTGGCGAACACCGCGATGAACAAAACGCCCGACACGTATTCCGGCGTCGCCGTCGTGCCGATGGAAAAGGTCGACAGCGTCCGGTCCAGCTTGGACCCCTCCCGCATCCCCGCCAGCACGCCAAGGATCAGCGCAGACGGCACCATCAGCAGCATCACCCAGAACATCAGGATCCCGGTCAGCGCCAGCTTCTCGCCGATCACCTCGTCGACATCCTTCTTCAGCCGGTTGGAATAGCCCCAGTTGCCCTGCAACACCCCGCAAAAGGCCGGTGCCTCTTCGATGGGCGTGTCAGGGGCCGCGCATTTCGCCCGCACCTTCCCGTCCGTCCCCTCGATCACGTACCCCGGCAGCACGCCCAGCCACTGCCCATACTTGACCAGCACCGGCTGCAAATACCCGTTGTTGTTTAGATAGCTTTCGACCTCGGCATCCGACATCCGCATGTTGCCCTCGGTCTTCGCCATCTTTTCCAGGTTCGGATAAAGATTGGTCAGGAAAAAGACGATGAACGTCAGGCAAAGCGCCGTCAGAATCATCACTCCGACACGGCGCAGGATAAATCGGCCCATATGGCGATGCCCCCGGCTGGCTCCACTGTCACTGTTATTTGTAAGACCATGGTGCCGTGCCGGTCCAGTCACATGGTTCGGAAGTGGGCAAATCGGGACTGTTGCGTCAATCTGCGTTAGACAGGGTAACGCTGTGTCTGGACGGCATATCAAGCAGCTTCGACCAGCTGGCTGATGAACCTAGTTTCGCATCTGACGCCTGGTTGTTTGTGATGCACATGGCCGCGTTTGATGGTTCGGATCGTTTCGATGCCGCGGAGAGTCGCCTTGGCGGTTCGCAAAGACCGGAAGCTTTGGCAATAACCGAGTAGCCGCTTCATCGCGGCATGATCGCTCTCGATCAGGTTGTTCTGCCACTTTCGATCAATATGCCGGATGCTGTCGAAATGTGGATCATATCGGTGGTTGATCTCTCGGATGACCCGCCGATAGGTTTGCCTTATGGGACATAATAAGAATAGGTTGCAAGAATAACTGTCGACCACTTACAGCAGACATTTGTATGTGGCGTTCGCGAACGGCAACTGTGCGCCCCTTGTATCGAACGCCTCATTTAATTTTTGCGGCAACTCTAAGTCGTAGAATAGCCTTTCGCTTCTGGCCGCAACTTACAGAATAACTGTGTGAAGATGGGTCTTTATAGACCATTGCTCTGGGGAACATATCTTCGAGACCACGGCAGCAGAGTTTCTGAACGAAATGAGCGAGCTACGGAAGACGCACCTAGGGTTTAAGTGCAATGTCGAACGTGGACAGAAAGGGGGAGACCCTTAAGCTCCTTCCAAATAACTAACCGACAATAAATAATTTTTTAGTTGACAATACGCCCGCCGGAGGCTTCGACCCCCCCCCGCACCGCGCACGTCGGCAAATCTCTACAGGCGTCCGAAAACCATCTCGAGGATCGCGCCCAGCCCGTCGGCATCCGCCGCGTCGAACGCCGCCGGCTGATCGCTGTCGATATCCAGCACGCCCAGCAGCCGCCCCTGCCCGTCGCGCACCGGCAGGACGATCTCCGACCGTGTCGAACTGGCACAGGCGATATGCCCTTCGAAACTGTCCACATCGTCCACCAGCTGCACCTCGCCCGTGCGCGCCGCCGCTCCGCAGACGCCACGTGAAAACGGGATCTGCAAACAGCCGTGCCCGCCCTGGTAGGGCCCGATCTTCAACAACTCGGGCCCGGTCACCCGGTAGAACCCGGTCCAGTCGAACCGGTCATCCGCGTGGTGCAACTCGCACACCACCGTCGCCATCAGGGCGACGTCATCGGTCTCGCCTTCGGTCAACGCCCCGATGGTCTTGGACAGTTCCTCGTAATCCGCACGCATCACGCACCTCCCACGCCAAGAGTTTTCCTGAAAACTCTTGGCAAATCTTTTCCCAAAATATTTGCGGCCTCAGATCCGCTCGATCGCGATGGCTGTACCTTCGCCCCCGCCGATGCAGATCGCCGCGACACCACGCTTGAGGTCGCGTTTCTCCAGTGCATTCAACAATGTCACCATGATCCGCGCCCCGCTCGCCCCGATTGGGTGCCCCAATGCACAGGCCCCGCCATGCACGTTCACCTTCTCGCGCGGCAGGCCCATCTCGTGCATGAACGCCATGGGCACCACGGCGAAGGCCTCGTTCACCTCCCACAGGTCCACGTCGTCTTTCTCCCAGCCGATCCGCTCCAGCAGCTTCTGCGCCGCGGGCACCGGCGCGGTGGTGAACCATCCCGGCGCCTGCGCGTGGCTGGCATGGCCCAGGAGCCGCGCGCGTATCTTCAACCCCTGCGCCTCGGCCGCCTCGCGCGAGGCCAGCACCAGCGCCGCCGCCCCGTCGCTGATCGAGCTCGAATTGGCCGCCGTCACCGTCCCGCCCTCGCGGAAGGCAGGCTTCAACTGCGGTATCTTCTCGGGCCGCGCCTTGCCGGGCTGCTCGTCCGTCTCGACCACGACGGTGCCCTTCCGTGTCTCCAGCGTCACCGGCGCGATCTCACCCGCGAACGCACCCGATTTCTGCGCCTCCAGCGCCCCTTCCAGCGACCCGATGGCATAGGCATCCTGCGCCTCCCGGGTGAATTGATATTTCTCGGCGCAATCCTCGGCGAAGGTGCCCATCAGCCGCCCCTTGTCATAGGCATCTTCCAGCCCATCCAGGAACATGTGGTCGATCACCTGCCCATGCCCGATCCGCGCCCCGCCGCGCATCTTGGGCAAGAGGTACGGCGCGTTCGACATGCTCTCCATGCCGCCCGTCACCATCGTGTCCGTGTGCCCCAGCGCGATCTGGTCGAACCCGATCATCGCCGCCTTCATGCCCGAGCCGCACATCTTGTTCAGCGTGGTCGCCGGAACCTCTTCGCCCAGCCCCGCCTTGAACCCGGCCTGCCGCGCCGGGGCCTGCCCCTGGCCTGCCGGCAGAACACATCCCATCAAAAGCTCGCTCACGGTCGCGGCGCCCGCATCCTTCAGCGCCGCGGCAATCGCCGCGCCGCCCAGGACGCTGGCCTCGACGCCATCGAAATCCCCCTGGAAGCCGCCCATGGGCGTTCGGGCCGCACCCGCGATCACAACCTCTTTCATGCTGACTGTCCTTTCGTCCTTGGGGGCCGCGCCGGGAAAGCTCACGGGGCCAAACGGTTTGGTAAGAAATTGCGCCTAGGCTGCGCGCAACATCCATGTGTCCGGAGGCATCATGCAACTCACCTGCGCCACTCACAACAACATCAACGTTATCACCGTCGAAGACAACCGGATCGACGCCGCCTCCGCCATCCGGTTCAAGGACGAGATGCGCCGCCTCACCGAAGACGGCCCCGCCCACGTGGTGCTCGACCTCTCCGGCGTGGCGTTTGTCGATTCCAGCGGCCTCGGCGCCATCGTCGCCTCGATGAAGCAGATGGGCGACGGCCGGCGGCTGGATCTGGCCGGTCTGACACCGGACGTGGCCAAGGTCTTTCGCCTGACGCGCATGGATTCGATCTTCGTCATCCACCCCGACATGGCCGCGGCGCTGCAACGCGCGGCGGGCTGATCCGGGGCCGTGGCCGCCACCGCCCCCTCCTTGCCCGACCCGCTGATCTCGTGGTGCACGACAGCGACGAACATGCACGTGCGCGACATGGTCGAAAGCCTGGCCAGCCACCTGGACGAGGCCGGGATCGACAGGGACCTGCGCGGCTCCATCGCGCTCGCGGTCAGCGAAGCGCTCAACAACATCACCGAACATGCCTATGCCGACCGCGCGCCCGGTCCGGTCACCATGACGGTCGACCTGCTGCCCGACCGCGTGGACGTGACCCTGATCGACAGCGGCCGCGCCATCCCCGGCCAGGATCTGCCCCCGGCCCACCTGCCGGACAGCGCCGGCCCCCGGTCGAATCTGCCGGAAGGGGGATTCGGGTGGTTCCTCATTCACAGCCTGTGCCGCGACCTGGCCTACACCCGAACGTCAGGACAAAACGCGCTCAGCCTGCGGTTTCCGCGCTGAAACACGCGGCGGGGCAAATTGCGCCACCAAATCGCCCAATTCCCATCGCAACGCCGCCCCAAAGCCCCCGCATACACCAACCTGTAGCTGCATATGGCTTCCCTCGGCGCCGCGTTTAACAGCCCCCACCCAGTGCGCGGCGTCGAGGTACTTCTTCTTCCCATCACATTGGCATTCCCGAACGCGCCCCCTAAGGTGCCGCACAGCATTGCAATCAACGGGAAAACCATGCGCGACTTCCAACGTCCCGGCCGCTCGGCCGTCCTCGCCACCAACGGCATGTGCGCCACGTCGCACCCTCTGGCCGCCCAGGCCGCCATCGACATTCTGAAACGCGGCGGCAACGCCATGGACGCCGCCATTGCCGGCGCCGTTCTACTGGGAATCTGCGAACCGCAGATGACCGGCATCGGCGGCGACTGCTTCGCGCTGTTCACCCGGCCCGGCAGCGACGACATCCATGCGCTAAACGGCTCCGGCCGCGCCCCGGCCGCCGCCAGCGCCGCCGACCTGCGCGCTCGCGGCCTCGACACCGTTCCGTTGCACGGCCCCGAAGCGGTCACCATCCCCGGCGCGGTCGACGCCTTCTGCCACTTGTCGGACGCGCATGGCAAACTGGGTCTCGACGCCCTTCTGCAACCCGCAATCCACTACGCCGAAGAAGGTGTGCCGGTGGCCCCCCGCGTCGCCAATGACTGGCCCCGGGCCGCCGAATGCCTGCAGGGCCACGGCCTGACCCATTACACCAACGGCGGCCAACCGCTGAAACAGGGCGAGATGTTCCGCGCCCCCGGACAGGCCGAGGTGCTGCGCCGAATCGCCCGCGACGGGCGCGATGCCTTCTACAAGGGCGAGGTGGCCGAGGACATGCTGGCCGCCCTCAACGCCCTGGGCGGCGTGCACACAAGCGACGATTTCGCCGCCACGGCCGCGACGCCCACCGACCCCATCAGCGGCAGCTATGCCGGCATCGACCTGGTCGAGCATCCGCCCAACGGCCAAGGTGCCACGGCGATCCTGCTGCTCAATATCCTGGCCCAGTTCGACATCGCGTCGATGGACCCGTTCGGCACAACGCGCGCCCATATCGAGGCCGAGGCGACCAAGCTGGCCTACGACGCCCGCAATCGCTTCATGGCCGATCCCGACCTCACCGCGCGGCTGGATCACATGCTGTCGATGGACACCGCCCGCGCGCTCGCCACCCTGATCGACCCGAAAAAGGCGATGCCGTCCGCCACCTCGCTCAGCGAGGCCGTGCACCGCGACACGATCTACATCACCGTGGTCGACCGCGACCGCATGGCCGTGTCGCTGATCTATTCCATCTTCCACGGTTTCGGCTCGGGTATCGCGTCGGAAAAATTCGGCATCCTGCTGCAAAACCGCGGCGCGGGCTTCACGCTCGAAGAGGGCCACGCGAATGAGATGAACGGCGGCAAACGCCCGATGCACACGATCATTCCCGGCATGCTGCGCGAGGGGGGCCGCGTCACCATGCCCTTCGGCGTGATGGGCGGCGCGTACCAGGCAAACGGCCACGCGCGCTTTGTCTCGAACCTGCGCGATTTCGGCCTGTCCCCGCAGGAGGCCATCGACGCGCCGCGCTGTTTCCCCGACGCGGGCGAGCTTCGGGTCGAAACCGGCTACGCGCCGGACGTGCACCGCGAACTGGCAGATCTCGGCCACAACGTGGTCGAGGCCGACGAGGCGATCGGCGGCGCCCAGGCGATCGAGATCAAGGAAAACGGGGTCCTCGAAGGCGGCTCCGACCCGCGCAAGGACGGCTGCGCCCTGGGCTACTGACGCCGCGGACCGGCGCCAAAAAACCAGCATGGGGCGCTAGACCGCGCCCCGGCCTTAGTTCAGTTGGAAATGCAGCGGGTACTGCCCGTCCTCGAACGGGCCGAAAAGGTCGGGTATGTCAGGGTGCCCCACCGGCTCGCCCGAATAGTCCGCGATCAGGTTCTGTTCGCTGACATAGGCCACGTAATAGGTCTGATCGTTCTCGGCCAGCAGGTGATAGAACGGCTGATCCTTCACCGGGCGGCTTTCCTCGGGAATCGAGTCGTACCATTCCTCGGTGTTCGCAAACTCGGGATCCACATCGAAAATCACGCCGCGAAACGGATGTTTGCGGTGTTTCACGACCTGTCCCAGGTGATATTTCGCGCGTGTCTTCAACATTCAGATAGCCCCTAACGACACACTGTACTGCGTTCAACCGAGTTTTGTCCAATCGCTGTGCGCATTTTGTCGGGAAACAGTCTGTGAACCGCTGTCAGACAGTGCCCCTTCTCCGTCCAGACCCAAAGGCCCAAATCCGGCATTTCCAAGCTCCGAAATTTTGGTTAAACTGAAAAGAAAAACAAACATAGCGAGAGGCAGATGAGCAGACGTCTTCGCACGATTCTAAGTTTGGTGGCCCTGGCCACCCTGAACGCCTGTGGTGGTGGTCCCAGCGGCCCGCCGCCCGACAATCTGGACAATGCCTGCGCCATCGTGGCGCAGAAACCGCATTACCTGCGGGCCTTCCGAGCGACCGAGCGTCGCTGGGGCGTGCCAGTGCCGGTGCAGATGGCCACGATCTACCAGGAAAGCAAGTTCGACGGCGAGGCGCGCACGCCCTTCCGCTGGACCCTCGGCGTGATTCCCATGGGCCGCCAAAGTTCCGCCTACGGCTACAGCCAGGCGCTCGACGGCACGTGGGACGAGTACGTGAAGGACGGCAACCGGGCCGCGCGGCGCAACGACATCCGCGACGCGACCGACTTCATGGGCTGGTACATGGCGCAGTCGAACCAGCGTCTGGGCATCCCGATGCACGACGCCCGCAACCACTATCTCGCCTATCACGAGGGGCGCACGGGCTTCAGCCGGGGCAGCTACAACGCCAAGCCATGGTTGCTGCGCGTCTCGGGAGAGGTCGGCCAGCGAGCCATTGTTTACGATCAGCAGTTGCGGGCCTGCGGGCGGCGCTAAGCCGCCCCGCTTCGCCCGGCCTACCTGTCGATCCGCTTGAACTTGTCTTTTCCGGGAATGACGAACCTGTCATTGCCCAGCTGCGTACCCGTGGTCAGATCGCCCAGCACCACCGTTGTCTTGCTGCCACCGCTGTCGTTGATCACCCACTGACGCAGCTCGACCGGGCTGTCGGTAAAGACCAGCTCGATATTGCCGTATTCGGGGTGCGCCGGGTCCTGCGCGCGCACGGTGGTGGTCTTGCCGTCGCTGCTGTGGCCCGTCACCATCCGCGCACGGCCGAAATCCACGTTGCGTTCAAGGATGATCTTCAGCGGCGTGCGGTCCAGCGGATAGGCCTCGCCCCCGGTATTGGACTTGGGGTCGATGATGCCCACCGTATCGCCATCGGCCACCACCAGCGTCTGTTCCGGCGGGTTGTACTCGAACCGAACCCGCCCGGGCCGCTTGATATAGATCTGCCCCGTGCTGATCGTGCCGTCATCGTTGATCTGGGTAAATTCGCCGGTCGCCGAACTGAAACTGTTCAGGTACTGCGAAATCTCGTTCAACGACAGCTTTTCGGCCATCGCGGGCGTGGCCATCAGGAAAGTCAGGGCCAAAGCAACCATACGCATGAGGGAAAACCTCTCCTTTTTCATTCTCGCCAAAAGATAGGCGGACACACGGCGTTATGCGATAGCATTCGGTGCAAATGCGCGTGAACGCCCCTTTTTCCGGCCCAATGCATCAAAACGGGAGGAACTGGATCGCCGCGAAAAGCGCCCCGGCGCTGGCCGCGAACGCCACCACCATCAGCACCCCGTCCCGCACCGTGATCGCCAGACCCAGAAGCGCTATGGCCGCGAACGGAATGAGCGCCGCGAAGGGCACCACCTCCAGCGGCGGGATCATCGCGCACAGACCCACCACCACAAGCGCCGCCGCAAGCTGCGCCGGACGCCCTGTCAGCGCCTCGAGCCTGTGACCGAAATGCCGGTCCATCCACTGTGCGGCAGGCCGCGCCTTGTCGACCGAACGCGCGACCCTGTCATCGGTCACCGCCCTGTTGCTGATCCGGTCCGGCATCCAGAAACTGCGCCGCCCGACAAGGATCTGCACCGCGATGAGGATCAGTATGATCGCAAACAGTGTAGGCACGCCCGGGATGCCGCCCAGGGGCGACGCGCCCAACAACGCCGTCACGAAGATGATCGGCCCGAATCCACGACCGCCGATCGCGTCGACCACATCCTCGACCGAGACCGTGTCCTCGCCATCAGCCAGGTCGTCGATCTCGTTCAGCAGCGTCTCGGCATCTCCGGCCATTCACCCGTCCTTCTTCGCGTTGGCGTTTCTTTGCACGCCAACGCAACAGACCGGCAAACGTTTCCCCTCGGCCCTTTTCGGGGCGTTATTGCTCGGGCACTAGGATTTCGCGCTTGCCCACGTGGTTCGCGGCACTCACGACACCCTCATCCTCCATCTGCTCGACCAGGCGTGCCGCCTTGTTATAGCCGATGGCCAGCTTGCGCTGGATATAGGAGGTGCTGCATTTGCGGTCGGTGATGGCGATCTGCACGGCCTGATCGTACAGCGCGTCCTCGCCATCGGTGTTGCCGCCCGTCGACAGCCCAAGGACCGCGTCGATCTTGTCGGCCTTGTCGTCCTCGGGGCCGTCCTGCACACCGCCAACGTAAACCGGCGGGCCAAAGGCCTTGAGGTGATTCACCACCTCCTCGACTTCCTCGTCGCTGACAAACGGCCCGTGACAGCGGGTGATCTTGCCGCCACCCGCCATGTACAGCATGTCGCCCATGCCCAGCAGCTGCTCGGCGCCCATCTCGCCCAGGATCGTGCGACTGTCGATCTTGCTGGTCACCTGGAAGGAAATCCGCGTCGGAAAGTTCGCCTTGATCGTGCCCGTGATGACGTCCACCGACGGCCGCTGCGTGGCCATGATCAGGTGAATGCCCGACGCCCGCGCCATCTGCGCCAGCCGCTGGATACAGGCCTCGATCTCCTTGCCGGCGACCATCATCAGGTCGGCCATCTCGTCGACGATGACCACGATGAACGGCATCTTCTCGGGCGCGAACTCCTCGGTCTCGAACACCGGCTCGCCGGTCTCGTCGTCGAACCCGGTCTGCACCGTCCGACTGAACATCTCGCCCTTGGCCAGCGCATCGGCCACGCGGCTGTTGTAGCCGTCGATGTTGCGCACGCCCATCTTGGACATCTTGCGATAGCGGTCTTCCATCTCCGCCACGACCCATTTCAGTGCCACCACGGCCTTTTTCGGGTCAGTCACCACCGGGCTCAGCAGATGCGGAATGCCGTCATAAACGCTCAGTTCCAGCATCTTGGGGTCGATCATGACCAGCCGCAGGTCCTCGGGCGTCAGCTTGTAGAGCAGGCTCAGGATCATGGTGTTGATCGCCACGGATTTACCCGAGCCCGTCGTCCCCGCGATCAGCAGGTGAGGCATCTTCGCGAGGTTCGCCACCATCGGGTCACCGCCGATATCCTTGCCCAGCGCCAGCGGCAGCTTCTGGTTGCCGTCGCCATAGTCGCGGCTCGACAGGATCTCGCGGAAGCTGACCATCTCGCGGTTGTCATTGGGCAGCTCGATCCCGATCACCGACCGCCCCGGCACGGTGCTGACCCGCGCCGACAGGGCCGACATCGACCGCGCGATATCGTCCGCGAGGCCGATCACCCGGCTCGCCTTCAGGCCCGGCGCCGGTTCCAGCTCGTACATCGTCACCACCGGGCCGGGGCGCACGCTGACGATCTCGCCCTTCACGCCATAGTCGTCCAGCACCGTTTCCAGCATCCGAGCGTTCTCCTCCAGCGACTCGTCGCTCAGGTGATGGCGCTGGATATTGACCGGGTTGGTCAGCAGGTTCAGCGGCGGCAGCTCGTACTCGATCTGCGGCTTTTCCTCGAATTGCAGCTTGGGCTGCGCCTCGGCCTGCGCCCGTGCGGAGGGCTGCGGCGCGCGCCGCGGCGGGTGCTGCACGACCTTCTTCGGCTCTGCGGCAGGCAGCTCCTGGGGCGTCGCGGCGCGGGTATAGACCGGCACCTCCGGCTCCGCCTCATAGCTGTCATATGCGCCATAGCCGTCGTCGATCACCTCGTCCTCCGGCGCCGCCTCGACCATCTCCTGCATCGGTGCGTGCACCGGCGCATGGGCGGCATCCGGCACAGCGTGCTCTGCGGTCAGCGGCGGCTCGGCCCGCACCGCGCTGCGCGGCGCGGTGTTCAGGATAAGCGGATCCGGCCCCCGCCCACGGCCACGGGTCAGCGGCGCGACCGTCTCGACCTGCACGGCGGGGTTCTTGCGCACCCGGCTCTTGATGACATCGGCAATCTTGGCGCTCACCCGGTCGCCGCTCGGCGCGGGCATGTCGGGCATCTCGGACGCCTCGATCAGTTCCGGCTCCGGCGTGCGCTCGGGCCGCCGCATCAGCGACGGCATCCGCGACAACAGCCCGCCGGTCTTTTCCGGCGCCTGGCTCACCTCGTAGCCGGGCCCAGCGGTTTCGACCGGCGCGGCATGGCCCCGGTGCCGGACGGCTCCGGCCAAGGCGGGCTCGGCACGGCGCACCCGCGGCTCTGGCACGGCGGCCTCGGCCAGGGCCAGCTCATGGGCCTCGGCGCGTTCCTGCATCCGGCGGTCCCAGCGATCTGCGGCCTTGGCCTGGGCGGTCTTCGCGGCCCCTGCCGCCATCCCGCCGCTGCGGGCCAGCACGGCGCGCAACGTGGCATAGGTCATGATCGTGCCAACCACCAGGAAGCGGGTGATCTGCGACAGCTCCAACCGGCTGAACCCCAGGATGAACGCGCCCAGCGCCACCATCCCCACCGCCAGAAGCAGCGACAACAGCTTCAGCCCGAAGGTCGCGCTGATCGGCAGGAAACCCAGCACCGTGCCCAGCGCCATTTCCCCGAACAGCCCGCCATAATCGAAACTGTGCGACGCCGACCACTCCGCGCTCGGCTCCAGCGACGAGGCATACATCGCCAGAAGCGCGATCCAGATCGGCGCATAGATCAACCGGCCAATCGCCCGGTCCTGGCCGCGGTGCAGGGCGAAACGCACACCCCACGCCCCCAGGACAATGGCAAGGCCCCACGCGCCCCAGCCCACGATCATGAACAGCGGCGCCGCAATCGAGGCCCCCATCCGGCCAAGCAGGTTCTGCACCGGCGCGTCCGTCGCGGCCATCCAGCTGGGATCGTCGGGATTGTAGGATGCGATCATCATCGCGGCGGCCAGACCCAGCGCCAGCAGCGCAAGTCCCAGAAGTTCCTTGCCTCGCTTCTCGATCGCCTCCGCCATCGAGCTGTCCAAAAGCGGGTCACGTCCGCGCGTCTGATATGCCATGTTGCCTCTTCCTCGTTAATTATAAAGACAGTCACGCAACTGCGTCAGGCCGCGTGCCACCTCTTTCTTTGGGGCCACCATCGCGACCCTTATGTATGCGTGGCCGGGGTTCAGGCCCCCGGCCTCCTGCGCCAGGTACGCGCCGGGCAGCACCCGCACGCCTGTCTCTTGCCACAGTTTCAGCGCCGCCGCCTCGCCATCCTCGACCGGCAGCCACAGGAAAAACCCCGCCTCGGGGCTCTGGTATCCCGGCACGCCGTCAAAGATCTCGTCAGCCAGTTTGTACTTTTCCTGGTAAAGCCTGCGGTTCACGTCGACGTGCTTTTCATCGGCCCAGACCTTGGCCGCCGCATGCTGCAACGGCAGCGGCAGCGGCGTGCCCGCATAGGACCTCAACTGCCGGATCCGCTTCATGCTCTGCGGCCCCGACGCCACGAACCCCGATCGCAACCCGGCCAGGTTCGACCGTTTCGACAGGCTGTGAAACGCCACCACCCGCTCGGGGTCGGCCCCCATCTCCTTCGCGACTTCCAGCGCACCCACGGGCGGCGTGTCGCGGTAGATCTCCGAATAGCACTCGTCGGCGAAGACCTTGAAATCGTGCTTTTCCGCCAGCCCGATCAGCGTCTTCCAGTATTCCGCATCCGCCACCGCGCCCTGCGGGTTGGAGGGCGAGCACAGATAGGCCACCGTCACCCGGTCCAGCACCTCGGCGTCCAGGCTGGTGAAATCCGGCAGGAACCCCGTCTCGCGCGTCGCCGGTAGGAACATCGGCTCGGCGCCCACGCTCAGCGCCGCCACCATGTAAACCTGGTAAAACGGATTCGGCAGCAGCACGATCGGCTGCTTGCCGTTCTTGGTTTCAGGGCACAGCGTCATCATCGCGTTGTAAAGCCCCTCGCGCGTGCCATTCAGCGCCATCACATGCCGGTCCGGGCTCAACTCCACGCCATAGCGCCGCGAAACCCAGTCGCAGAACGCCGTGTTCAGCGCCGGAATGCCCTCATTCACCGGGTACTTGCGAAACTCCTCCGCATGTCTTTCGATCGCATCCATGATCCAGCCCGGAAAATCGTGCTGCGGCTCGCCGATGGTCATGTGGATCACATCACCGCCGGGATCGTGCACGTCCAACAGGGTCCGCAAACGCGGAAACGCATATTCCGGAAGGTTCGAAAACCGCTCGGGAAACATCAACACTGCCTCTAGGTTACGGGATCGTTGTCGCCCCGTTTGGATCAAATCTACAAAAGCCCCCGCGTTGCGTCCAGCAAAACCAACCGGGGGTGCGGGGATTGTGGCATTTTTGGCAAGAGGTTAGCGGATACCTCTAAAGTAGGCCAAGTATTGTGGCCGGCTTGCATCAGCCGGGCAACATTTTGCGTCCAGTAACGATTTTGCCCGTCAGGCCAACGCTGCCTCGGCGGCCCTTGCGACCCGCAGAATCCGCTCTTCGCCGAAGGCTTCGCCGCACATCATGAGCCCGCAACCGGGCGTCCCGGTCGGCAGGTTGACGGCCGCCAGCCCCATCAGGTTGCCCACCCGCGTGTTGCGCAGCGCCAGCAGATTTTCGGTCACGTAATAGTCGTCGTCGGTCATCAGCCGGTCCACCTCGGGCGGCAGGTTCGGCGCCGTCGGCATCAGCACCGCGTCATAGGGTTTCATCCGTTCGGCCCACTGGAGGCGCAGCGCCGCAAGCAGGTTCCAGCCCGCCACATAGTCGCAAGCGCGGAACTCTCGCCCGGATTCGAACCGTTCCCGGATCGGCTTGAACATCTTGTCCGGATTGGCCGAAATCACGTCGCCCCAGATACCATACGCCTCGGACGTGAACAGGATCGCCGACAGCGGCATCGCCTGTTCGGCCTCGGGCGACTCGACCTCCTCGATCCTCGCCCCCGCCGCCTTCAGCCGCTCCAACGCGCTGAAATAGGCGTCGCGCGGCGCGTCGCGGATGTCGTCGAACACCACCGACTGCAACGCGGCAAAGCGCATCCCCTCCAGCGACACGCCCTCCAGGTCCGCCGCCCGCCCGCCTTCCAAGACGGCCAGCACCAGCGCGCAATCCTCCACGCTGCGGCCCAGCGGCCCCACCGTGTCGAACTTCGCACACAGCGGCACGACCCCGCCCAGCGACACGCGTCCCGACGTGGTCTTCAGCCCCACCAGATCGTTCCACGCCGACGGGATGCGCACCGATCCGCCCGTATCCGACCCGATGCCGCAGGCCGCCAGCCCATGCGCCACGCTCGCCGCCGCCCCCGAGGACGAGCCCCCCGGCACCAGCTTCGGATCGTGCACATTCGGCGGCGTCGCTGTCATCGGGTTCAGCCCTAGCCCCGAGAACGCCAGCTCGCTCATATGCGTCTTGCCCAGACAGACCAGCCCGGCGGCGGTCGCGTTCCGCAACACTTCGGCATCCCGCTCCGGCACCCGGCCCTTCAGCAGCCGCGTGCCGGCCTCCGTCGCCGTCCCTGCGCTGTCGAACAGGTCCTTCCAGCTGACCGGCACGCCATCCAGGGGCCCCAGCCGCCGCCCGGCCTGCGCCCGTGCCTCGGCCGCCTGCGCCTCGGCCCGGGCGCGGTCATGAGTGACCACCGAATAGATCTCGTTCCGCGCCGGATGGGCGTCGATGGCCGCCAGGTACGCCTCGGTCAGCGCCACCGGCCCGATCTCGCCCGCTTCGATCCCGCGCCCCAGCTCCGCCGCGCTCATCGTCAGCCACTCGTTCATCCCGGATCCTCCGCGCTCCTGCAAAATCGCCTGCATGAATGCAGATGCCCCGGCGCAAGGCAAGCCCACCCAATGACAATCCGGCGCATGGACAATCCGGTGCGCGCCGACATATTGATCCGCATGGACCATGACAGCGATATCCTGATCGTCGGCGGCGGCCTCACCGGCCCTGCGCTGGCACTGGCCGCGGCGCAGGCGGGCCTGACCGTGACCGTCATCGACACCCTGCCCCAGACCGTGCGCGCCGATGCCGCCTTCGACGGTCGCGCCTACGCGCTGGCGCTGGCCTCGGTGCGCCTGCTGAGCAATATCGGCATCTGGACCCGCGTGGCCGACAACGCCCAGCCCATGCTGGAAATCAAGGTCTCCGATGGCCGCGCCGGCGAAGGCGCCGCCCCCTTCTTCCTGCATTTCGACCATGCCGAGATCGAGGAAGGCCCCATGGGCCACATGCTCGAAGACCGCTACCTGCGCCGAGCGTTCCTGGAGGCGATGCAGGACGAGAACCGGATCGCCCAAGTGACCGACACCGTCACCGCGCAGGACGTCACGCCCACCGGCGTCACGCTCACGCTCGCCTCCAGCAAAACGCTATCGGGCCGCATCGTCGTTGGCTCCGACGGGCGCGCCTCGGGCACCGCGCAACGCGCCGGGATCGCCCGCACCGGGTGGAATTACGGCCAGACCGCGCTGGTGGCCGCCATCGCGCACCAGTTGCCGCATAACGGCATCGCGCACCAGTTCTTCATGCCGCCCGGCCCGCTGGCCATCCTGCCCCTGCCCGGCAATGTCAGCTCCATCGTCTGGTCCGAAACCGAGGCGACCGCCGCCCGTTTCGCCGCACTGAACGATACCGAGTTCATGGAAGTCCTGCGCCCCCGCTTCGGCGATTTCCTGGGCGATATCTCCCTGCGCGGCAAGCGTTTCACCTACCCGCTGAGCCTGACGCTCGCCAACGCCTTCGTGGCCGAGCGGCTCGCCCTCATCGGTGACGCCGCCCACGGCATGCATCCCATCGCCGGCCAGGGCCTCAACGCCGGACTGCGGGACGTGGGCGCGCTGGCCCAGGTTCTCACCGACGCCACCCGCCGGGGCGAGGATTTCGCCGCTTCCGACGTGCTCGCCCGCTACCAGCAATGGCGCCGCTTCGACACCGCGACGCTGGCAGTGACGACCGACCTCACCAACCGGCTCTTTTCAAACGACAACCCCCTCCTGCGCGCCGCGCGCGATATCGGCATGGGCGCGCTGTCGGCCATGCCAACGCTGCGCCGCAAATTCATCCGCGAGGCGGCGGGCCTGACCGGCGACCTGCCCGAGTTGATGAAGGGCTGAACCGGCAGCGCTCCGGTCAATGGGATCCTGGGATCAAGTCCGAAGATGACGGCCGCGCAACGCGTAGGGTGGGTGAAAACCCACGCGTCTGACCAAAATGCGCCCTACCCCGCTTGCAGAACCCTGATCACCGTATCCCCATACGCCCGCTCATCGAGCAGGCTCCACCCCTCCGGCACTGCCACCGCGCCGCCTTCCTCCCAGACCACCAAGGCCCCCGGCGCTACCCATCCGCCCGCCATCGCCGCGCCCAAAGCCGCCTCGCCCAGCCCCTTGCCATAGGGTGGATCGAGGAACACCAGCCCGCAGGCTTCCGTCGCGGCCCCCAGCTTGCGCGCATCCCGACCAACCAGCGTCACCCGGTCCGCAACACCGCACAGCGCAACATTCTCCCGAATGAGCCTTTGCCCCACTCGCCCGCTTTCCACGAACACCGCCCGCGCGGCCCCACGCGACAGCGCCTCCAGCCCCAGCGCCCCGGTCCCGGCGAAAAGGTCCAGCACCACGGCGCCTTCCACCCGGTCCCCGAACCGCGCCATCAGCACGTTGAACAGGCTCTCGCGCACCCGGTCCGAGGTGGGCCGCAGCCGCGCGCCCTCGTCCCCCTTGCCAACCGAGGCCAGCCGCCGCCCGCGAAACTCGCCGCCGATGATCCTCACGCCTTCAACAGCGCCTTGAGGTCCGCGCCCGGGTCCGCCACGACCGCCGGATCAGCGGTCTTTCCGTTGTCGATCAACCGCTTGCCCACCATGTAGGCCCGCGCGTCATTGGCCGCATCCACCGCCAACAGCGTGTCGCCCTGGTAGTACCAGAAGGAAATGCCGCCCTCGCTGTCGCGCGTCACCACCCGGTCATAGCCCACATTCAGACCGGCAATCTGCAATTTCACGTCATACTGATCCGACCAGAACCACGGCTGCGGCACATAGGTCTTGTCCGCGCCAATGATGTTCTCGGCCACGCATTCCGCCATGTCGATCGCATTGGGCACGCTCTCCAGCCGCAGGCGTTCGCCCCGAAAGGGAAAGCTCGCGCAATCTCCGGCGGCCCAGATCGCCGGATCGCTCGTGCGGCCGTGTGCATCCACCTTGATGCCGTTCTCGACCTCGATGCCGGCAGCCTCGGCCAGGGCCGTGGCGGGGGTGATCCCCACGCCCACGATCACGAAATCCGCCTCCAGTTCCGTACCATCGCTCAACAGCGCGCCGCTGACCCTGCCCTCGCCGGTCAGCCGGTCCAGCCCGACGCCTTCGCGAATGTCCACACCGCGCGAGCGGTGCAACTCCCGGAAATAATCCGAGGTCTCCTGCGCCGCCACGCGCTGCAGGATCCGGTCCGCCATCTCGACCAGCGTCACCTGCAACCCTTTCGAGGCGGCCACGGCGGCCGCTTCCAGCCCGATATACCCGCCGCCCACGATCAATACCTTGGCGCCTTCACGAAACTCCGGCGCCATTCTGTCCACGTCGCGCAGGTCGCGTACCACGTAGACACCCTCCAGCGCCCCGCCGATCGCGGGCGGCAACCGTCGCGGCACCGATCCGGTGGTCAGCACCAGGTGTTCGTAGGGCAACGCGTGCCCGCCCGCGACAACCACCTTGTCGGCACGGTCAATCGCCGTCACCGCCGCATCCAGCCGCAGGTCGATCATGTTCTCGGAATAGAAACTCTCGGGCCGCAGATAGAGCCGCTCCAGCTCCATCTCGCCCAAAAGGTATTTCTTCGACAACGGTGGCCTTTGATAGGGCGGCGCGTGCTCTTCCCCGATCAGCGTCACCTTGCCGTCATAGCCAAGCGCCCGCAGCTTCGCCACCAGCGAACTGCCCGCCTGACCCGCGCCCACGACAACAACTCCCGACATGTGCCCTCCTGCAATTTCCACATGGCCCTCGGGCCGTCAGGGCCTATACTTACAGGCATTCCAAACGCAAACGAAAGACAGGATGCGACAATGACGATCACCACCGGCGACAAACTCCCCGATGCCACGCTGCTCAAGATGGGCGCCGACGGCCCCGAAGAGGTCGCGCTGTCCGACAAGACCAAAGGCCGCAAGGTGGCGATCTTCGCCGTCCCCGGCGCCTTCACCCCCACCTGCCACTCGGCCCACGTGCCCAGTTTCATCCGCACCAAGGCCGATTTCGACGCCAAGGGCGTGGACGAGGTCAT
Organism: Roseovarius sp.; assembly: GCF_965277045.1. Lineage (GTDB taxonomy): Bacteria > Pseudomonadota > Alphaproteobacteria > Rhodobacterales > Rhodobacteraceae > Roseovarius. The sequence goes on along the minus strand of NZ_OZ255712.1, from coordinate 3,854,977 downwards.
CTGCGTCTCGGTGAACGATCCCTTCGTGATGAACGCCTGGGGCAAGGACACCGGCGCCAGCGACGCCGGAATCACCATGCTGGGCGATCCGCAATCGGAATTCACCAAGGCCATCGGCATGGATTTCACCGCACCGCCCGCGGGCCTCATCACCCGATCCAAACGCTATGCCATGCTGGTCGAGGACGGCACGGTGAAGGTCCTCCATGTCGAGGACAACCCCGGCACCTGCGAAACCTCCGCCGGAGAGTCTCTGCTCGACGCGATCTGATTGATGTGAAACAGCGCGAATCTTTGACTCAATGCGGCTGGTTTTCTGAACCTTCCTAAGGCGCAGCGTCACGCAATATCGGCCCGATCATCAAGCACTTCTGACCCAAACCGGACCTTGAGCGCGGTACAGGTCAAGGTCCGGTAGGCGGACCTTTCCGCCGTTCACAACGGAGGCGAGCGTCAGCCCTTGGGGTGGCGATCCGACGGCAATTTTGAAGCACTTTATGCCTGCCAAACAAATCCTCGGAAGGATCGTTGCGCCCAGCCTCAGCCAAATCGCCAGCCCGAGGGAGGGGCTGACGATGGCCGGGCCGCTTCGCGGCTGTTAACCGGCTGGGGGCTCAATTTCGAAAGTTGGCAAGGACTCGAAACCAACCTTCGCCGCACCCGGTTCGAATGACAGCTCTCGCTAACGTAGGGTTTCCTACTCTTCCGGTTCGTGGTGCTTGGGTCAGTTTATGACGCGAAGGTCAATTTCGTCTGACGTCCAACAATTGACAAACGCTAGGGGGCCGGGGCGCGCTCGCGTCCCGGCCCCTGCCCAAAGGCCGCTCAGCCGTCGGCCAGCTTGTCCATCTTCCGCGCCAGCTTGGTGTCCCGCGAACTCAGACCCTCCACGTCATGGCTGGTCAGCGTCACCTCGACCGTCTTGTAGACATTCGACCATTCCGGATGGTGGTCCCACTTTTCCGCCCAGATCGCGCAGCGGGTCATGAACCCGAACGCCTCGACGAAATTCTCGAACTCATAGGTCTTGTGGATCGCATCGCGCCCGTCGACCATCGCCCAGCCGTTTTCCAACAACGGCTCCAGCGTCGTCTTCCGCGCCGTGTCACTCAATTTCTCACTCATTCCTGCTCCTCCACATTTGCTTTCCTGAACGGGCCGAAGCTCGTCAGGATTTCGATATCCTCCGCCACGGCCTCGCGTTCCGCCTCAAGGTAATGCGCCACCGCATCGGAAAAAGGCGGGTCGCGAAACCAATGCAGCGAGTGGGTCTCGACCGGCAGATATCCGCGGGCCAGCTTGTGCTCGCCCTGCGCGCCCGCCTCGACCCGGCCCAGCCCGTGCGCGATGGCGTAATCGATGGCCTGATAGTAACACAACTCGAAATGCATCGCCGGGTGATGCGCCGTGCAGCCCCAGTAGCGGCCATAAAGCGCGTCGCGCCCGATCATGTTCAGCGCCCCCGCCACCGGCACGCCCTCCTCCAGCGCCAGGACCAGCAGGATATCGTCCCGCAGCCGCTCCTGCGCGATGTCGAAGAACTTCCGCGTCAGGTAGGGCATCCCCCATTTGCGCGCCCCGGTGTCCTGGTAGAATTCCCAGAACGCCTCCCAGTGTTCGGGCCGGATCGCCTCGCCCGTCAACTGCACGATCTCGCCGCCAAAGCCCTGCGCCTGCGCCCGCTCCTTGCGGATATTCTTGCGCTTGCGCGAACTCAGGCTTCCAAGGAAATCGTCGAAACTTTCATAGCCCCGGTTCAGCCAGTGATACTGCTGCGTGATCCGCGGCAAAAGGCCCATCTCGGTGCCCACCTCCCGCTCGAACCTGGTGCAAAACGTCACGTGCAGCGACGACAGCGCGTTGCGGTCGCCGATGCTGACCGCGGCTTGCATCAGCGCATCGCGCCCCGGTTGCCCGTATCCCGGCCGGGTCAGCAGCCGCCGTCCGGTGACGGGCGTGAACGGCACCGCCATCTGCAACTTGGGATAATACCGCCCGCCCGCGCGCTCATAGGCATGGCCCCAGTTGTGGTCGAAGATGTATTCGCCCTGGCTGTGCCCCTTCACGTAAAGCGGCGCGCAGGCGATCACCTGGTCGTCCATCTCGGCCACCAGGTAATGCGGCTGCCAGCCGGTGCCGGCGCCGACCGACCCGCTGTCTTCCAGCGCCTTCAGGAAGCGGTATGTGGTGAACGGGTCTTCCGCCCGGCCGCCGTCTTCGGCCTCGGGACAGGCGCAGGCGTCCCAGTCGGCCTGCGCCACGTCGCCCAGGCTTTCATAGACGCTCACAAGGACCGATCCGCCGTCCATCAGGGCCGCTCTTCGCTTTCGGAAATCATGGCCTTCAATCTGTGGCCTGCCCGCCGCGGTTCAAGCGGGAATCGCGGGCAGGTACCCCTCGAAGGTGATGTTCTGCGCCACGCGCCGCGCCTCAGCCTCTTCCTGCGGCGACCGGATCGTCCAGCACAGCACGTCCGCACCCGCGCCCTGCAGTTCGGCCACCCGCGCGCGGTCCAGGTCCTGCGCCTGGTGGCTGAGGAACGCCGCGTCGGCGCGGTCGTAATCCGGGATGTCCCGCAACCGCGCGCCTACCTCGGCCCGCAGCAGTGTCCAGTCCTCGGGGTCGTAGTCGCATGTCACGATCCCGCGCGCCACATCCGGCGCAAGGTCGCGCATCGCCACCATCATCTCGGGGTTGAACGACATCACCGCCACCGGCCCGGAATAACCCTTCAGCGCCACCGCCGTCGCCGCCTCCAGCCGCCCGTCCGTCTGGCCCATCTGCCCCTGTTGGTCCTTCAGTTCGATCAACAGCGGCACGCGTCCCGCCACCAGGTCCAGCACCTCGGGCAGCGACGGTATCCCCTCGTCCCCGCCCAACAGGGGAACGTTTCTTAACTCCGCCGCTTCGCGCTGCTGGACCGGCCCTGTCTGCCCGGTCAGACGCTTCAGATCATAGTCGTGAAACACCATCGCCGCACCGTCCCGGCTCAGTTGCAGGTCGATCTCGATGCCATAGCCGTGGTCCATCGCCGCCGAAATCGCCGCACGCGAGTTTTCCGGCCGGCCGTCGCGCACGTCATGCAACGCCCGGTGCGCCAGCGGCGCCCGCAGAAAGGACGGGTCCAGCCGCATCATCCGATCTGGAACACGCCTTCGATCTCCACTGCCACGCCGAAGGGCAGCGCCGGCGACGACACCGCGGCCCGCGCGTGCTTGCCCGCCTCGCCCAGCGCCTCGCCGATGAAATCCGACGCACCGTTGATCACCTGCGGCTGCTGGGTGAAATCCGGCGTTGAGTTCACGAACCCGCCCAGCTTCACCACCCGCTTCAGGCGGTCGAGGTCGCCGCCGCAGGCCGCCTTGACCTGCGCCAGCAGGTTGATCGCGCAGGCCTTCGCCGCCTCGGCGCCCGCGGCCACGTCCATGTCGTCGCCCAGCTTGCCGACCATCATCTCGTCGCCCAGCTTCGGCAACTGACCCGAGACGTACAGCATGTCACCCACCAGCACATACGGCACGTAATTCGCCGCAGGCGCCGCCGCCTCGGGCAGGGTCACGCCCATCTCGGCCAGCTTGTCCTCGAATTTTCCCATGGTCCCGACCTCCTCGGTTGCGTTGCCGCGCACGCTAGACGCTCAGGGCACCGATGCAACCGCAAAAACCGGCCCGTGCTTTTTCTTGCGATAAATACTCACCATCCCGTCGCCGGCCACACGGCCCGTTCCTCGCCCCCGCGCGTCACGCCCGCCACGCGCCCCGAGGCGTCCCGAAGGAACGCCGAGACACCCTGCGCGCCGCAGGCGCTCCGCCTATTCGCGAAACGCCTTGGCGAAGTAATCCGTCAGAGGTTTGGTCAGATACGCCAGCGGCGTGCGGTCGGCGGTTCGGATGAAGGTCTCCACCGGCATGCCGGGGATCAGCGTCACATCCTCCGGCAGACGCTCGCGCTGGCCCTCGCTCAGCGCGATCTCGGCCCGGTAATAGCTTTGCTGCGTGGCGTCGTCCTGGAACGCATCGGCAGAAATCTGCATCACCTGCCCCACCAGTTCCGGCGTCGTGCGCTGGTCCAGCGCCGAGAATCGCAGCGTCACCTCCTGGCCGACATATATCTTGTCGATATCCGTGGGCGGGACCCGCGCGTCGATGATCAGAGGCCGGTCTTGCGGCACCACGTAAAGGATCGGATCGGCCGGCCGGATGACCGAGCGCAGCGCGAAGATCTGCAAGCCATACACGACCCCGCCCACCGGCGCGGTGATGTCCAGCCGGCTCATCTGCTCGATCAGCGCACGCCGCTCCTCCAGCAGTTCCAGCTCGCGGAACTGCAGGTCGCGCAGTGTCGTGATCGCTTCCTCCCTACGCCGCGTGCCCAGCTTCAGCACCTCGATGTCGATCTCCGTGATCCGGCCTTCGGATTGCGCCGCCTGCGCCACAAGTTCGCCCAGCTGGCCCAGCAGCCGCGATTTCTCCCGCTGCAGCGCCAGCACGCGCGACGCCTGCGCCAGGCCCCGGTCCAGAAGCGATTGCTGGTCGGCCAGTTCCTTCTCGATCAACGCCAGCTGTTCGTTCATGGCCTTCTGCTGCGCCTCGATCCCGCCAATCTGGTCGGCGATTTGCCCGCGGCGCTTTTCCAGCTGGGAAATCTCGCTCGCCACGGTCTCGTTGCGCGCCGTCAAGAGCCGCCGCTGCCCGTCCAGCAGGTCGGCCACCTCGGCATTGCGCGCCGCTACGTCGCTCACCAGGTCGGGAAATTCGATCTCCTCCCGGCCGTCCCGCTCCGCTTCCAGCCGTCCGCGCCGCGCCTGCAGTTCGAACAGCTGATTCTCGGTGATCGCCAGTTGCGAGCGCAAGGCGGTGGCGTCCAGCCGCACCAGCACCTGACCGGCCTCCACCGTGTCGCCCTCGTCGACCTCAATCGCGGCCACGACACCGCCATCGGGATGCTGCACCACCTGCCGGTTCTGGTCGACCACGATCTGCCCGCTGGCGATCACGGCGCCCGAGATCTGCGTCACCGCGGCCCAGCTTCCGAACCCGCCCAGCAGCACGATCAGCCCGGTCAGCCCCACGATCATCGGTGCGCGCACCGACCAGCCGTCCCGCGTCTGCTCGCTCATTGCACGCCTCCGATCCGGGCGTGGCCGATCTCCTCGGCGTTCTTCACCACGTCCTTGAGAACCTCGTCCTTGGGCCCGAAGGACCGCACGACGCCACCGTCGAGCATCAGCAGCAAGTCGCACTCGCGGATCGCCGCCGGGCGATGCGCCATGATCAGCACCGATTTGCCCTCGGCCTTGAACTGCCGGATCGCGTGGTTCACCGCCTCGCTGCCCTCGTTGTCGAGATTCGAGTTGGGCTCGTCCAGCACCACCAGGACCGGGTCGCCATACATCGCCCGCGCCAGCCCGATCCGCTGCATCTGCCCGCCCGACAGCCGGCCGCCGCCGGCGTTGATGCGGGTGTCATACCCGTCGGGCAGCTTCAGGATCATGTCATGCGCGTCCGCCTTCCGCGCCGCTTCGACGATCTTTGCCGGATCGGGATCTTCGGCCAGGCGCGATATGTTCTCGGCGATGGTGCCTTCGAACAGCTGCACGCGCTGCGGCAGGTATCCGATATGCTCGCCCAGCACCCGCGGCTCGAACTGATCCAGCGACGCGCCGTCCAGCCGGATCTTGCCGCCCGCTGGCCGCCAGACCCCCGTCAGCGCCCGCGCCAGCGTCGACTTGCCCGCGCCCGACGGGCCGATCACGCCCACCGCCTGCCCCGGCTCGACGGTGAAACTGATGGTCTTCAGCGCCGCCTGCTGGTCGCCCGGCGGCACCACCGTCACCTGCCGGACCTCCAGCAGGGCCTTGGGCTTGGGCAGCGGCGTGCGCGGCTGTTCGGGCGGCACCAGCGCCAGCAACCGGGCCAGCGAGTCCCAGCCCTGCATCGCCCGCTGCACCAGGGCCCACTGCCCGACGGCCAGCTCGATCGGCGCCAGCGCCCGGCCCATCAGGATCGACCCCGCGATCATCGCACCCGGCGTCAGCTCGTTCTGCAACACCAGGTAGGCCCCCAGGCCCAGCATCGCCGACTGCAGGAACAGCCGGAAGGTCTTGGTCGTCGTGGTGAACGTGCCCACCAGGTCCGACGACGCGATCTGCGATTTCAGCGATTCGTCGCGGGCCTTTTGCCAGCGCGAGAACGCCTGGTCGCGCATCCCCATCGCCTGCACCATTTCCGACTCGTTGCGGATCTGGCTGGACAGCGCCTCCGCCGCGCCGGTGGCGCGCGCCGATTTCATCGCCGGCTGGCGGGTGACCATCTGGTTGACCACTGTGACCAGGATGATGATCCCCCCGCCGATCAGCGCCAGCGCCCCCAGCCAGGGGTGGAACAGCCAGATCCCTGCCAGGAAGACCGGCGTCCACGGAATGTCGAATATCGCCATCAGCACCGGCGAGGCCATCAGCCGCTGCACCGCTTCCAGGTCGCGCAGGCCGGTCTGCGTATGTTCGTCCGGGGCCAACGCCGCCTTGCGGATCACCGCGTCGAACACGCGCCGGTCCAGCCGCGCCTGGAATCGCGCCGCGACCCGGCCCATGACCCGGCCCCGCGCATAGTCCAATAGGCCCATCATGCCGTAGAGGAACACCACCAGAACGCTCAGCGCGATCAGCGTCTCGACAGACCGGCTGCCCAGCACCCGGTCATAGACCTGCAGCATGTACAGTGGACCTGTCAGCATCAACAGGTTGACGAAAAAGCTGAACACGCCGACGAACCAGTAAAGCGCGCGGCTTTCGCGACGGGCGGCGCGCAGTTCCTCGCGCCCCGCGTCCAGTCTCGCCTTGCTCAGCTGCATCCCGTCTTTCCCGCCCGCCGCCGCATCATCGCTTGAACGACTCCCCGAATCCGCCTTACATGCATTGTCACTGATCTGCCACAGGGTTTCGCCGACATTTCGCGGTGTCTGGGCATCTCGAAACGATGCTTTAGGTATACCCGCATAGTTTAACCAAAGTCTGACCGTTGCCAAATTTCTCTTCTTCCCGTCGCCCCAAGCGCCTCGTGGCCGGCCTGCTCCTCGTGGTCGGCCTTGCTGTTTCGGGCTGCACGCCAACACCCGCCGGCCACCCGCCCGGCGAGGTCTTCGATCCTTACGAGGACGAGAACCGCCAGACACATGCCTTCAACCGGGCGCTCGACCGCAACCTGGTCCGGCCCGCCGGCAAGGGCGCGGCCGGCATCCTCCCCGACGATGTCGAGAACATGATCGGCCGCTTCGCCTTTCACCTGTCGATCCCGGGCGCGGTGGTGAACAACATCCTGCAAGGCAACATGAAAGGCGCGACCGAGGACACGTATCGCTTTGTCGTGAACACCACGATTGGCCTGGGCGGCCTCTTCGACACCGCGACCGAACTGAACATGCCTGAGGCCACCGATGCCGATTTCGGCCAGACGCTCCATGTCTGGGGTGTCCGCGAGGGCGCCTATCTCGAACTGCCGCTGCTCGGCCCCTCGACCGAACGCGCCGCCGCGGGCAAGGTGGTGGATCTCTTCACCAACCCGCTCAGCTACATGCTGGACGAGCCCGCGAACTACGGCATCCCCGCCGCATCGGCCGTCTCGGGCCTGTCCGACCGGGGCCGGTACGCGGACACGATCGATTCCATCCTTTACGAAAGCGCCGACAGTTACGCCCAGGCGCGTTCGCTCTACAGTCAGAACAGGCGTTTCAAGCTCGGCGGTGGATCGGGCGGAGCGCTGGACGATCCATATGACGCGCAACTCGGCGCACTGCCGGAGGACCCATACGATGAATGACATCTCCAGACGTTTCCTGATCGGTGCGGGCGCGGCCTTCACGCTGCTGCCCGCCGCCGCAACCCCCGCCCTCGCCCTGACAGAGGGCCGTGCCCGCGCGCTGATCGACCAGGTCGTGGCCGACATCAACCGCGTCATCGGGTCGGGCAAATCCACAAGCGCCATGATCCGCGACTTCGAACGCATCTTCGCGCGCTACGCCGACGTCAACATCATCGCCCGCTCGACCCTGGGCGCCGATTCGCGCCGCGCGTCCTCTGGCCAGATGCGCGCCTTCACCGCCGCCTTCCAGGGCTATATCGCCCGCAAATACGGCAAGCGGTTCCGCGAATTCGTCGGCGGTCAGGTCAGCGTGACCGGCGTGCGCCAGGTCAAGTCCTGGCACGAGGTCCGCGCCAACGTGAAACTGCGCGGCAAGTCGCCCTTCACAGTGCTCTTTCTCGTCTCCGACCGTTCCGGCCGCGATCTCTTCTTCGACATGGTGATCGAGGGCGTCAGCCTGCGCCTCACCGAACGCACCGAGATCGGCGCCATGCTGGATCGCAACGGCGGCAATATCGACGCACTGATCGCCGACGTGCAACGCGCGGGCTGATCCCGCGCCCCGGCCCTGGCCTTCCCCGGTCCTGCCCCGAACACGGCCCTCCTGGAAAAAACGGCGGAAAAACGATCTTTTCCGCCGTTCCGCGCGTTTCCCGAACAGGACCAGACAAACGGGAGACTGACATGCCGGACAAAGGCCGGGGGCACACGGCGGACCATCCGCACCACATACCTAGACATGGCTGGTGGGACGTGGTCCTGCGGCTCAAGGACGGCATCGCGTCCGATCACATGTCGGTCGTTTCGGCCGGTGTCGCCTTTTTCGGCCTCCTGGCGATCTTCCCGGCCGTGGTCGCCCTGATCTCCATCGCGGGTTTCCTGCTGAACCCGCAGGACGTGGCGAACAACCTGGAACAGATCATCGCCATCCTGCCCGAGAACGCGGCGGCAATCCTCCAGGACCAGATCATGAAAGTCACCGGCGGCGACGAGGCGGCGACCGGTCTTGCCGCACTCCTGGGTCTTCTTCTCGCGCTTTACGGCGCGACCAAGGGCATGATGACCCTGATGGAAGGCATGAACATCGCCTATGGCGAAAAGGAATCGCGCGGCTTCGTCAGGCTCTACGCTACCGGCCTTGCCCTGACGCTCTTCATCATCGTCGGTGTGCTGTCGGCGCTGGGGCTGATGATCGTGCTGCCCGCCGTGATCGGCTATCTGGGCCTGTCCGACAGCCTCGAGACCACGATTCTCTGGCTGCAATGGCCCGTCTTGGGCTGCCTCGCCGTTCTCGGTCTCGGCGTGCTCTACCGGTTCGGTCCCGCGCGCCGCAACGCCAGGTGGCGCTGGATCACCCCGGGCGCGGTGGTCGCCATGATCCTCTGGCTGGCAGGCACCGTCGCCTTTTCCGTCTACACCCAGAATTTCGCCAGCTACAACGAGACCTACGGCACGCTCGGAGGCGCGATCATCCTGCTGACATGGCTGTGGCTGTCGTCCTTCATCGTGCTGGCCGGGGCCAAGCTCAATGCCGAGCTGGAACACCAGACCCGCCGGGATACCACCACCGGCCCCGCACGCCCCGAAGGCCAGCGCGGCGCGGTCAAGTCCGACACCTTTCCCGATGCCGGCAGCCAAGGGACCTCCGGCGCGGCGCCCGGCAAAGACTGAATTGACCTGCTGGATCGGCAGAGCGCCTCAACCTCGCCTCACCTTCGGTTGCCTGTCCCCTCCAACAGCTCTTCCAGCATCCGGTTGATCGTGTCGTCCTGGCCACCCTGCGGCTGTTGCTGTTGCGGCCACTGCTGCTGAACCTGCGGCTCCGGCTCGGGCTGCACGAAGATCATCGGCAGGTCGTGAACCGGCACGCCCTCGTTCACCCGCACCATCGTCTCGCGCCAGATATCCGCGGGCAGGCCGCCGCCGGTCACGCCCTTCAGCGGGGTGTTGTCGTCGTATCCCATCCAGACGCCGGTGACGTAATCCGCCGTGAACCCCAGGAACCACGCATCCCGCGCCGCCTGCGTCGTACCGGTCTTGCCGGCCGCCTGACGGTCGGGCAGCTTGGCGCGCGCGCCGGTGCCCGACTGCACCACCTCGTACATCATGCCGGTCAGCTTCTGCGCCGCCTCCTGCTGGATCACGCGCTCGCCGATGCCGCCGCTCTTGCGCATCAGCGGGTCGTCGTCTCCCAGCAGCTTCAGCTCGACCAGACCATAGGGCGTCACCGACGACCCGCCGTTCAGGATGCCGGCATAGGCCCCGGTCATTTCCAGAAGCGTGCTTTCCGACGTGCCCAGCGCCAGCGCGGGCCCCTCGGCCAGGTCGTTGTCGATGCCGAAATCGCTGGCGACCCGGCGCACCAGGTCCAGCCCCACGCTCTCGGCCACCTTCACCGCCGGGATGTTGTAGGACTGCGCCAGCGCCCGGATCAGCGGCACGCGGCCATGGAATTTCTTGTCATAGTTCTCGGGGCACCATTGGCCAGAGCCCGGAATGCTCCGGCAATAGGGCTCGTCCACCACGATCGACGTGGGCTCATAGCCCAGTTCCAGCGCCGTGGCATAGACAAACGGCTTGAACGCGGAGCCGGTCTGCCGCTTGGCCATCGTCGCCCGGTTGAAGGCGCCGGTGACGCGCGACTTGCGCCCGCCCACCATGGCCCGCACCGCGCCATCGGCGCTCATCACCACGATGGCGGCCTGCGCCTCGGACCCGTCGCTGACCTTGTTCTCGAACACCCAATCCAGCGCCTCCTCGGCGGCCCGCTGCATCCGCTGGTCCAGCGTCGTCTGGATGATCACGTCCTCGGTGGTGTCGCGGGTGAAAAGCTCCGGCCCGCTGTCCATCACCCAGTCCGCGAAATACCCCCCCGCCTGTGCCGCGGCGGCCTCCGACAGGGTGGCGGGATTGTCCTGCGCGGCCTGCGCCTCGGCGTCGGTCAGGTAGCCCTGCTCGTTCATCAGACGCAGCACCGTCGCCGCGCGGTTCTGCGACCGCTCCAGGTTGGTCGTCGGCGCCAGCCGCGTCGGCGCGGTCAGCAGGCCCGCCAGCATCGCCGACTGCGCCGCGTTCACCTCGCGCGCGCTCACCCCGAAATAGCGCTGCGCGGCGGCTTCCACGCCAAAGGCGCCGCCGCCGAAATAGGCCCGGTTGAGGTAGATCGACAAGATCTCGTTCTTGGAATACTTGGCCTCCATCGCCATGGCATAGACCGCTTCCTTGGCCTTCCGCCCCAGCGATCCGCGGCGGCAGTCCTGGACGTAATCCGCCTCGCTCTCCCACTCGGACTCGTCGTATTCCACGCCCAGGCACAACAGTTTCGCGGTCTGCTGCGTGATGGTCGAGCCACCGTGCCCGCTCAGCGGCCCGCGCCCCTCGCTCAGGTTGATGCGGATGGCGCTGGCAATGCCGCGCGGGCTCAGGCCGAAATGGCTGTAGAACCGCTTGTCCTCGGTGGCCAGCACCGCGTTGCGCAAATCCGGGCTGACGGTATCGGCGGTCACCACGCCCCCGAACTGGTCGCCCCGCCAGGCAAAGACGTCGCCCTCCCGGTCCAGCATCGTGACCGACCCGCGCGCCCGCCCGTCCAGCAGCGCGCGCACATCCGGCAACCCCGCATAGACATAGGCCACCGCCAGGGCCGTCACCAGCAGCGCCACCGCGGTCACCCGCCACGTCACGACCCAGAACAGCCGCAGGATCCAGCGGAACAGGCGCTTGATCCACGCCACGGGGCCACGCCCGCCGCCCGAACCGCCACCGCTCTTCCGCCGCGTGCGCGCCGGTTTCGCCGGCTTGCGGGCAGCCGTCTTGGCCCGGCTCTTTGCCGGTGTGCTGGATGTCTTGCCGTATCGCCTGTCTGCAACGAGTCGCGGCGCTTTTCGCCCCTGGTTTCCCATGCCCTACCTGCTCGGACCTCTGGTTTTGCCGCAGTTTACAGGCCCTGGCACCGAAAGTAGACCCCCGAAATGCATCTCCGGGCCTCCTGCGTCGCGTCACTTCGGCCCGCCCTCCGCCCCGCCACCGGCAGCCGCGCCCGGCGGCATGTCGCCAAAGCGCAGCCTGCCCAGATCCGATTCTTATCTGCCTATTTATTAGTCATTAATGATGAATTGCGCATAATTTGTGCATAATTCGACGTTTTCCGCCTGTTTCCCCGGCGCTCACTCTTCCCGCCCGCTGCATCTCCGTCACTTTCTGCATCAGCGAAATCAACCTCGCCCAAGCAACCGAAAGGGACATCTGTGAAACTCATCATTGCAACCATCAAGCCGTTCAAGCTTGAAGATGTGCGCGAAGCGCTGACGGGGATCGGCGTGCGCGGCATGATGGTGACCGAGATCAAGGGCTTCGGCTCTCAATCGGGTCACACCGAGATCTACCGCGGCGCGGAATACGCCGTGAATTTCGTACCCAAGATCAAGCTCGAGATCGCCGTCACCGCCGGCATGGTCGACCAGGTGGTCGAGACCATCGCGACGACCGCGCGCACCGGCAAGATCGGCGACGGCAAGATCTTCGTGCTCGATATCGGACAGGCCATGCGCGTGCGCACCGGCGAAACCAACGATGACGCGCTTTAAGACGCGCGATAGAAGGGATAACATCACTATGAAACGCTTTATTCATCTGGGGCTCGCCGCAACCGCAATCGCGGTCCTGCCCCATTTCGGCTTTGCTCAGGAAGCAGCGGAAGCCGCCGAAGCCGAGGCCGCCGCACCCGGCTTTGACGAGATCGGCCCCTACATCATGACGACCCTGCTGTTCTGCATGGCAGGCTTCCTGGTGTTCTTCATGGCCGCGGGCTTTGCCATGCTCGAAGGCGGGCTGGTGCGCTCCAAGAACGTGACCATGCAGATGACCAAGAACATCGCGCTTTTCTCGATTGCCGCGATCATGTACTGGCTCGTCGGCTTCAACACGATGTATCCGGGCGACTTCAACGGCTACTTCGCCATCGGCGGGCAGACCGTGCTCGATCCGGTCGGCGTGGCCGCGGCGGACGCCGCACTCGATTACGCGTCGATCGGCTCGGACTTCTTCTTCCAGCTCGTCTTCGTCGCCGCCACCGCCTCGATCGTGTCGGGCGCGCTGGCCGAGCGGATCAAGCTGTGGCCGTTCCTGATCTTCGTCGTCATCCTGACCGGCTTCATGTACCCGATCTCGGGCTCGTGGAAATGGGGCGCAGGCTGGCTCGACGCCGCCGGCTTCCAGGACTTCGCCGGCTCGACCGTCGTGCACTCCGTCGGTGGCTGGGCGGCTCTCGCCGGTGCCATCGTGCTGGGCCCGCGCCTGGGCAAGTACGGCAAGGACGGCAAGGTCACCCCGATGCCCGGCTCCAACCTGGCGCTCGCCACCCTGGGCACGTTCATCCTGTGGCTCGGCTGGTTCGGCTTCAACGGCGGCTCGCAGCTTGCCATGGGCACCGTTGGGGACGTCTCGGACGTCAGCCGCATCTTCGCCAACACCAACATGGCCGCAGCGGCCGGTGCCGTGACCGCGCTGATCCTCAGCCAGGTGATGTACAAGAAGCCTGACCTTACCATGGTGCTCAACGGCGCTCTTGCGGGTCTCGTTTCGATCACCGCCGAACCGCTGGCGCCCACGCTCTTCGGCGCGCTCTGGATCGGTGCCGTGGGTGGCGTGATCGTGGTCCTGACGATCCCGATGCTCGACAAGCTGAAAATCGACGATGTGGTCGGCGCCGTTCCGGTGCACCTCTTCGCCGGGATCTGGGGCACCATCGCCGTGATCTTCTACAACGGCGACGCCAACCTGATGACGCAGCTGACCGGCATCGTGGCCTACGGTGTGTTCACCTTCGTGGCCAGCCTGATCATCTGGTTCATCCTCAAGGCCGTCATGGGCATCCGCGTCAGCGAAGAGGACGAGATCACCGGCCTCGACATGTCGGAACTGGGGATGGAAGCCTACCCCGAGTTCTCGAAAGGCTGAGACCAAATCGGAATGGGTCCTCCCGACCCTTGAACCTGACCCGGGCGTTCGCGCCCGGGTTTTTTCTTTCGGCGCAGGGACCCTTCGCCATTGCGGTCCATGCCCCCGCGCCCTAGCTCTTGCCCATGTCCGACGCCTACCGCCCGCACGAAGCCATGGTCGCCCCGGCCCGCCGCACGGCGTCTCTCGTGCGTCTCGTGCTGGGCGGCGTGATGCTGTCGGTGCTGTTCCTGTCCACGATCTTCGCCGCCTCGGCGCTGCTCAACCTGGTCCTGCCCGGCGCACCGCTCGATGACACCGCCGCCGCGCTGGCAAACGGCGGCACCCCTTACGGCGTCCTGGCCAACCTTTATATCTTCGGCTTCATCATCCTCGCGCTGGCCATCACCGGGCGCGCCGTACACGACCGATCCCTGCCCAGCTTCGTCGGCGACTGGCGTCGCGCGCGCCAGCATTTCGGCCGCGTCTGCCTCTACATGGTGGGCCTGCACCTCGCGCTTTCCATCCTGCTGCCCGCCACGCCCGACCTGACGCCCGAGGCCAACCTCGCCCCGTCCAGCTGGCTTGCCTTCCTGCCCCTCGCCCTGCCAGCCATCCTGGTTCAGACCGGGGCCGAGGAACTGGTGTTCCGCGGCTACCTGCAAAGCCAGCTCGCCGCCCGCTTCGCCAATCCCCGCATCTGGATCATCGTCCCCGCGATCCTCTTCGGCCTGCTGCACTACGATCCCGCGATCAACGGCGACGCCACCTGGCTGATCGTCGGCTGGGCCACGCTCTTCGGCATCGCCGCAGCCGACCTCACGGCCCGCACCGGCACAATCGGCGCCGCCCTGGGCCTGCATTTCGTCAACAATTTCTTCGCCATCCTCGTCGCTGCACCCGCGGGCAATTTCGACGGCCTGGCGCTCTACACCTACCCCTTCGCCCTGGGCGACACCGATGCGCTCTGGGTCTGGGCCCCGCTCGACCTGATGCTGCTGCTGGTCAGCTGGCTCACCGCCCGCCTCTCCCTGCGCGTCTGATTGCATTTCCGCCGCGCACGGCTTATCTCAAGGGCGATTTGCAACGGGAACTGGGCCACCGATGAACTGGATCACCAATTACGTGCGTCCGCGCATCAACTCGATCTTCTCGCGCCGCGAGATCCCCGAGAACCTCTGGACCAAGTGCGACGAGTGCGGAACCATGCTGTTCCACCGCGAACTGCGCGAGAACCTCAACGTCTGCACCTCCTGCGGCCACCACATGGCGATCACCCCGCGCGACCGCTTCACCGCGCTGTTCGACGGCGGCACCTTCACGCAAGTCTCCGTGCCCCAGCCCACCGCCGACCCGCTGCAATTCCGCGACCAGAAAAAATACCCCGACCGCCTGCGCGCCGCGCAAAAGGCGACCGGCGAGACCGAGGCAATGCTGGTGGCCTCGGGCGAGATCGGCCGCACCCCCATCGTCGCGGCGGCGCAGGATTTCTCGTTCATGGCCGGGTCCATGGGCATGTATGTCGGCAACGCCATCATTGCCGCCGCCGAGGAAGCGGTGAAACTCAAGCGCCCCCTCGTGCTCTTCTCCGCCGCCGGCGGCGCCCGCATGCAGGAAGGCATCCTGTCGCTGATGCAGATGCCCCGCACCACCGTCGCCGTGCAGATGCTGAAAGAGGCCGGCCTGCCCTATATCGTCGTCCTGACCCACCCCACCACGGGCGGCGTCACCGCGTCCTACGCCATGCTGGGCGACGTGCATATCGCCGAGCCGGGCGCGCTCATCTGCTTCGCCGGCCCCCGCGTCATCGAACAGACCATCCGCGAAAAACTGCCCGAGGGCTTCCAGCGCGCCGAATACCTGCTCGACCACGGGATGCTGGATCGCGTCACCGCGCGCGGCCAGATGCGCACCGAGCTCATCACCATCCTGCGCATGTTGCTGAACCTGCCGCCCGCCGTCACCGCCGACCTTCCCGCGCCGGAACTTCCAATCGAGGAAGAGCTTGAAAGCGCACCGCAACCGGACACGGACGAAGCGCAGACCGCGGACGACTCCGAGAAATGACCGCCCCCACATCGGACGTCATCCTCGACCGGATGATGGCGCTGCATCCCAAGATCATCGACCTCACGCTCGACCGCGTCTGGCGCCTGCTTCAGGCTCTGGGCAACCCGCAGGAAGCGCTGCCCCCGGTCATCCACATCGCCGGCACCAACGGCAAAGGCTCCACCCTTGCCATGATCCGCGCCGGCATCGAAGGCGCAGGCAAGACGGCCCACGCCTACACCTCGCCGCATCTCGCCCGCTTCCACGAACGCATCCGCCTGGCCGGCGATCTCATCACCGAACCGCACCTGACCGAAGTGCTCGATGAATGCTACGCCGCCAATGGTGGCGAGCCGATCACCTATTTCGAGATCACCACCTGCGCCGCCCTCCTCGCCATGTCCCGCACCCCCGCAGACTACACCCTGCTGGAGGTCGGCCTGGGCGGACGGCTTGACGCCACCAATGTCGTCGCCACCCCAGCGCTCACCATCATCACGCCCGTTTCGATGGACCACGAGCAATACCTGGGCGACACGCTGGCCAAGATCGCGATTGAGAAGGCCGGCATCCTCAAGCGCGGCGTTCCTTGCGTCGTCGGCCCGCAGGACGAAGAAGGCATGGACGCCATCGAAGCCGCTGCCCAACGTCTGGGCGCGCCCCTTCTGGCCCACGGCCAGCACTGGCACGTCACCACCGAGCGCGGGCGTCTGATCTACCAGGACGAAACCGGCCTCCGCGACCTGCCCCTGCCCAACCTGCCCGGCGCGCACCAGTATGAAAACGCCGGCGCTGCCCTCGCCGCCCTGCGTCACCTGCAACTGGGCGACGCCGCACTGGAAGCGGCGGTCACCAACGCCCACTGGCCCGCCCGGATGCAGCGCCTCTCCACCGGCCCCCTGGCCGAGGCGGCACCCCAGGCCGAGCTCTGGCTCGACGGCGGCCACAACCCCGCCGCGGGCCGCGCGCTGGCCGCGCACCTGGCCTCGCTGCCGCCCCGCCCGACGCACCTGATCTGCGGCATGCTTAACACCAAGGATATCTCGGGTTACCTCTCGCCGCTCGCGGGCGTGGCCCAAAGCCTCACCGCCATCTCCATCCCCGGCGAGGCCAACACCCTGCCCGCCGACGCCACCGCCGCCGCCGCCGCCAACGCGGGCCTGCCGTCAGGCACCGCCGCCAGCGCCCGCGCCGCCATCGAGGATATCGCCGCGAAAGACCCCACCGCCCGCATACTCATCTGCGGCTCGCTCTACCTCGCCGGCGCCATCCTGCGCGAAAACGGCTGATTTTGGCCCCGCCCCGGACCTGATCCGGGACCTCGTAGGGTGGGTGAAAACCCACGCGGCGCGCCAACGTCACCCCTGCCGCGCGGTCTCCTCGGCCAACAACGCCTCCAACCCCGCCTTGTAATCGGGATACCTCAACACCACCCCCAACTCGTCCTTGATCCGGCTGTTGTCCACGCGCTTGGACTCCGCGTAGAACGACCGCGCCATCGGGCTCATGTCGGCCTCCTCGAAATCCACCGCCAGCGGCAGCGGCAGGCCCAAGAGTTCCGCCGCATAGCCGATCACATCCTGCGGCGGCGCCGGATCGTCGTCGCAGACGTTATAGGCCGCGCCCGGATTGGGCCGGTTGATCGACGCCTCCAGCACCTGCGCGATATCCTCCACATGGGTCCGGCTGAACACCTGGCCTTGCTTGATGATCCGCCGCGCCGTCCCGCGGCGCACCTTCTCGAACGGCCCGCGCCCCGGGCCATAGATCCCCGCCAGCCGGAAGATATGCAGCGGCAGGCCCGGTATCGCCGCCCACGCCGCCTCCGCCACGACGCGCTTCTGCCCCCGCTCGGTCGACGGCTCCAGCGGGCTCGCTTCGTCCACCCAGTCGCCCTCGTGATCGCCGTAGACCCCCGTGGTCGACAGGTACCCGGCCCAGTCCAGCCGTCCCGCAATGGCCGCGATATCGTCGCCCAGCGCGTTCAGCACCGGATCGCCATCCTCGCCCGGACTGACGGACGTCAGCAGATGCGTCGCCGCCCCCAGCGCCTCCGACAGGTCGCTTCCGGGCCAGACCACGCCCTCCACGCCCTCGTCCCGCAGCGCCTCGGCCTTCTCGGCGCTTCGGGTCGTGCCGATCACCCGCCAGCCCTGCGGCACCAGCCGCCGCGCCAGCGCCCGCGCCGAAAACCCGTGCCCGAAGGACAGCAACACCTTGCCCATGCGTTTCTCCTATGCCTCTCCGCCCGATATATCCTGCAAGGGCCGCGACGCCACCCAGGCATAGCCGTTCTCGCACAGAATGGTGGTCTCGCGCAGGCCGTGCGGCTTGTCCGTCGGCGGCTGCAACACGTGCCCGCCCGCCGCCTCGGCCTTGTCCGCCGCCTCATCCGGGTCACTGTCAAACAGGTGGATCTGCGCCCCCGCCCCGCGTGGGCCGCTTTCGGGCAACAGCCCCAGCGCGGGATGACTGCCATAGGTCCCGTCCGCATGTAGCTGCATCAGCTGATCGCCATAGACCATGATCGCGAAATCCCCGCTCACCCGGTGTCCTGTCATCCCGAACACCGCCTCCAGGAACGCCACCTCGCGCGGCACGTCCCGCACCAGCAGGTTCAGGCCCATCCCCCGCAGCGACGCACCGAACACCTCCGGCTTGACCGTCTCGAAATCCATGACCCTCTCCCTTGCGCCCACAAATCCGCGCCAGCTTGCGAACCGTCCCCCGCTCTGTCAACGTGCCCCGCAAAAGTTGAATGTATCGGGTACACCATGGCTCATACCGCCGATGACGGCCGCTACCACAGTCCAGAGGCCCCGGCGCCGCAGAACTTCACCGAGGCCGCGGCGGCCGTGGATCACCTGGTGGCGCTCTACGACGACGCGGTAAGCTTCCTGTGCGAGGCGTTCCAGGCCGCGATGCTGAACGGTCAGCCGTCGCGCCCCGTGCGCGCCTTCTACCCCGAGATCCGCATCAGCACCTCCAGCTATGCCAAGATCGACAGCCGCCTCAGCTTCGGCCACCTGGCCGAACCGGGCACCTATGCCACCACGGTCACCCGGCCGCGCATGTTCCGCAACTACCTCGAACAGCAGATCGGCCTTCTGCTCCACAACCACGATGTGCCGGTGACAATCGGTGTGTCCGACACCCCGATGCCGGTGCATTTCGCCGTCGCCAACGATGCCTCGATCACCGTCCCGCAACAGGGCGCCGCCGACTTTACCCTGCGCGACTATTTCGACGTGCCGGACCTGTCGACCACCAATGACGACATCGTCAACGGCACCTATACCGTCATGCAGCAAAGCCCCGCGCCGCTTGCCCCCTTCACGGCGCAGCGCGTGGACTATTCGCTCGCGCGGCTCGCCCATTACACCGCCACCGCGCCCGAGCATTTCCAGAACCACGTCCTCTTTACCAACTACCAATTCTACGTCGCCGAGTTCGAGGCCTATGCCCGCAAGGTCCTGGCCAATCCCGACAGCGGCTACGACAGCTTCGTCGGCCCCGGCGACGCGACCATTACCGGCCCCGACGACGTGCTGCGCCCCACCACCAAGCTGCCGCAGATGCCCACCTACCATCTCAAGCGCAAGGGCAGCAGCGGCATCACCCTGGTCAATATCGGCGTCGGCCCGTCCAACGCCAAGACGGCGACCGACCATATCGCCGTCCTGCGCCCCCATGCCTGGATCATGGTCGGCCATTGCGCGGGCCTCAGGAATTCCCAGTCGCTGGGCGATTTCGTCCTCGCCCATGCGTATCTGCGCGAGGACGCGGTGCTCGACGCCGACCTGCCCGCCTGGGTGCCGATTCCGGCGCTCGCCGAGGTGCAGATCGCGCTGGAAAAGGCCGTCGCCGCCGAAACCCAACTGGAAGGCTACGAGCTCAAGAGCGTCATGCGCACCGGCACCGTCGCCAGCTTCGACAACCGCAACTGGGAGTTGCGCGACCAGTCCGGCCCGGTCCAGCGCCTTTCGCAATCCCGCGCCATCGCGCTCGACATGGAAAGCGCCACAATCGCCGCCAACGGCTTTCGCTTCCGGGTGCCCTACGGCACGCTGCTCTGCGTGTCGGACAAGCCCCTGCACGGCGAGCTGAAATTGCCCGGCATGGCCAGCGATTTCTACAAGACCCAGGTCTCGCGCCACCTCATGATCGGCATCCACGCGATGGAGCATATCCGCGACATGCCGCTGGAACGCATCCACAGCCGCAAGCTGCGCAGCTTTGATGAGACCGCGTTCCTCTAGGCTCCCCCAAACCACGAGGAAGACGCGTCCCGGACCCGATCCGGGACCTCCCTGCCGTTAGCGCATCCGGTGAACACGGGGCGGAGACCCGCAAATCCCCTACGGCACCGCTTTGCTTACATAAATTGAAAAAACTCGCGCCGACTCGCCTTTTGCGTCTACGCTTGTCGAATTCCGATCCGGAATGACACGACAGGAGAGAACAATGTCAAAAAAACTGGTCCTGGGATTTGACGACAGTGAAAGCGCCAAGGCGGCTCTCGACTTCGCAACCACCCTGGCAAAGGCACAAGGTGCGGAAGTCATCGTCGCCCATGTGCTGGAATGGTCACCCTATTCCTTTCTCACCAAGGAAGAGCTCGAGGAACGGCACATGCGCCGCAAGGAGGAACTGGCCCGCGCCGAGGACGCGCTGCTCAAGCCTGTCCTGAAGAAACTGTCCGACGCCGGTATCACCGCGACGACGGTCCTGCGCTACGGCCATATCGCCGACACGCTGGTCGAGATCATCAACGAGAACAAGGCCGAGATGATCGTCATCGGCCGCACCGGCCATTCGGCGCTGTCGTCGCGCCTCTTCGGCTCGGTTGCGGGCAGCCTGGCACAGGCAGCCCCCGTGCCGGTCACCATTGTACCGTGATCATGCGCCACGCATTCAACGACAAAAAAATCGAGGGACACAGATGAAACAATCACTCAAGACGCCCCTGGCGGCGCTCTTCGCCCTGCTGGCGCTCAGCGCCCCGGCCCTGGCGCAGACCATCGACGAAACCGTCAACGAGATATTCGCCAACTCCACCGGCTGGTTCGTCAGCCTGATCTTCTCCGACTTCCCCGGCACCAGTTTCCCCTGGATCGTGGGCTGGCTGGTCATCGCGGCCACCGTCTTCACCATCTATTTCGGCGTGGTGCAGTTCCGCTGGGTCGGCCACTCCATCGCGCTCGTGAAAGGCGACTATTCCGATCCCAACGACGCGGGCGAGGTCAGCCACTTCCAGGCGCTGGCCACGGCGCTTTCGGGCACGGTGGGCCTTGGCAACATCGCGGGCGTCGCGGTCGCCGTCGGCATCGGTGGTCCGGGGGCCACGTTCTGGATGATCCTTGCCGGTCTCATGGGCATGGCGTCCAAGTTCACCGAATGTACGCTCGGCGTGAAATACCGCAACGAATACCCCGACGGCAAAGTCTCGGGCGGCCCGATGTACTACCTGTCGAAAGGCTTCAAGGAGCGTGGCATCTTCGGCGGCGGCATCCTGGCCGTTCTCTTCTCGATCTTCTGTATTCTCGGCGCGCTTGGCGGCGGCAACATGTTCCAGGCCAACCAGGCCCACGCGCAGCTCTCGAACGTGCTGGGCGAGTACCCCGGCTGGATCACCGGCCTCGTCATGGCGTCGGTCGTCTTCGCCGTGATCGTCGGCGGGCTGAAATCCATCGCCAAGGTCACCGAAAAGGTCGTGCCCTTCATGGGCATCCTCTATGTCGGCACCGCGATCATCATCATCGCGATGAACTACGACCAGATCGGCACCGCCTTCGGGCGCATCTTCGAGGGCGCCTTTACCGGCCTCGGCGTCGCCGGCGGCATGGTCGGCGCGCTGATCCAGGGCTTCCGCCGCGCCGCGTTCTCGAACGAGGCGGGCGTGGGCTCTGCCGCCATCGCTCACTCGGCGGTGCGCACCAAGGAGCCGATCACCGAAGGCTTCGTCTCGCTGCTCGAGCCGTTCATCGACACGGTGGTGGTCTGCACCATGACCGCGCTGGTGATCATCATCACCGATCAGCTGATCACCGACCCCGAAACCGGCCTCTTCGTGCTGAACGAGGCGGGCACCGCGATCCAGACCGTGGGCGACAACACCGGCGTCGCGCTCACCTCGGCGGCCTTCTCGTCCTCGATCGACGGGTTCAAGTACGTCCTGGCGCTGGCGGTGATCCTCTTCGCTTTCTCCACGATGCTCAGCTGGTCCTATTACGGCCTCAAGGCCTGGACCTACCTCTTCGGCGAGGGCCAGACGAAAGAGCTGATCTTCAAGCTGATCTTCTGCCTCTTCGTGGTGATCGGCGCGGCCTCCAGCCTCGGCCCGGTGATCGACTTCTCCGACGCGGCGATCTTCGCCATGGCGGTGGTCAACGTTCTGGGCCTCTACTTCCTGATGCCGATCGTCAAGCGCGAGCTGCAAAGCTACGCCTCGCGCCTGCGCTCGGGCGAGATCAAGAAGTACAAGTAACCCGCGGCGGTCCCGTGACCCGGGACCGCCCCACCAACGACACCGCCCTCGCAGGCTCTGCGGGGGCGGTTTTGCATTGGCGGCTTGCCAGTGCCACGATGCGTGGATTTGCCTTCACGCCAAGCGAACAGTCGTTGCGAGCGACCCACGCGCAACGTGCGGTTCGATCGCAGTTCGCGATACCGGGCTTGCACATGCAACGGACGGCGCGCGGCAGCACGTGCCGTTCGGCAGTCTTTCGCGTCCGAACAGGACTTCAACTGCGTGACCCGGTTGTCAAAGCGAAATCCGTCCGTTAGAGACGTACTGTTATGTAATAACATCTATATTCATGGGGTCGCAGACCCCGTCAACACAGGAGCCTCTCATGCAACAGACATTCGCCATATGCGTTGCCGCCGTCGCCACCGGCGCATTGCTCGTGCTTTCCGCGCCGGCGTTCGCCCAAAGCGACAGCACACATGACCACGATCACGATCATTCCGAAGAACACGATCACTCCGAAAAGCACGACCACGGTGACGACAAGGTCTACAAAGGTTACTTCGAGGATGACCAGATCGAGGACCGCACCCTCTCGGACTGGGAAGGTGACTGGCAATCGGTCTACCCGCTGCTGCAGGACGGAACGCTCGACCCCGTCATGGCGCACAAGGCCGAGCACGGCGACAAGACGGCGGCCGAATACACCGACTACTACCAGACCGGCTATGCGACCGAGGTCGACCGTATCCTCATCGAAGGTGACAGCGTGACCTTCTTCGAGGACGGCACCCCGCTTCAGGGCCGCTATGCCAACGACGGCTACGAAGTGCTGACCTACAAGGCCGGCAACCGCGGTGTCCGCTACATCTTCGAAAAGAGCGGTGGCGACGCCGGGGCGCCCGCCTTCATCCAGTTCAGCGACCATGCCATCGCTCCGCAGGATGCCGGACACTTCCACCTCTACTGGGGAGACGACCGGGCGACGTTGCTCGAGGAAGTCAACAATTGGCCAACCTACTACCCCGCCGAACTCAGCGGCGCGGACGTGGCTGAAGAAATGATGGCCCACTGAAACGGGTCAATGCGTGCGGTCGGACAGGGCCGCACGCCCTCCAGGCCCCGATCCGACACAGCGGCGACCCGCAATAGAAGCGGCGCAATCTGACCCGGCTCATTGCCATGAAATCCGGCGACAGAACGTGGCAGAGACGGTCGCCCGAACCGTCGCGGCGATCCGCTGACTCCGCACCCGCAAAACGGACGTGCCGCGTGGGCAGACCCTGTGTACCGATGTCGATGCAGACGCCCTTGCATCCGGCACCACGTCGACATCCCCGTCCGGCCAAAGCCCCTGGCCGCCGCCTCACCCGGTCACACCTCGACCGTCACCCGCGTGCCCTGCTCCAGCGTCTCGACCGACAGCTCCGCCTCCAGCGATTGCGTCAGCGCCACGACGATGCTGCCGCCCACGCCGGGCTTTCCCCTGTCCCCGGTCGTATCCAGCGCCCCGTCGTGATCCTCCGCCCGCTCACGCTGTGTCTCGATGCTGGCCGCGCCGAACGGCCAGTTGCTGCCTTCCGGCAACCCGATTCCGTCATCCTCGACCGACAGGCGCAAGCCCTGCGCGCCGGTCCGCTGGAACCGCACCTCGACCGTGCCGGTCGACCGGCCTTTGAACGCATGCTCGAATGTGTTGGTCAGAAACTCCGACAACAGCAGCCCCAGCCGAGCCGCCTGGTCGACCGGCAACGACACCTCGTCGCACTCCACGTTCACCCGTATCGCCCCGCGCGGCTCCAGGCTGGACACCACCGACGCGATCCGGCTCAGATAGGCGCCTGTCTCTATCTTTTCGCTGTTTCCGCCGCTCAGCAGTTCGTCATACAGAACCGACAGCGCCTCGATCCGGCGGCCGATCGCCTTCAGCGACTCCTCGGTGACATCTTGGCGGGCCTGGATGCGGATCATGCTGACGATCATCGCCAGGTGGTTCTTCACCCTGTGCTGCAACTCGCGCAGCAGCCCCAGCGTCGCGTCCTCCTGCTCCGGCATCCCCACGGTCTGCGGAATTTCGCGCTGAAGGCCGAAAAACCCGGTCAGCGCGCCGTCGCTGCCGTGGATCGGCGCCACCAGCAACTGGTTGCGAAACGCCGTGCCATCGGCCCGGTGGTTGGTGATCACGACCTCGAATTCCTCTGCCGACTCCAGCCCTGTCCGAAGCTTCTGGACATCCGCCGCATCGGTCTCTTCACCCTGCAGGAAGCGGCAGTTCCGCCCGATCGCGTACCGTCGGCTGTAAAGCGTCAGGGACTCGAAGGCGGAATTGACATAGGTGATCGGATTGTCGTCCAGCCTCGGATCGGTCAGCACCATGGACAACGGCGAAAGCCGTATCGCGTGCTCGACCTCGTTCTCGCCCATTTCCATGTCGTCCGGCTTCATCCTGTTGCAACTCCCGCCAACCAGCCTCATCCTGAAGCAACAGGAAAAGCTCCGTCGACCGTACAGGATGGATCGTTCATTTTCTGTACGCTACCGCACCTCAAATTGAGAGGTCAACCACCGCTTCTCTTATCGGGAAGCAGGTCCGCATTGGCCGAACGCACAAGGTCATAACACTCGCAACTTGCCCCGCGCAGCCCCTTGATATCGGTGATCTTAAGGCGCCCGCGCGCATACTTTATCAGCCCCTGCGACTGCAGGTCCAGCGCGGCGTTGGTCACCGTCGCACGCCGCACGCCGAGCATATGCGCCAGAAAGTCGTGGGTCAGCCGCATCTCGTTGCCGTCGGTCCGGTCGCCCATCGTCAGCAGCCACCGCGCCAGCCGCGGCTTGGCCTCGTGCGCCGCGTTGCACGCGCCGGAGACCATCGCCTGGTACAGAACCGACTGCACGACCGAAAAGAGAGCGTTCTCGAAATCCCGATACTCGGATTTCAACTCCCGGAACCGCTCTGCCGGCAAGCGCAGCGCCCGGCCCGCGATCTGCACCTCGTCCGCCGCCAGTTGCCTTGGATTTCGCAGGATCAGGTTTAACGCGCTGCACGCCTCGCGTCCCACATTCGCCATCTCGACCCCGCTCCCGTCGCTGTAGGACGCCAGCGTGGAAATCACCGCGGTCTCGGGAAAATAGACGGCCGAGGTCACATCGCCCATCCGGTGCAGGACATCTCCGGCCTCCAGCGTCACGGGCTCGCACCGCGCGCCGACCGCCTCACGCGTCGTCGCGCTCAACGTGCGCAGGACCCTGTTGTTCGTCGCGAAGGACATGTCGGGCAAACGCACGGCGTACCTACATGGTTCACCGTCAGGCCGGGATCGGGTCGCGGACCGCAAGACACGCCTTGCATCCCGCCCGTTATTTCAATATTTCATGAATTATGGAAACACTGATTCCCCACCGGCTCGCCACTCTCGGCCATCCCCAGCGCATGGCGGTCTTCCGCCTTCTGATGCGGCGCTACCCCGATGCCGTCCCGGCCACCGAACTGGCCCGCGCGCTCGACCTCAAGCCCAACACGCTGTCCACCTACGTGAACGCGCTGGTGCAGGCCGGGCTGATCACACGCACGCGGCAGGGCACCTCCCTGCGCTACAGCGTCGACATGACAGCGATGCGACAAACCCTCGACTATCTCATCGGCGACTGCTGCCGCGGCCGACCCGATGCCTGTTCCCTCACCTCCCTGCACACCCTTCTCGGAGTTCCCCAAATGACCGACCGAAAATACAACGTGCTCTTCATCTGCACCGGCAATTCCGCCCGCTCGATCTTTGCCGAAAGCCTCCTGCGCGCCGAGGCCGGCGACCGCTTCAACGCCTATTCGGCAGGCACCAAACCCCGGTCCGAACTGAACCCCTTCGCGCTCGACGTGCTGCAACAGAAAGGCCACGACACCTCGGTGCTCGAGGCCAAGAACGTGTCCGTCTTCCAAGGCCCCGACGCCCCTAAATTCGACTTCGTCTTCACCGTCTGCGACCAGGCCGCGAACGAGGATTGCCCGGCCTGGACCGGCCAGCCCGTCAGCGCCCACTGGGGGATGCCCGACCCTGTGAAGGCCGACGGCACCGACGCGCAAAAGGCGCTCGCCTTCCAACAGGCCTATGGCGCGCTTCAGAACCGCATCAAGGCGTTTACAAGCTTGTCACTCGACAGTCTCGACCGGATTTCCCTGCAAAAAGCCGTGGATGACATCGCCAACATCAACAGCGGAGCCTCCGCATGACCACCTACGCCGTCAACGGGCTGGGCCGCATCGGCAAGCTGATCCTGAAGCCGCTGCTGGAACGCGGCGCGAATATCGCATGGATCAACGACGCCGTGGGCGACCCGGAAATGCATGCGCATCTTCTGGAATTCGACACCGTGCATGGCCGCTGGGACGCCGAGTTTGCCCATGACACCGACAGCGTCACCATCGACGGCACCCGCCTGCCCTTCATCGGCACCAAGGACCTCTCGGCCCTGCCGCTCGACGGTATCGACGTGGTCATCGACTGCACCGGCGTCTACAAGACCGAGGCCAAGCTCGCCCCCTATTTCGACGCCGGCGTGAAAAAGGTGATCGTCTCCGCCCCGGTCAAGGACGGCGACGCGGCCAACATCGTCATGGGCGTCAACGACGAGATCTACGACGCCGCCCGCCACCGCATCGTCACCGCCGCCAGCTGCACCACCAACTGCCTCGCCCCCGTGGTCAAGGTCATTCACGAGAACCTGCGGATCAGGCACGGCTCCATGACCACGATCCACGACGTCACCAACACGCAGACCATTGTCGACCGCCCCGCCAAGGACCTGCGCCGCGCCCGCTCGGCGCTGAACTCCCTGATCCCGACGACCACCGGCAGCGCCACCGCCATCACGCTGATCTACCCCGAACTCAAGGGCCGCCTGAACGGCCACGCCGTCCGCGTGCCGCTCCTCAACGCCTCGATCACCGACTGCGTCTTCGAGGTCGAGCGCGAGACCACCGCCGAAGAGGTCAACAGCTTCTTCAAGGCCGCGTCCGAAGGCTCGCTGAAAAACATCCTCGGCTACGAGGAACGCCCGCTCGTCTCCGCCGACTACACCAACGACACCCGCTCGGGCATCGTCGACGCGCCCTCCACCATGGTCGTCAACGGCACCCACGTGAAGATCTACGCGTGGTACGACAACGAGATGGGCTATGCCCATCGCCTAGTCGACGTCGCCCTGATGGTCGGCGCTTCGCTGTGACACAGGCCTCCGCCCGCCCAGAGGGCCTCTCCGCCTACATCGCCGTCACTGCGGCCTATTGGGCCTTCATGCTCACCGATGGCGCGTTGCGGATGCTGGTGCTGCTCCATTTCCACACGCTCGGCTTTTCGCCTGTCCAACTGGCCTATCTCTTCGTCCTCTATGAGATCGCCGGCATGGTCACCAACCTCGCCGCCGGCTGGATCGCCGCCCGCTTCGGCCTGACCTCCACCCTCTATGCCGGGCTTGGCATCCAGGTGCTGGCCCTGCTCGCCTTGACCCAGCTCGATCCCGAATGGGCCATCGGCCTCTCGGTCGCCTTCGTCATGGTCGTCCAAGGCGCCAGCGGCGTGGCCAAGGATCTCGCCAAGATGTCCTCCAAATCCGCCGTCAAGCTCCTCGCCCCCACAACCGGTGGCGGCCTCTTTCGCTGGGTCGCCGTGCTCACCGGCTCCAAGAACGCGGTCAAGGGCCTGGGCTTCCTTCTCGGCGCCGCGCTTTTGGCGCTCATCGGCTTCACCGGCGCCGTGCTCGGCATGGCCGCGATCCTCGCCCTCATCCTCGTGGCCGTCCTTCTCGCCATGCCCCCGGGCCTGCCCAAGGGCCGCAAGGGCGCCAAGTTCACCGAGGTCTTTTCCAAGTCCCCCAACGTCAACTGGCTGTCGGCGGCCCGCGTCTTCATCTTCGGCGCCCGCGACGTCTGGTTCGTCGTCGGCATCCCGATCTACTTCTACGCCGTGCTGTCGGACGGCACGGAAGAGGGCAACCGCGCCGCCTTCTTCCTCATCGGCACGTTCATGGCCGTCTGGGTCATCCTCTACGGCGCGGTCCAGGCCGCCGCCCCCCGCCTCCTGCGCGCCGCCTCCCGCCCCGAGTCCGATCTCGTCTCCGCTGCCCGTGGCTGGGCCTGGGCACTGGCCGCCGTCCCCGCCATCCTGACCGTCGCCGCGCTGGCCACGTCCGGCCCGCAGCCCTGGCTGACCGTCACCCTCGTCGCCGGCCTGCTGGTCTTCGGCGGCGTCTTCGCGGTCAACTCCTCGCTGCACTCCTACCTCATCCTCGCCTTCACCCGGGCCGAGCGGGTGACGATGGACGTGGGCTTCTACTACATGGCCAACGCCGGCGGTCGCCTTGCCGGCACCCTGCTCTCGGGTCTCACCTACCAGACGGGCGGCCTGCCCCTGATGCTCGGCACCGCGACCGCGATGGTCGCGGCCTCGGCGCTGGCCTCCGGCCGCCTCGATCCGGGCTTGGGCCGGGAACGCCCCGCCACCTAGCCTAAGCCTCCTCTCAACCGCGTACGGTCTGTTAAACCCGGCAGATCACGAAAGGCTCACCGTCGCGATACCACCCGGATACCGACGCGATACCGACGTGGGTTTTTGGCCCTCCCGGCCCCATTAACCATGTTTCATTGGCGATTCCCCGCCCGACATCCGGCATCGCCGATTGCGCGTTGAAGGTCCCTGAATCTTGTGTAAAACGGTCCGGACACCAAAAAAACAGGCCCAAAACGCCGAAATCGGCCTTGTTTTTCGACACTATTTGTTGTGTTTGCCTACAAGATACAGTTAAATCCCGCGCAGGAGGCCCAAGAAACGGGCAGTTGAAGGAGACCAGAAAATGGCAAAACCGATGACCAAAACCCAGCTCGTTGCGGCCCTCGCCGAGGAAATGGGCAGCGACAAGAAAACCGCCACCAGCGCCCTTGATGCCATGGTGGACATCATCACCAAGGAAGTATCCGGCGGCGGCGCCGTCACCCTTCCCGGCGTCGGCAAGATCTACTGCCGCGAGCGCCCGGCCCGCATGGTGCGCAACCCCGCCACCGGCGAGCAGATCCACAAGGATGCCGACAAGGTCGTCAAGATGACGATCGCCAAGGCCCTCAAGGACAGCGTCAACGGCTGACCTTGTAATCCTTTCAGGTTTCGGAAAGGGTCGCCCAACCGGCGGCCCTTTTCATTTCGAGGACGAGTAGAAGATGGATTTTCGCGCGCTTTTCATGGGGCTGGCCTTTGCCGTCATGTGGTCCAGCGCCTTCACATCCGCGCGCATCATCGTCGCCGCCGCACCGCCCGTCAGCGCGCTTGCGCTACGCTTCCTGATCTCGGGCCTGCTGGGCGTCTTGATCGCCCGCGCGCTGGGGCAATCCTGGCGCCTGACGCCTGCGCAATGGCGCGCCACGATCGTCTTCGGCCTGTGCCAGAACGCGCTCTACCTGGGCCTCAACTTCGTCGCCATGCAGACGGTCGAAGCCTCGCTTGCCGCCATCATCGCCTCCTCCATGCCGCTGCTCGTCGGCCTCGCCAGCTGGCTATTCCTCGGCCAGCGCGTCAGCGCGCTTGGCTTTGCCGGCCTCGCCGCGGGCATGGCCGGCGTCGCGCTGATCATGGGCACCCGGCTCCAGGGCGGCGCCGATCTCTACGGCGTCATGCTCTGCATCGGCGGTGTCGTGGCCCTCACCTTCGCCACCCTGATGGTGCGTGGCGCCACCTCGGGCGGCAACTTCCTGATGATCGTCGGCCTGCAAATGCTGGTCGGCAGCGCCGCTCTCGGCATTGTCGGGCTGTCCACGGAAACCCTTGAAATCGCCTGGTCCTGGCCCTTCATCGCCGCCTTCGCCTACACCACGCTGATCCCCGGCCTTGCCGCCACGCTGGTCTGGTTCGCGCTGGTCAACCGCATCGGCGCGGTCAAGGCCGCCACCTTCCACTTCCTCACCCCGTTCTTCGGCGTCACCATCGCCGCCCTCGTGCTTAACGAAGCATTAGGGTTCTGGGATATAATCGGCGTGCTGGTGGTCACCGCAGGCATTCTCGCCGTGCAGTTGTCGCGCCAGCAAGACACCTGAGCACCGGCCCGTCTCTTCCTCTGGCCGGAAATATCCTGGGGTGAGCATCGAAACTCCGTTTCGGCGCGAGGGGCAACGCCCCTCATCCTATCAAACCTGCGCGGCGCAGCCGCACAATTGACCTACCCGATCACGCCGCGCGGCCCGTCGCCGACCTGCCCGCGATGCAACAGCAGGTGGTCGAGCACGACACAGGCCATCATCGCCTCGGCCACCGGCACCGCGCGGATGCCCACGCAGGGGTCGTGCCGCCCCTTGGTGACCACCTCGGTCGCGCTGCCATCCATCCGGATCGACCGGCGCGGCGTCAGGATCGAGCTGGTGGGCTTCACGGCAAAGCGCACCACGATGTCCTGCCCGGTGGAGATCCCGCCCAGGATGCCGCCCGCATGGTTGCTGCCGTATTCCGGGCCGTTCTCGCCCATG
Organism: Roseovarius sp.; assembly: GCF_965277045.1. Taxonomy (GTDB): domain Bacteria; phylum Pseudomonadota; class Alphaproteobacteria; order Rhodobacterales; family Rhodobacteraceae; genus Roseovarius. The sequence continues at coordinate 3,824,160 of NZ_OZ255712.1, read as the reverse complement.
AAGATTTCGTCGGCATTGTCGACGCCGGTCAAACTCGCCGCCGCCATGCCCTCGCCGATCTCGATGCCCTTGACGGCATTGATGCTCATCATCGCGGCGGCCAGATCCGTATCCAGCTTGCCATAGACCGGCGCGCCCAGCCCGGCGGGCGCCCCGCGGCACACCACCTCGATCTCGGCGCCGACCGAGTTCTGCGCCTTGCGGATCCCTTGCAGGTAATCCTCCCACACCGGCACCGCCCCGGCATCCGGCAGGAAGAAATCGTTGCGGTCGATCTCGGCCCAGTCGATCTCGTCCCGGTCGATCGTCACCTCGCCCATCCGGGTCATGTAGCCCTTGACCTCCAGGCCCGGCGCAAGGCTTGCCAGCGCCGCCCGCGCCAGCCCGCCAGCGGCCACCCGTGCGGCCGTCTCGCGGGCAGAACTGCGCCCGCCACCTCGATAATCGCGGATCCCGTATTTCTGGTGATAGGTGATGTCGGCATGGCCGGGCCGGAAGGTCTGGGCGATCTCGCCGTAATCCTTGGACCGCTGATCGGTATTCTCGATCATCAGCTGCACCGGCGTTCCCGTGGTCTGCCCTTCGAACACCCCCGACAGGATTTTGACCGCATCGGGTTCCTTGCGCTGCGTGGTGTGCTTGCTCTGTCCCGGGCGGCGCTTGTCGAGGAACTGCTGCAGAAACGCCTCGTCCACGGCGATGCCCGGCGGGCAACCATCCACGGTCGCGCCGAGGGCGGGCCCGTGACTTTCGCCCCAGGTGGTGACGCGAAACAGATGTCCGAACGTATTGAGGCTCATGCGGCTCCTCCTTTGGCGCCTGATCTACCCGTGCGCCCTTGCCGTCTCAAGCGAATTCGCGGCGCATGGCACAGCGTCCCCGGGGCGCGTCGCCGATTTACAATCCGCCATGGCGCCTCATAGTGGGGCAGGCCATTGAAGCCGCCCGCCCAGCAGACCAAGGAACGCCCCCATGACGGGCAAGACCCGACAGTGCCGCCTGCGCCAGTTGGCCCGCGACACCCGCGCCGGCCTGATGGACCGCCGCGAATTCATCGCGCTTGGCTCGACGCTCGGGGCTAGTGCCGCAACCGCCCATGGCCTGCTGGGTGCAGCGCGCCCCGCGCTGGCACGGCAGGACGAGGGGCGCAAAGGCGGCGTTCTGCGCGTGGCGATGCGGGTGCTCGACATCACCGACCCGCGCAAGTTCGACTGGACCGAGAAAGGCAATCTCGCCCGCCAGTTCTGCGAGCCGCTGGTGCGCTGGAATACCGACTACGGTTTCTCCGGTCTCCTGCTGAAGAGCTGGGACGTGTCCGACGACGCGCGCACCTACACGCTCCATCTGCGCCGGGGCGCGACCTGGAACAACGGCGACGATTTCACCGCCGAGGACGTCGTTCACAACATCACGCGATGGTGCGACACGTCGGTCGAGGGCAACGCGATGGCGGCCCCCATGGCCGCGCTGATCGACACCGACACGGGCCGGCTTGCCGATGGCGTCATGGCGCAGCTCGACGACCACACCATAAGGCTGACCCTGCCCCGCCCCGACATCTCGCTGATTGCCGGCATGGCGGACTATCCCGCCCTGATCGTGCACCGCAGCCACGGTGACGAAAGCGACCTGGCCCAAAGCCCCATCGGCACGGGCCCGTTCCAACTGGTCTCGCTCGATCCCGGCGCGGGGGCCGAGGTGAAGCGCCGCGAAAACGGTGCATGGTGGGGCGGCGAGGCCTATCTCGACGGTATCCGGTTCATCGACCTCGGCACCGACAGCGCGGCCATCGTCGCGGCCTTCGATGCGGGCCGGATCGACGTCAACGACGAGACTACAGAGGATATCGCCACTGCGCTGGACGATCTCGGCCTCGTCAAAAGCAGTATGCCCACGGCCGCCACCATCGTGGCCCGGATGCGCATGGATACCGCGCCCTACACCTCGAAGGACTTGCGCAACGCGGTCCAGCTGGCCGTGGACAACGACCTTGTCCTGCAACTGGGCATCGACGGCGATGGTCTCGCCGCCCAGAACCATCACGTGGCGCCGTTTCATCCCGAGTATGCCGCGATCCCCGCGAAGGCGACCGATCCCGCCGCGGCCATCGAGATGGCTCGCGCCGCCGGGCACGGCGACACCGAACTGGAGCTCATCTCGGTCGACGGCGACTGGCGCACCGCGACCGCCGACGCCATCGGCGCGATGCTGTCCGAGGCGGGCTTCAACATCAAACGTACCGTGGTCCCCTTGTCGTCCTTCTGGAACGACTGGACGAGGTACCCGTTCTCGACCACCAACTGGGCCGCCCGTCCGCTGGGCGTACAGGTTCTGGCGCTCGCGTACAGATCGGGCGCGGCGTGGAACGAGACCGCGCATTCCGACCCGGAATTCGACGCCATCCTCGACCAGGCGCTCGGGGTCTTCGACGCGCAGAAACGGCGCGAATACTCCGCCATTCTGCAGACCCGCCTGCGCGACAGCGGCGTGATCGTCCAGCCGTTCTGGCGCAATCAGACCAAGCATTTCTCAAAGCATGTGAAGAACGACCATGTGCACCAGGCGAGGGAGATGCAGTTCGAGACCGTCTGGCTCGACACCTGAGCGCTCCAAGAGCGTCGCGCGCGCCTCGGCAACGTCCCGAAGCTCGAAACTTTTTTTCGAGTCGCGCCCACGGCTTAGCCGAAACCGGGGCAAAAACGAATCACCGGCAATTGACCGAAACGAATCGCTTCGCCTATACCTTGTGAAACTGCATTCCAACGCACGGTGACAGGGACGTGAGCCGTGCCGGTATCGGGGGACGCCGTGTTGCGGACGGCACTGGGGCACATTTTCATAACGGCACCGCGCACCCACGCGGCGGAACCGGCATGATCCGGCCCGCGACCATGTGGTCAGGCGATACCGCCTTGGTCACGCATCGCGGCACTCCCCCTTCATCATCAGGCGAATTCGTCGCGATCGACATATCGCGGCACACCACGACCGGACGGGAAAAAACACACCCGGCGCGGTGATCCTACAACGCGGCAGGAGGGAATGAGGGGCCGAACCAACGGCCCCCTTTCTTTTGCGCACCTCCCCCTTTGGGGTCACTGGACAGAACCCCGCCGTGGTGCCACGTTTGATCAAATCCGCGACTCAGTGACGGGGGCTCCCATGAAAGACGAAAATTTCCTGCGCGAGATGAACGCACGCCACCTGTGGCATCCCATGGGCCATCCCGGCGAGCAGCAACAGAACGCGCCCACCATCATCAAGAGCGCCGAGGGCGTCGAGATCACCGATATCGACGGGCACCGCGTGGTGGATGCCGTGGGCGGGCTGTGGTGTACGAACCTTGGCTATTCCAACGACGCCATCAAGCGGGCCATTTCCGATCAGCTGTGGCAATTGCCCTATTACTCGGCCTTCGCCGGCACCTCGAACCCGCCCGCGATCGAGGCCTCCTATGCCGTGCATGAATTCTTCGCCGAGGACGGCATGGCCCGCGTCTTCTTCACCTCCGGCGGGTCCGACGCGGTCGACACGGCCCTGCGCATGGCCCGTCAGTACCACCGCCTGCGTGGTGAACCCACGCGCACCAAGTTCCTGTCGCTGAAAAAGGGCTATCACGGCACCCATTGGGGCGGCGCGTCGGTCAACGGCAACAACCGCTTCCGCATCACCTACGAGCCGCTCCTGCCCGGCTGTTTCCACCTGCCCAGCCCCTACACCTATCGCAACCCGTACCATGAGACCGACCCGGCCAAGCTGGCCGAGAACATCGCTGCGGCCATGGTGGACGAGATCGAGTTCCAGGACCCCAGCACAATCGCCGCCTTCATCATGGAGCCGATCCAGGGCGCGGGCGGCGTCATCGTGCCCGACGCCAGCTTCATGAAGCACATGCGCGAGATCTGCGACCGCTATGGCATCCTGCTGATTTCCGACGAGGTGATCTGCGGCTTCGGGCGCACCGGCGACTGGTCGGGCGCCCGGCACTGGGGCGTGAAGCCCGACATGATGACCGTCGCCAAGGGTATCACCAGCGCCTATTTCCCCGTGGGCGGCGTGTTGCTGAGCGACAAGGTCGCGGACGTGTTCGAGACCGCCGACGCCAGTGGGGCGATCTGGACCGGCTATACCTATTCTGCCCATCCCGTGGGCGCCGCCGCCGTTGTGGCCTGCCTGTCCGAGACGATGCGGCTGGACACCAAGACGAACGCCGCAGCGCGCGGCACACAGCTCTTCGAGGGCGTGCAGCGCCTGATGGAGAAATACGACATCATCGGCGATGTCCGCGGCGGCCACGGCCTGATGACCGGGATCGAACTGGTCAGCGACAGGTCCGCGAAAACGCCGATGGACCCGGCGACCGTCAAGAAGGTTCACAAGGCCACGTACGAGGCAGGCGCGATGGTGCGGATCGGCGGAAACAACCTGCTGATGTCGCCGCCCCTGATCATCACGGAAGCCGAAATCGACCAGGTTCTTTCCGCGTTGGACACGGGCTTTGCGGCCGCCTGACCCAAGGTTACAGGCCACCGCCTGTCGCAAGCTGCACCTGCCGCCTTGCCGGCGCAATTCGCGCCGGTTCCGTCGCCTGCCGCGCCCTCTGGTCGCAACCAGCGGAAATCCGCGGTTTTTACCCTAGCTCTGTGACGAGACAGACAGGGCGGCCTGCAAGCATGTAGGCAACGCGAGGACAATGGACACACTCATACTTTCGCGCATCCAGTTCGGCGCAAACATTTCCTTCCACATCCTGTTCCCCACGATCACGATCGCCTTGGGATGGGTGCTGCTGTACTTCAAGCTCAGGTATACGCGCAGCGGGGAAGACCGCTGGATGGACGCCTATCGCTTCTGGGTCAAGGTCTTCGCCCTCAGCTTCGGTCTGGGCGTCGTGTCGGGCATCACGATGTCCTTCCAGTTCGGCACCAACTGGCCCGGTTTCATGGAAACCGTGGGCAACATCGCCGGACCTCTTCTGGCCTACGAAGTGATGACCGCCTTCTTCCTCGAGGCGGTGTTCCTGGGCATCATGCTCTTCGGCATGTCGCGCGTGCCCGGATGGTTGCACACGCTGGCAACGTTCCTCGTGGCCTTCGGCACCACGATGTCGGCCTTCTGGATCCTGGTTCTGTCAAGCTGGATGCACACCCCCGCCGGTTTCGAGCTTCGAGATGGCGTGGCCCATGCAACCGACTGGTGGGCGATCATCTTCAACCCGTCGATGCCCTATCGCGTCGTGCACATGCTTCTAGCCTCGGGATTGACGGTCGCCTTTCTGCTGGCCGGTATCTCCGCCTATCGCTGGCTGCGCGGCGACCGGGCCAAGGATGTGCGCACCGCCATGGTGACAGGGATCGGGCTGGGTGCGATGCTCATCCCCTTGCAAATCCTTGCCGGCGACTTTCACGGCCTCAATACGCTTGAACACCAGCCCGCCAAAGTGGCCGCGATGGAGGCCAACTGGGAGACCGGGCCGAACGTCCCTCTCGTGCTGTTCGCCATCCCCGACGAGATGGCGCGCGAGAACCACTACGAGATCGCCATCCCGAACCTTGCCTCTCTTATCCTGACGCATCACGCGGATGGCGTCGTTCCCGGTCTCGATGAGTTCGTCACCGACGACGGCGGGAAAACCCACCCGCCTGTCGCGCCCGTCTTCTACGCCTTCCGCGTTATGGTCGGCACCGGCCTGGCGATGCTGGTCCTCAGCTGGTCCGCGGCCGCCTTTATGATCTACCGACGTCGCGGTCCCGACGGACTGCCGAAACCGCTTCTCTGGGCGCTGGTCCCGATGACCTTCTCCGGCTGGATTGCAACCCTCGCAGGCTGGTACACGACCGAGATCGGCCGGCAGCCCTGGCTGGTGACGGGCGTCATGACGACCGAGCAGGCGGTGGCGGATGTCCCAAGCCCGATGGTCGCCACGACGCTGGCGGTCTACCTGACGGTCTATGTCGCGCTTCTGGTCGCTTATATCGGCGTGTTGTTCTACCTCGCCCGGAACGGCCAATATGCGAAGAAACGCGGCCGGCCCGACGTGCCCGGCATGAACCCGACCCCGGCGGAGTAGCCCCCATGGACGCTTTCGGAGACCCGGCAACCTGGCTGCCCTTCACCTTCGCAGGCCTCATGGGGCTTTCTATCCTGGTATATGTCTGCCTGGACGGCTTCGACCTGGGCCTCGGCGTGTTGTTCCCCTTTGCCTCGGACACCGAGAAGGACAGGATGGTGGCCTCGATCGGGCCGTTCTGGGACGCCAATGAAACCTGGCTGGTCCTGGCCATCGGAATCCTGCTGGTCGCGTTCCCCACCGCCCACGGGGTCATCCTGACGGCGCTCTACCTGCCGGTCGCCGCGATGCTGGTGGGGCTTATCCTGCGCGGTGTGGCGTTCGAGTTTCGCGCCAAGGCGCCGGCCCGGCGCAAACGGCTCTGGGATCTGTCATTCTTCTGGGGCAGCCTCATGGCCTCGCTGTCGCAGGGCTTCATGCTGGGCCTTTACGTCATGGGCCTTGTGATCAGCCCGTTTACCCTAATCTTCGCCGCGACGACCGCGGTTTTTCTGACGGTCGCCTATTCCTTCATCGGGGCCACGTGGATGATCCTCAAGGCCGAAGGCGACCTTCAGGTCAAGGCGATCCACTGGGCCCGACGCGGGATCTGGGGTGTCGTGCTCGGGCTCGGGGCGGTGTCGCTGGGCTCGCCCTATGTCAGCGCCCGCATCTTCGAAAAATGGTTCTCTTTCCCCGAGCTTTACCTGCTTGCGCCGTTGCCACTTGTTTCCGCGGGACTGCTCCTGGCGCTGTGGTGGGTCCTCAGAACACTTCCCAGGGAAAACGACGCGCTTTCGTTCCTGCCATTCAGCCTCACGATTGCGCTTTTCACGCTCGGCTTCGTCGGCATGGCGTATTCGTTCTATCCCTACGTCGTGCCCGAGCGGCTGACCCTCTACGAGTCGGCCAGCGCGCCGGAAAGCCTGATGATCATCCTGGTCGGCACGCTCCTCGTACTGCCGATGATCATCGGATACACCGTCCTGTCCTACGTGGTTTTTCGCGGCAAGGCGACCGATCTGCGCTACGACTGACCCGGGCATGCCGACGGTCCGGAACCATCGGCGCCGGGCCGCAAAGCGTGCCGCGACAGTTCAGCCGAACCGCTTCCACGCATCCTGCATCGCCTTGGACATGTCGTCCCACGCCTTGTCCGCCCCGGCCTTGATGTCGTTCCAGGCCGCGGACTGGTTCTTCTGCAACTCGCTCAACTTTTCCTGAAGTTCATCGCGGCGGCTGCGCAGATCCTTGAGTTGTCGCTCGTACTCGATCTGGGAATCGGCCTGCGCCTTCTCGGCCTGCGCCCGCAGCTTGTCGATATTGGCCTGCCATTCCTTCATCTGGGCCTCTAGCTTCTTGGTGTAGGCGTCCTTGTCCGTCATGTTGGTCGATCCTCCCATTCAGTGCGGTCAATAACCGTGAGACTCGGACTATAGCACGGATCGGGCCTGCGTGCCGACAGGCCGCAAACATCCAAGGCCAGCATTGAAATCCGCCCCCGTTTGCGCCCATATGGGCCCATCGGAACAGGAGCCAAGCCATGGACATTCGCCCCCTGACCAAGGAATTCGCGGTCTCGCCACAGATCGACGCGGCCCACATCAAGGAGATCGCCGGCGCGGGGTTCCAATCCATCCTGTGCAACCGTCCCGATGGCGAAGAATTCGGCCAGCCCGAGTTCGAGGCAATCGAGCAGGCGGCGAAGGCCGAGGGCCTGGAAATCCGCAGCATTCCGATAATCTCCGGCATGATCACACCCGAAGCGCTGGCCGAATTCGACGCGGCGCTCAAGGATCTGCCCAAGCCCATCCTGGCCTATTGCCGCAGCGGGACGCGCTGCACCATGCTTTGGGCCGCGGTCGAACACGGCCGTCGCGACGACAGCGAAATCATCGACCGCGCCGCCAAGGCGGGATACGACGTGGCCCCGCTGGTGCGCCAGATGCAGGCGCGATGACCCGCTGGATTGCACTCGTTCCCGATAACGCCGGCCAGTCCGGATACCTTGTCAAAGGCGACAGCATCCTGAGACATGCCACCGGATCCTCCGAGGATGCGGTGCTGGCAGAGCTCGGCGACGCACCGCGTCTGGTGCGGTTGGGGGATGGAGCACCCGATCGGTTGCCCACCGGCATCCTGCCGAAGACTGGCGATACCCTGCGCGCGCTCGAACAGGCCAACCCGCCCGACATCATCAGCGCCAGCGTGCGTCTGTGGATCGCCGGTGCGCTGGCAAGTCGCGTGCATTGGGACGGCGTGATATGCGCCACTCAATCCGACGTGACACACTGGATCCACATCAGCGCCGGCGAAGCGGTCAGCGTCCAGACAGTTCTCACCCCACGCCTCGTGACCGCGCTCGGCGGTGCCGCAACAGCCGATCCCGATGCACTGGCAGACACGCTGAGCCGGCCAGAGCGCCTTGCCGCGCATTTGCGTCAGGCGGAAATCTCGGGCGACCGCGTGGCGCTGACAGGTCATCTTCTGGGCGCGGAACTGGCCGCCACCCGACCCTATTGGCTCGGACAGGAAGTGTTGGTGATCTCTGCCGAACCTGCGCCGCACATGACCGCGCTTGCCGCACAAGGCGTGCCTGCCGCAGCGCTGGCACCCGGCGATCTCGTCGCATCCGGGATTGCGGCGTTGGGCCGCGCGCTGGGACTGACAGACAGCTAAGATGTCACCGCACTGGCGCCGCTCCGGTGGCGGCACGGGCCGAACGTGGCGGCCAGCCCCAGGATGGCCCCCGAAACTGTCGCGATCATGCCTGCCGCGCTGACCGCGTCGTCGTATCCCAACCAGAGCGGACCGTAGCCTGCCAGCACGTAGCCCAACACCGCCGAGACCACGGCGAAACCGATCGACCATGCCACCTGCGCCTCAAGGCCGTTGGTGACCATCCGTGCGGCCGCCGGCGGGCAGATGAACATGGCGATCACGATGATCGAGCCTACCGCGTCGAACGCCGCCACCGCCGCGATGGCCGCCACCACGACCAGTCCCAGTCCGATCAGGCTGACGGGCAGGCCCATCGTGCGGGCAAACCCTTCGTCGAAGGTCGACAGTTTCAGCGGTCGCCAGAACACCCATGTCAGCGCGATCACCAGCACCAGGGTCAGGGCCATCCGGGGCAACTCGGGCGGAAGGCCCCGCAAGGCCCCGATGTCCCAAAGCGACGCCCAACCCTGCGCGTCCAGCCAGATCAGGCTTTCAAGATTGCCGTAAAGCGCGTGTTCGACATCAAGATGTACCGAAGAGGTGTCCGACTGTTCCAGCAACAGGACACCGCCTGCGAACATCGCTGTAAACACCACACCCATCGCCGCGCCCGGCTCGATCCCGCCCAGCCGCCTGATCGCCTCGATCAGGCCGACAGCCACAAGCGATGCGCCGCCCGCGCCCAGCATCATGGGCCAGGCCGAGACCGCGCCCGTCACCAGGAAGGCCACCACGATCCCGGGCAGAACCACGTGACTGATCGCATCGCCGATCAGCGCCTGTCGCCGCAGCAACAGGAAATTGCCGGGTATCGCGCAGGCCACGGCGGCAAAGATGCCGATCAGCATCGGCGCCAGGGACAGAACAACGAATTCCTCGCCCATCACGACACTCCCTTCGGCCGCAACTCGCGATCCAGCGCACCCAGCTGATCCGGCGTCAGGACATCGTCCAGCGGTGTCAGCCCGTCATAGCTTGCCGCCGCTTCCTCATAGGCCGGGTTCGAGCGCAACACCTGCCAGCGCCGCTCGTCGCGCAGGGCCTGTGCCGCCTGCGACTGTCCCAGTTCGGTCGCCACGCCATCCGCCCGGATCAGCCCACGGCGCTGCATCAGGCGCAGCGTCAGGCCCTCGTAGATCGGTTGCCCCTGCGCCAGGGCCAGCAACCCCTGCCGCTCATGGACCCGCGCCCGGAACCGCTGATGTTTCAGAACCGCGGCAAGAACGCCGCGATTGGGCGCCGCGAACAGGGACAGGGTGAACAGCGCGAAGGACACCAGGACGATGATCGGTCCCGTGGGCAGTGCCGGCGCCGTGGCCGAAAATGCCGCGCCCGCGTAACCGGACAACCCGCCGATCACGCCGGCCAGGATCACGACCCGTCCGACCCGGTCGGTCCAGAACCGTGCCGCGACCGCCGGAATGATCAGCAGCGCGACGATCAGGATCAATCCCACGACCTTCAGGCCCACGACGGTGATCGCCAGCGCCAGGCCCATCATTGCCAGCTCGACCCGCGGAACATTGACCCCGAGGCTCGCCGCGAACACACGGTCGAACGCAACCATCGTCATGGGCCGCCGGAGCGCGGCAACCAGTAACAGCACGATCGCTCCGCCGGACGCGATCACCACCGCGTCCTGCCGCAACATTCCTGCCGTCGAGCCCAGCAGAAAGCTCTCCAACCCCGCCTGCCGCCCGGAACTCATCGACTGGATCACCGTCAGAAGAACGATACCGAACCCGAAGAAAACCGACAGAACGGCGCCAATCGCCGCATCTTCCGACAGTCGCGTCCTGTTGGTCAGAGCGCTGACGCACAACAGCCCGACCGCTGCCGACAGGGCCGATCCCGCCAGAAGGCCCGGCAGCGCCCTGCCGTCTCCGCCCAGTGCCACCATCGCGATGAAGGCAAGCGCGACCCCCGGAAGGGTCGCATGGCTGATCGCATCACTGACCAGCGCCCTTTTCCCCAGGAACAGAAACGTGCCCGTGGCGCCGGCCGCCATGCCAAGCAAGGCGGCACCAAGCGTCACGAGCGTGGCGTTGTATCCAAGTTGCAGCGTCAGTGCGTCCCAAACCATCGCGGATTATCCCAGGGCGCCCATCTGGGCCGTGGCCAACCGTCCGCCATACGCCTCCTGAAGGTTGGCGCGGGTAAAGGCATCGGCCACCGACCCTTCGGCAATCTTGCTGGTGCTGATGACGAAAACGCGGTCGAAATACTCGGCGACCGTCGACAGGTCGTGATGCACCGCAACCACCGTCTTGCCCAGCCCGCGCAGGTCCTTCAGCACAGAGATTATCGCCGTCTCGGTCGCGGCATCGACCCCCGCGAAAGGTTCGTCCAGAAGATAAAGGTCCGCATCCTGCGCCAGGGCCCGCGCCAGGAACACCCGCTGTTGCTGGCCGCCGGACAATTGCCCGATCTGCCTGTCCGCAAAGCCGTCCATGCCCACGCGCTCGAGACAGTGCAGCGCGGCTTGCATGTGCTTGGTTTTTATCCGCCCCAACAGGCCGAGGTCTCGGTATTGGCCCATCAGCACAACGTCCAGAACCCGCGCGGGGAAATCCCAGTCCACGCTGGCCCGTTGCGGCACATAGGCGATCCGGGCCCGCATCTTTTCGAGAGCCTCACCCCACGCCGTGACCCGCCCGGAGACCGGCTTGACGATCCCCAGCGCGGCCTTCAGCATCGTCGACTTGCCCGCGCCGTTCGGCCCGATGATGGCCGTCATCGCGCCTTGCTGAAACGTCGCATCCAGGGAAAACACCGCAGGCTTTTCCCCGTAGGATACGGTCAGGCCGCGCACCGCGAGCGGGCTCGCCGCCAGCGCATCGCGATCCTCGCGCTCGGTCTCGGTCGTTACCACCTTCACCGTCACCGCCTCAGCTCCCTTCCACCAGCTTGCCCTGCATGCCGCGGTCGGGCACCTTGCCACCCAGCGCCTGGGCGATCGTCGAGACATTGTGGTCGATCATACCGATATAGGTGCCGGTATACGTGCCCGGCGCACCCATCGCGTCGGAAAAGAGCTCGCCACCGATCTTCACCTCGTGGCCCTGCGCCGCCGCCCCTTCGATCAAGGCGCGAATGTTGCGGTCGCTGACGGAGGTTTCGACAAACACCGCCCCGATGCCGCGTTCCACCAGCATATCGGCCAATGTCCTGATCCGGTTCAGCCCGGCCTCCGACTCCGTGGAGATGCCCTGAATCCCGACGACTTCGAAATCATAGGCCTCGCCGAAATAGCCAAAGGCGTCATGCGCGCTCAACAGGACGCGGGCGGAAGACGGCACCGTCTCCAGCACGCGGTGCGCATAGGACGCCAGCGCGTCCAGTTCCTTCAGATAGGCGGCTGCGTTGGCCGCGAATTGATCGGCGTGATCTGGCGCGGCGTCGCTCAACGCGTCACGAACGCCATTGACCACGTAGGCCCAAAGTTCGGGCACCATCCAGACATGTGGGTCGAACTTGTCGTCGTAATCCTCATGCGCGATCCGCCGGTCCCGCGGCACGCTTTCGCCTACCGGCACCGCAGTCCCGCGTTCGCCCAGCTTCAGCAGGAACTCTTCCATCTGCGCCTCGAGGTATAACCCGTGCCATAGAACCACGTCGGCGCGCAGAGCGGCCTGGATGTCGGTTCGGGTCTGGCGATAGGAATGCGGATCGATACCCGGGCCCATCAGCGCCGTGACCTCTACGAGGTCCCCTCCGACGCGCCGCGCGGCGTCGGCGATCATCCCGGTCGTTGCAACCACTGACAAAGCCGCGCCTTGCGCCCGCAGCGGCGTCCCGGCCAGAGCAGCGGCAGACAGGGAGGTGATCAACAGATTTCGGCGAGACAATTGCATGATGTCAGGACTCTCCTTGAGGCGTTTAAAATGATTATGCAAGTCATTCTCAAAAGTCAACCCGGCGCGGCGCCCCGATCCGCGCGAAACAGCCGCGACGGAAACAGAAAATAGCGAAAACGCGGACTGTAAGTGTCACGTCTTGCGCTGTAAAAGTGGATCGGCAAGCTTTCGGTCTCGACTGAACGTTCCTTAATAGTGAAAATAAGGTAGGGCGACATGATCACACCAGTGCTTCTGTGCGGCGGCTCAGGGACACGGCTTTGGCCGCTCAGCCGAAAATCCTACCCGAAACAGTTTGCGCCGGTCTGGGACCAGGGCACGCTCTTTCAGCGGACGGCGCAGCGTCTGTCGGGCCAGGATTACGCCGCGCCCCTCGTGATCACCGCATCCGATTTCCGCTTCATTGTCGCAGAGCAGTTGCACGACGTCGGCATAGATCCCGGCACGATCATGCTGGAACCCGAGGGGCGCAACACCGCCCCGGCCATCCTTGCCGCCGCGCTTTACCTGTCGAAACAGGACTCGGACGCCCTGATGCTCGTCGCGCCGTGCGATCACGCGGTCAACGACGCGGAGGCGTTTCGCGCCACAGTGCAAGCCGGCGTGCCTGCCGCGCTCAAGGGCGATCTGGTCACGTTCGGCATCACCCCCAGCTATGCCGAAACCGGCTACGGCTATCTCCAGCTTGCCGCAGAGCCGGACGGCGCCAACCCCGTGGCCCTGTCGCGGTTCGTCGAGAAACCTGACGCCGCGCGGGCAGCAGAGATGGTGGCCGATGGACGTCACCTGTGGAACGGCGGGATCTTCCTGTTCCGCGCCAGCGATATCCTGGCAGCCTTCGATGCCAGTGCGCCGAATCTCGTGGAACCCGTTCGCGCGGCGCTGGAGGGCGCACAGCCCGACCTTGGCTTCCTTCGCCTCGCGCCCGAGCCTTGGGCGCGGGCCGAGGACATCTCGATCGACTTCGCTGTGATGGAACGCTCGAAGAACCTTTCGGTGGTACCGCTGTCACACGGCTGGTCCGACCTTGGCGGCTGGGACGCGATATGGCGCGAAAGCCAGCAGGATGAAAAAGGCGTCGCCACCAGTGGCCCCGCCACGGCGCTGGAGTGCGAAAACACGCTTCTGCGTTCTGAATCCGACCGGCTCGAACTGGTGGGCATCGGGCTCAAGGACATCGTGGCCGTCGCCATGCCCGATGCCGTGCTGGTGGCACACGCCTCGCAGGCCCAAAGTGTGAAAAAAGCCGTCGACGCGCTGAAGAAAAAGTCCGCTGCGCAAGCAACGGAGTATCCCAAGGACCACCGTCCCTGGGGCTGGTTCGAAAGCCTCGCGCGTGGCGAACGCTTCCAAGTCAAGCGCATCCACGTGCATCCCGGCGCTGCGCTCAGCCTGCAAAGCCACAACCACCGCTCCGAACACTGGATCGTGGTTCAGGGCACAGCCAAGGTGACAATCGACGGCAAGGAAGAGCTGATCACGGAGAACCAGTCGGTCTACATCCCGCTTGGCGCGGTCCACCGGATGGAAAATCCGGGCAAGGTGCCCATGGTCCTGATCGAGGTTCAGACCGGCAGCTACCTGGGCGAAGATGACATCATCCGTTACGAGGACGTATATGCGCGGTCATAGGCCCGTACCGGCAATCTTTACCTCTGCAAAGGTGCAATCGTCGCGTCGTGACAACATCCGGATCGGCTGATACTACCGGAGCGATTTCAAGCGGAGGCGCGCCTGTGAACATCAAAGAAACTGCCTTGCCGGGCGTATTGCTGCTCGAGCCGGCCCGCTTCGGCGACGCGCGGGGCTTCTTCAGTGAAAGCTGGAGTCGCAAGACGCTGGCGGCCCATGGAATCGAAATCGACTTCGTTCAGGACAATCACTCGCTGTCGGCGCAAACCGACACGGTGCGCGGCCTGCATTTCCAGTCGCCCCCCCACGCCCAGGCCAAACTGGTGCGCTGCGGGCGCGGGCGCCTGTTTGATGTGGTCGTCGACATCCGCAAAGGCAGCCCCACCTACGGGCAATGGCTGGGCTACGACCTCAGCTTCGAGAACGGCCTGCAGCTTCTGATCCCCGAAGGCTTCCTGCACGGGTTCGCCACGCGTGAGCCCGCCACCGAAATCGTCTACAAATGCAGCGATTACTATGCGCCCGAATGCGATGGCGCGGTGTTCTTCGATGACCCTGATATCGGCATCGACTGGAACCTTTCCGGCGACGCGGTCCTGTCGGAAAAGGACGCGGCCGCGCCGCGCCTGGCCGAGTTCGACAGCCCCTTCGTCTGGACGGGTGAACCATGAAGCTGCTCGTAACCGGCGGCGCCGGGTTCATAGGATCGGCTGTGGTGCGGCTGGCCATCGCGCGCGGCCACGCGGTGGTGAACCTCGACGCCCTGACCTATGCCGCCTGCCTGGACAACGTGGCGCCCGTGGCCTCCGATCCCGGATACAGTTTCGTCCAGGCAGACATCCGCGACCGGCCCGCGCTCGATGCCGCCCTGGCCGAACACCAGCCCGACGCAATCATGCACCTGGCCGCGGAATCCCATGTCGACCGCTCGATCGACGGGCCCGGAGCGTTCATCGACACCAATGTCATGGGCACCTACACCCTGCTCGAAGCGTCTCGCGACTATTGGGAGGCCCGGGGCCGCCTTGAGACCTTCCGGTTCCATCACATCTCGACCGACGAGGTCTTCGGCTCGCTGGGCCTGACCGGCATGTTCACCGAAACCACGCCCTACGATCCGCGCTCGCCCTACTCGGCCTCCAAGGCGGCCTCGGACCACCTGGTGCGCGCCTGGCACGAAACCTATGGCTTGCCGGTGGTGCTCACCAACTGTTCCAACAATTACGGCCCCTACCATTTCCCGGAAAAGCTGATCCCGGTGATCATCCTCAACGCTTTGGCGGGCAAACCGCTGCCGATCTACGGCGACGGCTCCAACGTGCGCGACTGGCTTTATGTCGAGGATCACGCCGACGCCCTGCTGACCGTTCTGGCGAAGGGCGCCGTTGGCGAAAGTTACAACATCGGTGGCGAAAACGAGCGCACGAACCTCGAACTGGTCCAGTCTCTCTGCGCGATCCTCGACGAGAAGCGCCCGAAGGGCAGCGGCTCCTACGCCGATCAGATCACCTTCGTCACCGACCGCCCCGGCCATGACGCCCGCTATGCCATCGACCCCACGCGCATCCGGCAGGAACTGGGCTGGCGTCCGTCCGTCACCGTCGAAGAAGGGCTGGAGCGGACCGTGCAGTGGTATCTGGACAACGAGGCATGGTGGCGCGCATTGCAGTCCCGCGACGGCGTCGGGCAACGTCTTGGCGCTGGGGGCGTGCGATAGGCCCCGGGACAAACCGTATGGCAGAACCGCGCGTCAGGAACTATCGACGCGGGGACCCGTCAGCCGTGTCAACGCAATTGGAGCACGACGGATGAACACACTCGTTTTCGGCAGCTCGGGCCAGGTGGCAACCGAACTGCGTCGCTCGGCACCCGACGCCACGTTTCTGGGACGCGACAGCGCCGACCTGACCGACCCCGCCGCCTGCGCTGCCGCAATCGCCGCGCACCGTCCCGACCTTGTGATCAACGCCGCCGCCTACACCGCCGTCGACCGCGCCGAGGAGGAAGAGGCGCTGGCCCACATCATCAACGCCGACGCCCCCGGCGCGATGGCGCGCGCGGCGGCGGAACTGGGCGTGCCCTTCGTTCATATTTCCACCGATTACGTGTTCGAGGGCACCGGCACCCGCCCTTGGGCGCCCTCCGACGCGACCGCGCCGCAAAACGCCTATGGCCGCACCAAGCTGGCAGGCGAAGAGGCGGTGCGGGCAGCCGGCGGCGTCCACGCCATCCTGCGCACCTCCTGGGTGGTGTCGGCGCACGGGGCAAATTTCGTCAAGACAATGCTGCGCCTCGGGGCCGAGCGGGACGCGCTGACCATCGTCGCCGATCAGGTGGGCGGGCCGACGCCCGCGCGCGACATCGCGACGGCCTGCCTGAGTATCGGTGACGCGCTGCGCCGCGATCCGGCGCTGTCGGGCACCTTCCACTTCTCGGGCGGGCCCGATGTCAGCTGGGCCGATTTCGCCCGTGCGATCTTCGACAATGCCGGGCTGAGCTGCGCGGTCACGGACATCCCCACCGCGGACTATCCGACCCCCGCGGCCCGGCCATTGAACTCGCGGCTGGATTGCACCAGAACCGAAACCGTATTCGGCCTGTCCCGCCCCGACTGGCGCGACGGCCTCGACGACATTCTGAAGGCCCTGAAGGAGGCGCAAGATGCTTGATCTGACAACGCACCTGCGTGACCGCGGGACCGGCCCTTGCCCGGAGGGATGCGCATGACACGCAAAGGCATAATCCTGGCCGGCGGCTCCGGCACGCGGCTCTACCCGATCACGATGGGCGTCTCGAAACAGCTTCTGCCGATCTATGACAAACCGATGATCTACTACCCGCTTTCGGTGCTCATGCTGGCCGGCATCCGCGAGATTGCCGTCATTACCACGCCCGAGGATCAGGCCCAGTTCATCCGCACGCTGGGGGATGGCGCCCAGTGGGGCCTCAGCCTGACCTATATCGAGCAACCCTCGCCCGACGGGCTGGCCCAGGCCTATATCTTGGCCGAGGATTTCCTCGCCGGCGCACCGTCGGCGATGGTGCTGGGCGACAATATCTTCTTCGGCCACGGCCTGCCCCAACAACTGGCCGAGGCCAGCGCGATCGAAATCGGCGGCACCGTGTTCGGCTACCGCGTCGCAGACCCCGAGCGGTATGGCGTGGTTGATTTTGCCCCCGACGGCACGGTGAAGACGATCATCGAAAAGCCCGCCAGACCTCCGTCGAACTACGCGGTCACCGGGCTCTACTTCCTCGACGGCACCGCCCCCGAACGTGCCGCCAGGGTTCAGCCGTCCGAGCGCGGCGAGCTCGAAATCACGTCGCTTCTGGACATGTACCTCGCCGACGGGCAACTGACCGTCCAGCAAATGGGCCGTGGCTATGCCTGGCTCGATACCGGAACCCACGGCTCGCTTCTCGATGCGGGCAACTTCGTGCGCACCCTGTCGGAACGCCAGGGCCAGCAGGTCGGCTGCCCCGAGGAGATCGCATACGAGCAGGGTTGGATCAACGCCGAGGACCTGGCCCGGCGCGCGCGGCTGTTCAAGAAGACCAATTACGGGGCCTATCTGAAGGGGCTTCTCTGAGCCTCGGAACAAAGACCATTCCGAACGATGGCATGCCGCGGCGCGGCTATGCAACGGGCGGCATCCTGATTCCGCTCAGGGCGCCTGGTTTTCAAGGTCTCCTTTGCGGGACATGAAAGACGTTTGGGCGTCAGCCCCAGCGCGGATTCAGGCCGCAGGCCCCGCGCCATCGCCGGGCCGCCCCCACGGCCCGGCGATTGGGTGAAGTTCGGTGCATCACTCAATCCTGTTTCGGATCTGGCTTGAATAAAGTGCTGCCGAACCCCCGTCGGATCGCCGCGCCGCGGCCCGTCAATGGCGCTCGGAGCTATAGATCACATTTGTCCGCAATGGCCTCTGAACTGACACCTCCAGGTGCAGTGACCACCCACCACATAACCCGTCTCATGCGCCTGATGTAACCGCCACGAAAAAGCCCCCGCCAACAGGGGCGGGGGCAAGGTGAGTGCCGTGTGTCAGGCCACAGGCACCGGCGGTGTTCTTGAATTCTTGGAAAAACTCTAGTTGGCGCAGTCGGCCATCTCGGCCCGGATCTGCTGCCGGAACACGTCGATGGACACCGGCTTGCCGTCGCGCTTGATGCACCAGTAGGTCCAGCCGTTGCAGCTGGGCGCGCCTTCCAGCGCGGCACCGACCTGGTGAATCGAGCCTTTGACGTCATCGCCCACCAGCGTGCCATCTGCGCGCAGCTTGGCCCTGTGACGTCCGTTCATGCTCAAGAGCTCCTCGCCCGGCCGCAGCATGCCCCGCTCGATCAGCTGGCCGAACGGCACCCGCGGCTCGGCGCGCTTGCTGGTGCTGACCTGCAACGCCTCGCGGTCGTACTTGCGCACCGACGCCAGCCGTTTCTCGGCCACCTTGCGATAGGCCGTTTCGCGCTCGATCCCGATGAACTCGCGTCCCAGCATCTTGGCGACCGCGCCCGTCGTGCCGGTGCCGAAAAACGGGTCCAGCACCACGTCACCGGGATTGGTCGCGCCCAGCAGAACCCGGTGCAGCAGGCTCTCGGGCTTCTGCGTCGGGTGTGCCTTGTCGCCCTTGTCATCCTTCAGCCGCTCGTGCCCGGTGCAAAGCGGAAGCACCCAGTCGCTGCGCATCTGGATACCTTCGTTCAGCGACTTCAGCGCCTCGTAGTTGAACGTGTATTTCGCCGCCTCGTCCCGGCTCGCCCAGATCAACGTCTCATGCGCGTTGGTCAGGCGCTTGCCCCGGAAATTCGGCATCGGGTTCGACTTGCGCCACACCACGTCGTTCAGGATCCAGAAACCCGCGTCCTGCAACGCCGCACCGACGCGGAAGATGTTGTGATAGGACCCGATCACCCAGATCGCGCCATTGGGCTTCAGCAGCCGCCGCGCGGCTTTCAGCCAGTCGCGGGTGAAGCGGTCATAGACCTCGAAACTGGCAAACTGGTCCCACGCGTCATCGACCGCATCCACCTGGCTGTTGTCCGGCCGGTGCAGGTCGCCGCGCAATTGCAGGTTATATGGAGGGTCGGCGAATATCAGGTCGACGCTGCCTTCCGGCAGGCCGTTCATGACCTCGATACAATCGCCACCAAGGACAGTATTCAACGGGAGCGTTTCCACGCCCTTCTTGGTCTTTGTCGTCATCTTTTCTGCCTCTGTCCCGGCGCCTTGTTGTGCGCTCTGGTCGTTAAAGCCAAGGATGAGTCAAAGCGGATTCGCGGTCAATTTCTTTTTGAATCAGTCGGTTAGGTTTTTTTCTTGATACAAGATATTGTGGACCGGCTTGAACGAACGTCTATGGTGTGGGGTCGGCCCGAGATTTTGCAAAGCGGCCATGTGGCTTTTCGAGCCATACCCCGCGTTGGTCTCCCAACCATAGCCCGGATACTGTTGCGCCAAATCCCACATGATGCGGTCGCGCCTCACTTTTGCCATAATCGAGGCCGCCGAAATCGACAGGCAAACCGCGTCGCCCCTGACGATCGCGCGCCCCTCGCAGGGCATGTCGCGGGGCAGAAGATTGCCATCCACCAGCGCCAGGCAGGGCCGCCGCGACAGCCCCGCCAGCGCTCGCGTCATTGCCAGTTGCGATGCCCGCAGGATGTTGATCTCGTCGATCTCCTCGACACTGGCATGGGCCACCGACACTTCCGCCACTTCGAGGATCGCATCGTGCAGCGCCGATCGCCGCCTCGCCGTCAGCGTCTTGGAATCGTTCAGCCCGTCGGGAATGCGCTGCGGGTCCAGGATCACCGCCGCGGCCGTCACGGGCCCTGCCAGCGGTCCCCGCCCGACCTCGTCCACCCCGGCCACGCGCAAGGCGCCCGCGGCCGACGCGTCGATCTCGAACTGAAAATGGGGCCCATGCGCTGTCCTGCTCATGGGCCCTTCAGTAGTCGCGTTTTCATGGAAGGAAAAGAAGGGAGGCGCCCGGAGGATGCTTCGAGCCGCGCGCCTCCCCTCACTGCTCGACCGGTATCCGCGCTCTTATTTGCGGTACTTGTCGCTTCTGCGATCGTTGAACCCGTACCGCTCCAGGCACTGGCTGCCATAGATGACATCACGCCGGCCGTGCCCGCGTGTTTCCACAGCGCAGCGATGCGGCAGCGCATTGAACCGGGGATAGGTGTTCAGCAGACAATGCCGCCCATAGCCGCGCAGCACACCGCCCCGGACCCGCACGTCGCGGCGGCACTGCTGCGGCAGTGCAAAACGCTCGCCGTGACGCCCGCGATTGCCATAGCCGTCATGCCCGCGCCGGTGCCCACGATTGTCGTACCGGTCGTGCCCGCGGCGATGCCCGTTGTTGAACCGCGGCCCGTGGCCGCCCTGATGGCGCGTCACTGCGCGGTCGTCGCGGCGCTGGTCGGCAATCGCCGCACCGATCAGCCCCAGGGCGACCGCCCCCGCCACCCATTTGGCGACGTCCTTGTCACCGGCCTGCGCCGGCGCGGCTGTCATCCCCGTCACGGCAAGTGCCGCCGCCAGGATCAGCGATATGAATGTCCGATGTGTCATGTCAGGTCCTTTCTCTGCGTTGAGCCTTGATCGGTCCCCACCCCGGTCATGACGTCACCGTGTCGGCCCGGGTCAGGCGATGCGTCAAGGATGGGTCCAGCCCGCCGAGACAGGCAATAACGGCCACCTGCTATCCGATAACACGCTGCAAAAGACCGTTTCCGGCCAACCCGATATTGAATAGCGGCAGGGATACGCGCATCTTGGCGCCATGAAACGCAAAACCCTTCCCCTCGTCGTGATGCTCGGCCTTGCCACCGCCACGACCGGCGCCGCACAGGCCGCCTGCTATGCCGAGTACAAGGCCAAGCGCGACACCCCGTTCGAGCTCATCTACGAGGTCGCGCAGGTCAGCGGGCCCTGTACCGTCGCCAACGCCACCGCCCAGCTTGGCGCCCGCCTTGCCGGACAGGGCCTGACCTTGCTCAAGGTCCTGTCGGTCCGCGAAGGCTAGGTCAGGGGGAAGGCGGCACGTGCAGGATCTCGACACTTCCATCACCGACACCCGCCGCTCCGGCAACCGGATCGTGCTGTTCGGCGTCGCGGCCATCGTCACCATCCTCGTCGGTGCCGCCATCCTTCTGGTGCTCACGCTGCCCGACGCCAACGCCTTCAACGACAAGGTGGCGCAGATCTTCGCCGAGAACGACGCGCTCACGTCGGACGCCGAGATCAAGCTCCTGGAAATCCTAGCCCTCTCCGGCACCGCCTTTTCCGAGACCCTGGGCAGCTACCGCATGCTCATTCTCGTTCTGCTGATCTTCGCCACGGCCCTCCTCGTGGCCGCGCTGGTGTTCCTGGTGATGCTCGCCGGCATGAACCGCCGCCTCGCCCAGATCGAACATTCCGGCATCCAGGTCAGTTCTCTGCTCATCAGCCGCGAGGAAAACGCCGTCTACCTCAACAACATGGGCTTCAAGCTCACGGACGCGGCAATGGAAACCCTCGCGGTTCTGGCCGAGGCGAGGATGGACGATGACGTGTTGTCGGGGGCCGAGATCGAGGCGGTGATCTCGGGCCGCTCCGCCGACGATTGCGAAGAAGCCGCCGGCGCCACCCGGATCAAGCGCCTGCGCGACACGCTGGGCAACCAGATGGTGTCGGAACTGCTGGTCAAGAACATCGCGCGGCGCGGCTACATGCTGGCGATCGACAAGAACGTCATCCGGGTGATCTGACCACCTCGCCCAAAGGCTGTCGCCGCCGAAGACTCCCGCCTCACCTTCGCAAGAACACCCCCGACACCGACCCAAGGCGCACGCCGCGTCGCGCGCGCCACCGAAAGTTGTGGAACTCACGCCACCCCCTTTGCGTTTGGCTCCTTAATATCAAACAAAAAAGTCCAAGGGGGACAGACATATGGAGACGTGGGTTGAACGGCTGGGCCTGAGAACCGATCCGGTAATTTTCTTCGTATCCGCCATCTTCACCATCGTCTTCGTCCTCGCACTGGTCATTGCGCCCGAGCCCATCGGCGACGCCTTCGCTGCCGGACGCGCCTGGATCGTCTCTCACCTGGGGTGGTTCTTCATTCTCGGGGTGAACCTCTGGCTCGGCTTCCTGGTGTGGACCGCCATGAGCCGTCATGGCCATATCCGTCTCGGTCCGCGGGATTCGCGCCCCGATTACACCAACCTCTCGTGGTTCACGATGCTCTTCGCCGGCGGCATCGGCACGGTGCTGATGTTCTGGGGCGTGGCCGAACCCATGAGCCATTTCGCCACCCCGCCATTACCGGGGGTCGAGCCCTTTTCCCAGGAGGCCGCGCAAGACGCGATCTCCATCGCCACCTACCACCTCGCCCTGCACACTTGGACGATCTTCGCCCTGCCGGGGCTGGCGTTCGCCTATTTCATCAACCGCTACGACCTGCCCGTGCGGGTCAGTTCGGTCTTCTACCCCCTGCTCAAGGACCGGATCTACGGCCCGTGGGGCAAGGCCATCGACATCGCCGCGGTTCTCGGCACGCTCTTCGGCGTCGCGGTCTCGCTCGGCCTCGGCTCGTCCCAGATCGCCGCCGGGCTCGAGGCCCTGTTCGGCTGGGAAAGCGGCGTCTTGCTCAAGGTCGCGATCCTCACGGTGCTGACAGCCGTGGCCGTGGTCTCCATCGTCGCAGGGCTCGACAAGGGCGTGAAGCTGCTGTCGAACATCAATATCGGCATGGCCGTGGGCCTGATGATCTTCGTGCTGATCTGCGGCTCGACGCTGTTCCTGCTGCGCGGCATGGTCGAAACCGTCGGGCTCTACCTCGGCAACCTGCCGCGCCTGGCGTTCTGGAACGACATGATGGCCGATATCGGTCCCAATTCCGACGGCTGGGGCTGGCAGGGCGGCTGGACCGTCTTCTACTGGGCATGGACCGTCACGTGGTCACCCTTCATCGGCCTCTTCGTGGCCCGGATCTCGCGCGGGCGCACGATCCGCGAATTCGTCTTCGGGGTCCTTCTGGCACCCTCGCTCTTCACCCTGATCTGGTTCTCGATCTTCGGCTGGCAGGCGATGGAAATCGACGGCATCGGTGCCGCCGCGCGCGACGCCCTGGGCGATCAGGCCGGCGCGCTCAGCGATGCGGTGGCCGAGTCCGTGCCGCTCGCCATGTTCGCCTTCTTCGAGAACTTCCCCTTTGCCGACCTCATACAGGGCATCGCCGTGGTGGTCGTGGCGATCTTCTTCGCCACCTCGTCGGACTCCGCCTCGCTGGTGGTCGACATGCTCTGCACCGGCTCGCCCGAACCCGGGCCGACCCGGCAACGGGTGTTCTGGGGCGTGTCCGAAGGGCTGGTGGCCGCGATGCTGATCGTGCTCGCCGGCGACGCCGGGCTGACGGCCCTGCAACAGGTCATCACCGTTGTCGGCCTGCCGATCTTCTGCCTGGTGTTCCTGATGATCCCGGCCCTGATCCTCGGCTTGCGCAACGAGGAGATCAACCACATCACCATCGGCAAGCGCCCCGGCCTGTCGAAGTTCTGACGTTGCACACGGAAGACTGGCGACCCCGGCAGGATTCGAACCTGCAACCTGCCCCTTAGGAGGGGGCTGCTCTATCCAGTTGAGCCACGGGGCCGCGTAACGCTTCCATAACCGCTCCCGAGGCGCTTGTCAGCCTCCAAGCGGCCAGTTGCGCCGCCGAGCATGATTGCGGTAACATCAATGCCTGAACACCATGACCGGATCATCCCCTTGAGCAAGCACGATACCCGCCCTCTGACACTGCGCGACGTCTCCGAGGCATCCGGCGTTTCGGAAATGACCGTCAGCCGCGTCCTGCGCAATCGCGGCGACGTTTCGGACAGCACCCGCAAGCGCGTTCTCGCCGCCGCCAAGACGCTGGGCTACGTGCCGAACAAGATCGCCGGCGCACTGGCCAGCCAGCGGGTGAACCTTGTCGCGGTCATCATTCCCTCGATGTCCAACATGGTCTTCCCCGAGGTCATGACCGGCATCTCCGAGGCCCTCGACGAGACCGATCTGCAGCCCGTGGTCGGCGTCACCGGCTACCGCCCCGAGAAAGAGGAAAAGGTCCTCTACGAAATGCTGTCCTGGCGCCCCTCTGGCGTGATCATCGCCGGCATGGACCATTCCGACGCGGCGCGCGCCATGCTGCGTGCCTCCGGCATCCCGGTGGTCGAGATCATGGATGTGGACGGCACCGCGATCGACTCGGTGGTCGGCATCTCGCACCGCCGCGCCGGGTCGCAGATGGCCAAGGCGATCATCAAGGCCGGATATCGGCGCATCGCCTTCCTGGGCACCAAGATGCCGCTCGACCACCGCGCCCGCAAACGCTTCGAGGGGTTCACCGAAACCCTCGCCAAGGCCGGGATCGAGATCGAGGACCGCGAGTTCTACTCCGGCGGCTCGGCGCTCAAGAAGGGGCGAGAGATGACCCGCGACGTGCTGGCCCGAAGCCCCGATCTCGACTTCATCTACTATTCCAACGACCTGATCGGCGCGGGCGGCCTGCTCTACCTCACCGAACAGGGCATAGACATTCCCGGCCAGATGGGCCTTGCGGGCTTCAACGGCGTCGACCTGATCAAGGGCCTGCCACGCGAACTGGCAACGATGGACTCCTGCCGCCAGGAAATCGGCCGCCGCGCCGCCGACCTGATCGTGGCCCGCGCCGCCGACGTCGACGGCCGGGGCGCGCCGTCGCGCATCGTCCTGGAGCCCACGCTCACCTACGGCGACACCCTGCGCCGCCTTTAGGGCGCTCCACGCCTCTCGCCTGTCGCGGACAGAGCAGACCCCGCCTCTTCCACCCCGCACCATCCTAAAAACACGGGAAGGGGTGTAACCATGAGAACCGGCTTCATCGGGCTCGGCAATGTCGGCGGCAAGCTCGCAGGCTCGCTCTTGCGCAACGGCGTCGACCTCACGGTACATGACCTCAATCCAGAACTCGTGGCGGGGTTCGCCGCGCGCCGCGCGCAGGCCGCCGACAGCCCGGCGCAGGTGATGCAGGACTGCGACGCCGTCATCACCTGCCTGCCCTCGCCCGCCGCCTCGGACGCGGTGCTGCAACAGATGCTGCCCCATGTCCGCCCCGGCAAGACCTGGATGGAGATGTCCACCACCGACGAGGCCGAGGTCAAGCGTCTCGGGGCCCAGGTCAGCGCCGCCGGCGGCACGGTCGCCGACTGTCCCGTTTCGGGCGGCTGCCATCGCGCCGACACCGGCAATATCTCGATCTTCGCCGGCTGCGACCGCACCACGTTCGAACGCATTCTGCCGCTCCTGAAAACCATGGGCCGGCGCGTCCTGCATACCGGCGATCTTGGTAGCGCCTCAGTGCTCAAGGTCATGACCAACTACCTTGCCACCGCCAACCTTCTGACCCTGTGCGAGGCGCTGGTAACCATGAAAGCCGCGGGCATGGACCTTGCCACGACCTATCACGCCATCGCCATCAGTTCCGGAACCTCTTTCGTGCATGAAACCGAAAGCCAGGTCATCCTCAACGGCTCACGCGACATAAACTTCACGATGGACCTCGTGAAAAAGGACATCGGCCTCTTTCAGGCCATCGCCGACCGTGCAGGCGTCCCGCTTGAGATCTCGCCCCTGATGATCTCGATCTTCGAGGACGGTATCCGACGCTACGGGATGCGGGCGCAGTCCGACGACATAATCCGTCGCCTGGAAGAGGCGACCGGCCTCGACATCACCGCGCCGGGCTTTCCGGCGGAAATGGTCGACGACGAACCCGAAGAACCGGGATACGAGGTGCGCCCGCGCGGCCATGCGACCTGAGCCATGCCGACCCGGCGCCGAACTTAAGGGAAACGTAACCAATATCCATCAACTCTCCGCCTTGTCCCGCAAGGCCGTTAACCATGCCCGGCGGATTGAATTGAAAGCCGCCCTCGAATCTGGCTTTTTCATAAGGGGTTTTCTGGTGGATTGTTCGCGATGCTGTTTCTTGCAGGTCTGATCGGTATGGTGGCCGTTGGCACCGCCGCGATGTGGGGCTTCGAGGACCTCGGCACCAACAACGCCCGTGACGATATCGGTACGCCCGGCGACGCGTCCGATGAAACCTCCGACTATGACAGCGACGCCTCGGCCTACTCCAATGCACAAGGCTCGCTGCTCGATATCGCCACCGACGACGGCTTCGAAAGCGAAGCGCAGGATGACGACCCCGAAGGCGACGATTACGGCATTGCCCGCGGCACGGCCGATGCCGACACGCTGTCCGGCGGCGAGGCCAGTGAATTTCTCGACAGTCTCGATGGCGACGACCGGATCGCGTCGGGGGACGGCGACGACGTCGCGCGTGGCGGCGACGGTAACGACACCCTTCATGGCGGGGCAGGCGACGACACCCTTCATGGCGAGGCCGGGAACGACATACTGGCAGGCGGCGCAGGATCGGACATTGTCATGGGCCACGATGGCGACGATCATCTCTCGGGCGGCGCCGGCGACGACAGCCTTGTCGGCGGCGAAGGCGCCGACACGCTCATGGGCGACGCAGGCGATGATGCGCTGCACGGCTATCTCGGCAACGATTCCCTCGATGGCGGCGCCGGGGCCGACACGCTCTTCGGCGGTTCCGGCGACGACGTGCTGACCGGGGTCGCGCCCGATGGCACGGCGCCCGAGCAGGATCAGGACTACCTCAACGGCGGTTCTGGCGATGACGAGATCACGCTGGGCGCCGGCGATATCGCCACCGGCGGCAACGGCGCCGACAGCTTCATTCTCCGCGATTGGCTGGACGCCGATCACCAGGGACAGATCGTCGATTTCAACACCGCCGAGGACAATCTCGTTTTGCTCTACGACGATGACGGTACCGTTCCCGACGTGACCATCGAAGAAGACTCCGACGCGCAGAACCTGCACCGCGTCCTGCTGGGCGGCGAGGTCATTGCCAACGTCACCAGCGACGCTGCCCTGACGCTCGCGCATATCACGCTCATCCCACAAAGCACGGGCTGATCCCGGCCTCGCGGCCATACCGGGCGATACCCCCTTTCCAAACTTCCGAGAATCTCCTATACGCCCGCATCTGCCGCTGAAATCGGCAGGTATCTCCACAGGACCTTGCTGGACGACATCCCGGCTCGTGCCCTTCACCCTTCAACCAAAGGAGACCCCGATGTCGATCACTGTCGAAGAAAAAGCCAAGGTGCTGAAAGAATTCGCAACCAAAGAGGGTGACACCGGCTCGCCCGAAGTTCAGGTCGCAATTCTCACCTCGCGCATTTCCACCCTGACCGAGCACTTCAAGACCCACAAAAAGGACAACCACGGTCGCCGTGGCCTTCTGAAAATGGTCGCCCAGCGCCGCAAGCTGCTGGACTACCTCAAGGGCAAGGACGAAGGCCGGTACCAGGATCTGATCAAGCGTCTCGGCATCCGCCGCTGATCGCACCGATCAACAGAATTTGACAAGAATGCCCGCTCCACCGAGCGGGCATTTTCTTTTGCGCACCATCGCCGGGCACCAAACGAAAAAGGCCCGGGTCGTTTCCGAGCCCGGGCCAATCTCTACATCCTGTTCCTCAGGTCAGTGCAGCTTGGCGTCGACCTGTGCGATCGACTCGTCGATCAGCTTGCTGTTGTCGTCCTCGGTCATCGCCTTGGCGACCACTTCCTTGGCGGCGGCCACGGCTACGACAATGGCCTGGTCGCGCACGTCCTTCACCGCGCTGGCCTCGGCCGAGGCGATCTGTTCCTCGGCCGCCTTGATCCGGCGCTTGATGGACTGTTCAAGGTCCTTCTTGGCCTGCTCGGCGGCTTCGGCAGCTTCGGTCTTGGCATGTGCCACGATCCGGTCGGCCTGGTCCTGCACTTCCTTCTGCTTGCGCTCATAGCTGGCCAGCAGGGTTTGAGCTTCCTCGCGCAGGGCGCGCGCCTCGTCCAGCTCCGACTTGATGCCGTCGGCCCGCTTGTCCAGCATCTCACCGATCTTGCCGGGCACCTTCAGGTAGACCAGCAGCGCGATGAACAGGATGAAGGCCAGCATTACCACGAAGTTGGTGTTGCCCAGCGAAAAGAACGGCCCGGTGGCGGCCAGCGCGGGGCTGGCGGCGACCATGGCGGTCAGGGTTGCGATCAACTGTTTCATTGCGCTCACCCTTTCAGCCGCGAATTGACGGCGCTCGTGACGGTCCGCGCATCGGCCTTGAAGCCCATCGCGGCGACCAGTTCCTTGGCGGTGTCCTTGGCCACCTCTTTCACGCTTTCCATGGCATTCGCCCGGATTTCCGCGATGGCCTTTTCGCCCTCTGCGGTCTTGGCCGCGATCTCGGCATCGGCCTTCTGCGTGGCCTCTTCCAGCTCGGCGTTGATCTCCGCCTTCGCCTCGGCAATGATCTCCTGCGCTTGCGCGCGGGCATCGGCCAGGGCCTTGTTATAGGCGTCCTCGGCGTCCGAGGCTTTCTCTTTCAGGTCTTCCGCCGCGGCCAGATCGTTGGTGATCGTGCCCTGACGCTCGGCCAGCACCGCCGCGATGCGCGGCAGCGCGATCCGCGACAGGATGAAAAAGATCACGATCAGCGCGATGACCAGCCAGAAGATCTGGTTGCCCATCCAGTCCGGGCAAAGCTGGGGAAGGCCGATCGCCCCACCGCCTGCATCGACGCAAGCGCTGGCAGCACCTTCTCCTAGGGTATCGGTCGCCATCTGCGTTCTCCTTGTTGCGCCTGCCCACGTTGTATCATGTTTTCCGGATCATGTCCGTCAACCGGGGCCGCGCAAGGCTCAATGTTCGTGTCGTATCGCCATGCCCGGGTTTCGGGCCGGGCGCGGCGCCATCCGGATCTTCCTCACAGGACGCCGGGGGACAGGCACAACGCCCCTCGCCCCGACCCGTAAGGACGAAACCCGTCTGGCTTAGACGGCGAACATCAGCAGAAGCGCGACGAGGAACGAGAAGATCCCCAGTGCTTCCGCGAACGCGATACCGATGAACATGGTCGCGGTCTGGCCACCGGCGGCCGAGGGGTTGCGCAGGGCACCGGCCAGGTAGTTGCCGACCACGTTGCCCACACCGACGGCCGCGCCGCCCATGCCGACAGACGCCAGGCCCGCGCCGATGAATTGACCCATTTGTGCGATATCGCCTTCCATGTCTTTTCTCCTTACGATGGAATTCAGTGATCTGTTGTTCGTTGCTGGCGCCGGAAACCGACGCCGTAGGGTGGGTGACAACCCACGCTATCTCCTAATGATGCGGGTGCAGCGCGTCCTTGAGGTACACGCAGGTCAGAATGGTAAACACGTAGGCCTGGATGAACGACACCAGCACCTCCAGCCCGTAGACCGCGGTGATCGCCAGGATCGACAGCGGCGTCACCACCAGCCCCACCCCGGTCGAGATCAGCACCAGCGGCGCGAAGGCGGCGAACACCTTCATCACGGCGTGGCCTGCCATCATGTTCCCGGCAAGACGGATCGAGTGGCTGACCGGGCGCACGAAGTACGAGATCACCTCGATCAGCGCCAGGATCGGCCGCAGTACCAGCGGCGCCGAGCTGATCCAGAAAAGGCTCAGAAAGCTCGCGCCGTTCTTGACGAAGCCCAGCACGGTCACGCCGATGAACACCATCATCGCCATCACGGCGGTCACGCCGATATGGCTGGTCGAGGTGAACGAGCCGGGGATAAGCCCGAGGAAGTTGGCGAACACGATGAACATGAACAGCGTCATGATATAGGGGAAATACGGCAGCGCGTCCTTGCCCGCCACGTCCTCGACCATCTTGCGGATGAAGCCGTAAGCCAGTTCGGCCACTGACTGCAGGCGGCCCGGAATGACCGACCGCGCGGACGTGCCTAGCACCATCAGCGCGAACACCGCCAAGCATGTCAGCGCCATCCACAGCGTCACGTTGGTGATCGTGAACAGGCCCACCGGGCCATCGCCGGCCAGCGGCTTGATGATGAACTGATCCATCGGGTGGAAAACCAGCCCTTCGCTTTCGCCATGCGCTTCAGTGGCCATCTGTCATCCTCTTGTCGTCACCCTCGCGGGCTCGCTCTGCGTCCAGCGTTTCCGCCGCGTTCTTCAGCTGGATCTCGTTGGCGCTGCGCATCATCGTCTTGATGCCCGCCGCAAGGCCCAGCAATGTAAACAGCACGAGGAAGATCGGGATCGTCCCGAACAGGTAATCCAACCCGTACCCCATGCCAAAGCCGATCCCCAGACCGGCCACAAGCTCGATCACCATTCGCCAGGCCAGCTGTGCCTGAGAATAGTGGTTCTCCATGTGGGGCTTCGGCGCGTCCACGCCCTTCAGCGCGTTGATCCTGTCTTCAAGCCGCTTCAGCCGCTCGCGTCGGTCAGGATCGTCCACGTTTGCCCCTCCGGAACCGTTGCGCTGTTGCTATGCCGCGCCCGCGCCCGAGTCAAGCGCGCGGGCACCCCCATCAACCCATTGATAAATCTATGGTTTACCAAGCTGCGCCGCTCCGCCGCAGCGCCTCTCGGGCCCCGCAAACCGGATTCCGCATATTCAACCAGGCGGTTGAGATTGCCCGCGCGCGCCCCGGTTCATGGTTCCGCAAACACGCGACATCCCGGCATAGCCGCGCGCATCCCGGGTCCGGCGGTGTCCCTACACCCCGGCTTTTTCTTGCCAAAATACTCGAATTCCCACGTCGGCCCTTAGGGTTCAAGCCACGAAATATCCGCGCCCCACCCCGCCAGAAGCGACTCGAGATCCCCGGGCCGGATCGCCACAGTCCGGTCATTGACTAGCGGATGCGCGTGGACGAAATCCGCGGCCTTCACCGCGGCGTCCATCCACAGCTGCACGCCGGCCCCTGCCCCGTTGATCATCGCCAAAGGGCTTACCGCGCCGGGCCGCACGCCCAGGAACTCCATCAACCGATCCGCCGAGCCAAAGGACAGACCCGCCGCGCCCATCTGCGCGCCCAGCGCCTTCAGGTCCACCTCCCGATCCTGCTCCAGCACCACAAGATGGTTCTGCTTCTTGCGGTCCCGAAGATAGAAATTCTTGATGTCGATCCGCCCCGGTCCGGCCGGCACGGCCCCGCCCTGCACCGTCTTGGCGTCCTCGACCGTGCGCAGCGGGATATGCTCGTAAAGCTCGAATTCTACGCCCGCCGCGCGCATCCGCGCCAGCAGATCGTCGGACCTCACCGGCAAACTGTCCTGAAAGGCGGACGTGGCATCGACCATGTTGAAAGGCTCCTAGGGCTGGCGTGGACGGCTATTCCGCCGGGTCGTCCTTCTCGAAGAATGACTTCAGCCTGTCAATGGCCCCCGGCTTGTCACCCTCGGCCGTGTCACCCTCCTCCTCTGCCGTCTCGTCCTCGCGCACGATCCCGCCTTTCATCACGCCGGCCAGCACCGTGTCCCAAAAGAGGTCGATGTCGCCTTCGCGCAACCGCGCCATCTCCTCGGCGCCCAGCTGCAACTGGTACCGGAACTCCGCATTGCCGCCCTGCGCCGCCACCAGCTTGCCCAGGCCCCCGGCCAGCATCCGCTCGGTCCGCGCCGCGCCTTCCGGCACGCTCACACGCATATCCTGCGCCGCCAGCCGCCAGTCCATGTCGACGAAATCCTCCGACAGGCTCCAGCGGTCCTCGACCATCACCGTCGCCCGGCCCTCGTCGATCCATGTCAGCGGCGCGCGCGGCACCAGCCGCTTCAGCTGCGCCGCGTCCACATCCTCGAAGGCCCACCGCGTCTCGCGCCCCTGCTCGGTGATCTCGCGCGTCTCCACCAACAGCGGCTGCCCGGCCACCTCGGCCTTCAGGTTCGACCGGAACAACAGGTCAAAGAGCGCCAGCCCGCTGCGAAATGGCGCCACCTCCCCGGTCTCGATCGCCAGGCTGTAAGGCTCGGTTCCGCGCGGCCGAATTTCCACGTCGATACCCTCGACCGCCAGCCGGTCCGCCTTGAACGCCCGGCGCGGCTTGGGCAGACCACGCTCCTCGCTTGACGCCTCTTCCCTTGGAAGCGGCGGAATCACATACCCTTTCACCCCCTCCACCTGCCCCAGCTCCAGCTTGGGCGTGTCGCTCAGCAGGCTCCACAGGTCCACATCCGACTCCGCCCGCGCCACGGCCAGATCAAAGGCCAGCCCGGTCTCGTGCGCCCGCGACATTTTCAGCCCCTCCAGCACCACGTGCCCACCCAGAAGCGAGCCACTGGCCCCGGCATAGCTCACGCTCATGCCCGCCTTCTCGCTCGCGGTCTCGATCACCGTTCGCAGGATCGGCTGGAAAAACACGTAGGTCGCCACAACACCCAGCACGCCCAGCACCGCGCTGCCACCGGCCACCCAATGCACCACCTTGCGAGGGATCAGCGGCTTGCGCGGCGGCGACGACTTGCCCCTGGCCGAGGCACGCCGCGCCCGCCGGGCCTGGACCCATTCCGCGAAAACCCCGCCGAACAGCAGGAAAACCCCCTCGATCACCGCCCCCACGATGGCGCCCATAATGGCGATCACCGGCGCCATGCACGCCAGGATGATCTCCGCAAAGATAAGAACCAGCGCTTCCATCGCGAAATCCCCTTAAGCAATGCGCGCACTCTAGCCTCGCGCGCCTAACCCTGCCAACGCCTTAGGCTTCGGTTCAGTCGCCTTGGCCCGCGCGGTGGCGTTCCTGCATCAGCGCCAGCATCCTCACGGAAACACACCACCATATTGACTCGGCCCCCGCAAAGGCCTATCAGCCGCCCAACATCACGGAAGACAGCGCTCTTCCGGTCCCTTGGGCGCAGCCCGGGATCGCCCCCCACCAGCGAGTTTCGCCCGTGGGGGCGTTTATCGTTTGAACCGTCATCCCTATGTTGGGACGGCATGACAGAAACCGGCGAAGGAGGCCGAGGCATGTTTGAAAATCTTTCCGAACGTCTCTCCGGCGTCTTCGACCGGCTGACCAAACAGGGCGCGCTGAGCGAAGAAGACGTCAAGACCGCTCTGCGCGAGGTCCGCGTGGCACTGCTGGAGGCCGACGTCTCGCTCCCCGTTGCCCGCGATTTCGTCAAACGCGTGCAGGATCAGGCCACCGGCCAGGCCGTCACCCGCTCGGTCACGCCCGGCCAGCAGGTCGTCAAGATCGTGCACGACGCGCTTGTCGACACGCTCCAGGGCGAAGGTGACCCCGGCGCGCTGAAGATCGACAACCCGCCCGCGCCGATCCTGATGGTCGGCCTGCAAGGGTCCGGTAAAACCACCACCACCGCCAAGCTCGCCAAGCGCCTCAAGGACCGCGACGGCAAGCGCGTGCTCATGGCCTCGCTCGACGTCAACCGGCCCGCCGCCATGGAACAGCTCGAAATCCTCGGGCGTCAAATCGGCGTCGACACGCTCCCCATCGTCAAGGGCGAAGACCCCGTCACCATCGCGAAACGCGCCAAGACCCAGGCCGGTCTGGGCGGCTATGACGTCTACATGCTCGACACCGCCGGCCGGCTGCATATCGACCAGGAACTGATCGCCCAGGCGGCAGCCGTCCGCGACGTCGCCAACCCGCGCGAAACGCTTCTGGTGGTCGACGGCCTCACCGGGCAAGACGCCGTCAACGTCGCCACCGAATTCGACGACAAGATCGGCGTCTCCGGCGTGGTCCTCACCCGGATGGACGGCGACGGCCGCGGCGGCGCGGCCTTGTCGATGCGCGCCGTCACGGGCAAGCCGATCCGCTTCGTCGGCCTGGGCGAAAAGATGGACGCCATCGAGACCTTCGAGCCCGAGCGCATCGCGGGCCGCATCCTCGGCATGGGCGACATCGTCAGCCTCGTGGAAAAGGCGCAACAGACCATCGAGGCCGAACAGGCCGAAAAGATGATGCGCCGCTTCCAGAAAGGTCAGTTCAACATGAACGACCTCAAGATGCAGCTCGAACAGATGCAAAAGATGGGCGGCATGGAAGGCGTGATGGGCATGATGCCCGGCATGGGCAAGATGGCCAAGCAGATGGAAGGCGCGGGCATCGACGACAAAGTCATCGCCCACCAGATCGCGCTGGTCAATTCCATGACCAAGAAGGAACGCGCCAATCCCAAGCTCCTCCAGGCCAGCCGCAAGAAACGCATCGCGCAAGGCGCGGGGCTGGAAGTGTCCGAGCTCAACAAGCTTCTGAAGATGCAGCGCCAGATGGGCGACATGATGAAGAAGATGGGCAAGGGCGGGATGCTGAAACAGGCCATGAAAGGCATGTTTGGCAAGGGCCAGCCCTCGCCCGAGGACATGGCCCAGGGCATGGACCCCAAGGCGCTCGAAAAAGCCGCCAAGCAGATGGGCAAGGGGATGCCCGGCGGCGGCTTTCCCGGCATGGGCGGCGGCGGCGGTCTGCCCCCCGGTCTTTCCGGCTTTGGGAAAAAGAAATAACGCCATGTCTTTCGCTCGGCTCACATACGCGGTCCGTCCTCTGCCCGCCTTGGCGCGCGGCAGCGCCGCCCGGCTGTGCGCTTCGTCGGAAGGTGCCGCATGACCCTGCGCCTCGACATCCCCCGGATCGAAACCGACCGCCTCGTCCTGCGCGGCCCCGAAGCCAGCGATTTCGAACCGCTGGCCGGCTTCCTGCTGGACCGCGAACGCTCCTGGGGGTTCGGCACGGAAAAGAACATGTCCCGCGCCTGGCGCTGGTTCGCCATGTCCATCGGCCACTGGGCCCTGCACGGCTTCGGCTATTTCACCATGGAATGGAAGGACACCGGCCAGCCCTGCGGCATCACCGGAATCTGGGCGCCCGAAGGCTGGCCCGAGCCGGAACTCGGCTGGGTCGTCTATGACGGCTTCGAGGGCCGCGGCATCGCCTATGAGGGCGCCGAACGCGCCCGCCGCTGGGCCTACCAGGACCTGGGCCTGACCACGCTCACCTCCAACATCGTGCCCGGCAACACGCGTTCCATTGCGCTGGCCGAACGCCTCGGCGCGCGGTACGAGAAAACCTACAACAATGTCGAGATGGGCGAGGACTACCTCTATCGCCACCCCGGCCCGTCCGAACTGGGTCTCGACTGCGACGCCGACGGCTCCCCCGAGGCCTACGCATGACGATCACCGTCGACATTCCCGTCATCGAGACCGAGGACCTGATCCTGCGCGGCTATGACGAGGCCGATTTCGAGGCCTTCGCCGCCTTCGGCACGTCCGATCGCGCGGCTTTTGTCGGCGGCCCGCACAGCCGCTGGGACAGCTGGCGCGCCTTCATGGCCGGTATCGGCCACTGGGCCCTGCGCGGCTACGGCATGTGGATGATCGAACATCGCGCCACGGGCAGTGTCGCCGGCCGCGTCGGCATGATCCTCAACGACGGCTGGGACGAGCCCGAGCTAGGCTGGCACATCTACGACGGGTTCGAAGGCAAGGGATACGCCTACCAGGCCGCTCTCGCTGCCCGCGCGCACGCCGCCCGGCATTTCGGTCTCGACGGCGTCATCTCCTATATCGACGCCACCAACACCCGCTCGCTTCGTCTCGCAGACCGCCTCGGCGCGAAGCACGAGCGTGACGGCACCGTCATCAGCACCCCTTGCCAGGTCTGGCGCCACCCCCGGATCGGGGAGGCCGCAGCATGACGCACACCATGCCGCAGCCCTGCGAAAAGCCGTCCACCCCCGAAGCAATGGCACAAGCCGCCGCGCTTGGCGCGGCCTTGCCGGTGCTGACCACCGAACGACTGACCCTGCGCGCCCCTACCCTGTCGGATTTCGAGGCCTACGCCGCCATCGCCTGCGGTCCGCGCGGGGTGGGCCTGGGCGGCCCCATGACCCGCAGCGACGCGTGGTACGACTACGCCTCGATGGTGGGCAACTGGCTCCTGCGGGGGCACGGCCTGTGGTCGGTCCAGGAAACCGCATCCGGCGCGCATCTGGGTTTCGTCGTCATCGGGTTCGAACCGGGCGATCCGCATCACGAACTGGGCTACATGTTCAACGAGGGTGCCCAGGGCAAGGGCTATGCCGTCGAGGCTGCCCGCGCCGCACGCGACTACGCGCAGTCCACGCTGAACGTGCCCGTGCTTGACAGCTATATCTTCGCCGACAACCACCCTTCCATCGCCCTGGCGAAACGGCTTGGCGCGGAATATGTCGGCGACATCTCCTACCCGGAAGATGACGAACCGTCCTGCATCTACCGCCACCCTTGCCCGGCGGAGGCCTGACATGGGACACCGCGACATCCCCGTGCTGGAGACCGGCCGCCTCGTCCTGCGCGGCCCCGAGGCCACGGATTACCCCGACTTCAAGGCGACCTTCGCCTCGTACCGCTCGCGCTTCATGGGCGGCCCGCTCAACCCCTACGAGGCGTGGATGCTCTACGCCGCCGAGATCGGCCATTGGGAAATCCGCGGCTACGGCATGTGGATGATCCACCTGCGCGACACCGGCGAGACCGTGGGCATGGCCGGCGGCTGGTTCCCCGCCAAGTGGCCGGAACGCGAAATCGCCTGGATCATCTGGCCCGAAAAGGCCGGCAAGGGCTATGCGCTCGAGGCCACGCACAAGGTGCGCGACCATTTTTATGCGCAAGGCTGGGACGGCGCGGTCAGCTATATCGACCCCAAGAACCTCGATTCCATCCGCCTGGCCGAACGCCTTGGCTGCACCAAGGACCACGAGGCGCCCAGCATCGACGGCTCCGACGCGGTCTACCGCCACCCGTCGCCCGCCACCCTGAAATCCGGCCAGATCCGCGACGGGATCGAGCTGGAAATCGGCCACTACCGCGACCCGCTCTTCAAACCGAAGGGGATGCCCATTGACTGACGCAACCAACCGCGCCGCTGCGCTCCTCAAAGAGCACCGCGAAAGCATCGACCGCCTCGATGCCATCCTCGTCTACACCTTGGGCGAGCGGTTCAAGCACACCCAGGCCGTGGGTGCGCTCAAGGCCGAACACGACCTTCCCCCGTCCGATCCCGCCCGCGAGGCGCAACAGATCGCACGGCTCGAAGACCTGGCGCACCGCGCCGACCTCGACCCGGAATTCGCCAAGAAATTCCTTAACTTCATCATCGCTGAAGTCATTCAGCACCACAAGCAACACCAGACCTGACGCGGGATCCTCCCGCCAGACCAACCCCGGCGGACAGAACCCGCCAAACCAACCGTAGGGTGGGGTTTCACCCCACCACACCAACGCCATAAAAGGAGAACACCAATGGCCATGAAAATCCGCCTTGCCCGTGGTGGCAGCAAGAAACGCCCCCATTACTCGATCGTCGCCGCCGACAGCCGCATGCCGCGCGACGGCCGCTTCATCGAGAAGCTGGGCACCTACAACCCGCTCCTGCCCAAGGACAGCGAAGACCGCGTCAAGATGAACATGGAGCGCGTGCAGCACTGGCTGGACCACGGCGCACAGCCCTCCGACCGCGTCTCGCGCTTCCTCGAAGCCGCCGGCGTGCTGGAAAAGAAAGAGCGCGCCAACATGAAGAAGGCCGAGCCGGGCCAGAAAGCCAAGGACCGCGCCGAGGAGAAAGCCGCCAAGGCCGCCGAAGCGGCCGAAGCCGCCAAAGCCCCCGCCGAGGAAGCCCCGGCCGAAGAGGCGCCTGCTGAAGAGGCCGCCGCGGAAGAAACCAGCGAAAGCTGATCCGCCCACCGCTTTCGGCGCTATGATCTCCGTGCCGCCCCCGCGCTCAGCCGGGGCGGCACGCACCGCTTTCGCTTTCGGGACATCCCAAATGTTCGGCCACATACGCCTTGTCGTTCTCAGTGCCCTGACCTTCGTCGCAGGCGTCTTCTTCGAACGTCACAACGTCTCCGAGGCCTGCACGGCGCAGGGTGGCCTCGCAACCGACGGGCTGTGCCTGGTCAGCGAGGCACGCCAATGACCGACCTTGTCTGCATAGGCGCCGTCGCCGGTGCGTTCGGCGTCCGGGGCGAGTTGCGGCTGAAATCCTTCACCGCCACGCCCGAGGATATCGCCACCTACGGCCCCGTCACCTCCGAGGACGGCATACAAAGCTACACGATCACCCTCACCGGCCAGGCCACAAAGGGCGCGCTCATCGCGCGGCTGTCCGGCGTCGCCACCAAGGAACAGGCCGACGCCCTGCGCGGCCTGCGTCTCTTCGTCGAGCGTGACCGCCTGCCCGCCCTGCCCGACGATGAATACTACCACGCCGACCTCATCGGGCTGGACGTATACGACACCGGCGGCACCCTCCTGGGCCGGGTGAAGTCGGTCCAGAACCACGGCGCATCGGACATCCTCGAAATCCACGGGCCGGGGCTCAAATCCACCGTCCTTCTGCCCTTCACGCTCGAGGCCGTGCCCACCGTCGACCTCGCCTCGGGACGCATCATCGCCGACCCGCCCGAAGGCCTGTTCTGACCATGCCGCGCATCCTGTTGCATCCGGGGTTTCACAAGACCGGCACCTCCTCCCTGCAACGCGGCGCCGCGGACCTGCAACGCACCCTGCGCCCGCGTCTGCGGCTGATCTTCACCCAGGACCTCATCGACGCCACCCGCATGGCCAAACGCTTTTCGGCCTATGGCGACCATGCCGATCTGAACCACTTCGCCGACACGTTCACCGCCGCCATCCGGCGCATCGACGCGAGCGACCCGCGCGCCCTGATGATCACCTCCGAGGATCTTTGCGGCTATATCCCCGGCAACCACGGCGTCACGACCTACGCCGCGGCGGCCCCGCTGATGAACGTCGCCACCGCCGTTCTGGCGGCGCATTTCGGCTCCGACGCACCGCTCGGCGTGCTGTTCACAACCCGCGCGCCCCGCGACTGGCAGCGCAGCGTCTGGTGGCAGAACTTGCGCGCCCTGCGCCTGACCGAGGATTTCGAGACCTACCGCGCCCACCTCTCCGGTGCCGCCGACCTCGCCACGATCGTCGACAGCGTCGACGCGCGCATCCGCCACCGCGCCACCGTTCTCGACGCCCCCATCGAAGAGACCGGCGCCGACCCTCTCGGTCCCCTGGGCCTTGCCCTCGATCATCTCGAGGTGCCCCGCAACGGGCTCCCGCCCCTGCCCGCCCACAACGTGCAGCCCGATGGCGCCGCCGAGGAACTCCTGGCGCTCAACCGGTCCGCCCTGTCCGACACAGACCTGGCCGAGGCCAAGCGCGCCGTGCTCAAACGCTACCGCGCCGCCGGCGCCACGCGCCAGACCCGCGCCACGCCCGCTTGACGCGGCCCGGGTTTGCGCCGCACATAGCCCCATGTCCGACAAAGCCTCGAAATCCCACGGTCGCAAGTCGATCACCGCATCGCTGAAACCGCGCAGCCTGATGGACGGCCCCGAACGCCTCGCCCGCGCGTGGTCGGCGCAGGTCATCACCCTCTTGCCCGACGCGTTTCCCGGCATCCTGGGCCACAGCCTGACGGGCAAGGCGCTGAAGGACGGTCTTTGGCAACTCGAAACGATCGACCTGCGTGGTTTCGGCGAGGGCAAGCACCGCAACGTCGACGACACCCCCGCCGGTGGCGGTGCCGGCATGGTGCTGCGGGCCGACGTGATGGGCCGCGCCCTCGACCACGCCCTGCCGCGTGCGCCCAAAGGCGCGCCGCTGATCTACCTCAGCCCGCGCGGTACGCCCTTTACCCAATCCATGGCGCGCCACTGGGCCACCCGCCCCGGCGTGACGATGATCTGCGGCCGCTTCGAAGGCCTCGACCAGCGCGTCATCGACCACTACGACATCCAGGAGGTCTCGCTGGGCGATTTCGTCCTCACCGGCGGTGACCTCGCGGCGCAGGCCATGATCGACGCCACCGTGCGCCTGCTGCCCGGCGTCTTGGGCAACGAGGCCTCTGCGCAAGAGGAAAGCTTCTCCGACGGCCTGCTGGAACATCCCCAATACACCCGCCCCGCCGAATGGCAGGGCCGCAAGATCCCCGACGTGCTGATGTCCGGCCACCACGGCGAAATCGCCAAGTGGCGCAGGGCCATGGCGGAAAAGTTGACGCGCGAACAGCGGCCGGATCTTTGGGCGGCCTTCGAAAAACTCAAAGGCGGCTAAGCAAATTTTCAAAGCCGGGTTACTTGCACTCTGAAACAGCACGCCGACGGTTAATTGAAAGGTATCACTTTGCTTCACCTTGGTTCATTTGGTCCTGCCGTCGCCAAAAGCTCGCCTTTGGAAGCCCTGCGTGCGGGGCTCGGAGCATTTATCGGACTTGCGTTGGCCGGGGCATTCGTTCTCGCACCGACGATCGACCTGAAACTTGGCCTGTATCTGGTGGCACCGTTTGGCGCAAGTTCAGTTCTTCTTTTTGCCGTCCCCAACAGCCCCCTGGCGCAGCCCTGGTCGGCGATCGTCGGCAACGTGGTCGCCGCCGTGGTCGGCGTCGCGGTTTGCCTGGCAGTACAAGATCCGGTCCTGCGTATCGCTTTGGCTGTGGGGCTGGCGATTTCTGCGACTATCATGTGCCGTGCTTTGCATCCACCGGCTGGCGCCGTTGCAATGACTGCGGCCATGAACCCTGACGCAGTGCAGGAACTGGGATTTTATTTCGCACTCATGCCGATTGGAACAGGCACGGTCGTTCTCGTGGTGGTCGCCATAGCCTACGGCCGCTTGACCGGGCGACATTACCCATTCCGGCAGTTCGATGATCCAAACAGTCATGGCACTAAAGATCCGGAACCAACGGAGCGCCTTGGATTGTCCGAAGCAGAGCTGATCGACATTCTCGAACGCTACAAACAGTCGTTCAATCTGGGTGTCGAGGATCTGGCACGACTGCTTGGGGCTGCCGAAATGCAGGTGGCGGCCAACAGGTCGGGGTCGACGACCGCAGCTGATATCATGTCGCGCAATCTGATCACCATAGAGACTGACACGCCTTTGACCGAGATCGCGGATTTGTTCAGGCATCACCGGTTCACTGCATTGCCCGTCGTGGACGACACAGACCGGTTTCTTGGTGTTATCTTTCAAATCCATCTGATCGACCGGGCTCGCGAGGATGGCCTGCGCCTGAACCGAGGCTTCGGCAAGGCCATGAAGCGGCTGCTTGACCGCCAACGGGAAGTCCCTGTGCAAGCCGCGGACATCATGAACGTTGGCGGTCCGCGCGCAACGGCAGACACACCCTTGTCCGCCCTGCTTCCCCAGATGGCTGACGGGGCCGTCGACGCCGTCCCGGTTCTGGAGGGTGGCACTCTTATCGGGATTGTCACGCGCACCGACCTCATCAGCGCCCTGGCGCGGAAAAGTCTCAATACGTGATTCCGCGCTCCTGCATCGCCGCACGCGTCAGATAATCGCTTCGGAAAAACAATCGCACAAAGCGCACGCGCCGTCCGTCGGATATAACGCCCGTGATATCGCCCGAAGCAAGGGCATGGGACAGGCCGACGGCGGTGCCGGCTGAGGCTGGATGCCATCAGACGTGGTGCCTGAAACGAACTGAACGACAGCGCTTCAAGTGACTTGATCGACAGTTCATTTACTCCTATACACCGCCCGTCCGGGACTCTTTTGAGTCGCCCGGACCTGTTTGTTTGGCACACAGGGATGCTTTCTTCAGCTCCCACCCGCCCGGCACGCAGCATCGAGACAAAAGACATGACGACCTGACCTCCGGCGGGCACTTCCCAGTGGACCCGATAGAAGACCAGGAGCTCTCAAGGCCGCGCATCACCTTTGCGGGACAACCGCAAGCAACATAGGAGTGGATCAGATGGACCTGATCGCTGAAATCGAGGCGGAACAAATCGCCGAACTGGGGAAAACCATCCCCGACTTCAAGGCCGGCGACACCGTGCGCGTCGGCTTCAAGGTGACCGAAGGCACCCGCAGCCGTGTGCAGATGTTCGAAGGCGTCTGCATCAGCCGCAAGAACGGCGAAGGCATCGCCGGCTCGTTCACCGTACGCAAGATTTCCTTCGGTGAAGGCGTGGAACGGGTGTTCCCGCTTTACTCGACCAACATCGACAGCATCGAAGTCGTGCGCCGTGGCCGCGTCCGCCGCGCCAAGCTGTATTACCTGCGCCAGCGCCGCGGCAAGTCGGCCCGGATCGCAGAGGTTTCCAACTACAAGCCCAAGTCGGGCGCAAACGCGTAAGGAGCGGATAGCATGAAAAAAGATCTGCACCCCGATTACCACTTCATCGACGTGAAGATGAC
Source organism: Roseovarius sp. (assembly GCF_965277045.1). Taxonomy (GTDB): domain Bacteria; phylum Pseudomonadota; class Alphaproteobacteria; order Rhodobacterales; family Rhodobacteraceae; genus Roseovarius. The sequence continues at coordinate 3,781,785 of NZ_OZ255712.1, read as the reverse complement.
CGACGGCACCATCGTCCAGATGCGCTCGACCTGGGGCAGCGAAGGCGACACCCTGTCGCTCGACGTCGACCCCTCCGTGCACCCCGCCTGGACCGGCGGCGGCACCCGCCTGATGGACTCCGGCGGCCGCGTGTCGAAGTTCAAGAACAAGTACGCCGGCCTCGGCTTCTAAGCCAGCCGCGTCAGCACCATCGAAACGCCGCTCCGCCTCGGGGCGGCGTTTTTCGTTTTCGCCCCGCATGGCGCAAATGCAATATTTCCACGAGATCGTGTCGAACCGGCTTCAACCAGGCCGTCATACACCATAAAGTAGCGTCCAAACCTGCAAGGCAATTCGCCGGGTCAAAAGCGGGGCAAAAGGGCAAGGGGCATGGCACATATCATCGTCGTCGGAAACGAAAAGGGCGGGGCGGGCAAATCCACCGTCTCGATGCATGTCGCGACCGCGCTCGCCCGGATGGGCCACAACGTCAGCGCGCTCGACCTCGACCTGCGGCAAAAGACATTCGGCCGCTACGCCCACAACCGGACGGCCTACCTGGCCAAGGAAGGGCTCGACCTGCCCGGCCCGCACTACCACGATCTGCCCGAGGTCGATCCCGACAAGCTGAAGCCCGGCGAGAACGTCTATGACCGCCGTCTGTCTGCGGCGGTGGCCGAACTGGAACCCGACAGCGACTTCATCGTGATCGACTGCCCCGGCTCGCACACGCGGCTCAGCCAGGTGGCCCATTCGCTGGCCGATACATTGGTCACGCCCCTCAATGACAGCTTCGTCGATTTCGACCTGCTCGCCCATGTCGACACCGACGGGCTCAAGATCCTGGGGCCGTCCGTCTATTCCGAAATGGTCTGGAACGCGCGGCAGCTGCGGGCGCAGGCCGGGCTGAAACCGATCGACTGGATCGTGGTGCGCAACCGCCTCGGCGCACAGCAGATGGTGAACAAGGAAAAGATGGGCGCGGCGCTGGAAAACCTCGCCAAGCGCATCGGCTTCCGCACCGCGCCGGGCTTCAACGAACGGGTCATCTTCCGAGAGCTCTTTCCGCGCGGCCTCACCCTGCTGGACCTCAAGGATATCGGCGTCAAAGGCCTCAACATCTCCAACGTCGCCGCGCGCCAGGAACTGCGCGACCTCGTCAAGGCCCTGCACCTGCCGGGCGTGACGGTGGATTTCTGAAGGCAAGGGGCCGCACGCGGCGGATTTTGAGTATTTTCGGCAAGAAAAAGCAGCAGGGCGGCGCGTAAAGGGGTCACGCCACGCGGCGCACATGCGACCCGTCCCCCAGGATCACGTCATCCATCGGTACGTCCCAGTGCTGCGGAAAGATCGTCTGCACCGGGCAGAAATCATGCCCCACGCCGATCACGCGCGGGCGCGGCGTGAGCGCCGCAAGCGTCATGTCGTAATAGCCGCCCCCGTTGCCAAGCCGGTAACACGCGTCATCGACCCCCAGCAGCGGCGCGATGACGAGATCGGGCACGACTTCCGCCGCGTCTGCCGGGACCGGAATGTTCCACAGGCCGCGCGTCATCCTCGCGCCCGGCTCCCACGCGCGAAACACCAGGGGCCGGCCTTTCGCCACCACCACCGGCAAGGCCAGGCGGCAGCCGGCCTCGCGCAGTCGGGTCAGCCACGGACGCAGGTCCAATTCTCCGCGGATCGGCCAGTACGCAGCCACGGTCCTGCCGCGCATGTCCTCCAGCACCCGGTCCAGCGCGGCCGCCACCGCGCCCGCCTGCATGCTCTGCTCCTGCACCGTCAGTTCGCGCCGCAACGCGTAAAGCCGGTCACGGTCGCGCTTGCGAAACGCAGTCAGCCCCGCGACAGGCGTCGCTTCCGCCCCGCCGCTCATCGCCGCCGCCTGAGTGCCACCATGTTCGACACCACGAGCGCCCCGATCACCACCGCACCGCCGACGATGGCCCAGCGCCCCGGGTCCTCGCCCACCACGGCCCAGACCAGCAGCGGCGCCAGCACCGATTCCAGCAGGATCAGCAAAGACACCTCCGCCGAGCTGATATAGCGCGGCCCCAGTGTCAGAAAGCACGTGGCGACCGCGATGAACGCCCCGTGCAGCGCGAACAAGTGCCACTGCGCCGCCACCGGCACCATCGGCGACACGAAGGGCAGCACCACCAGCCCGGCCCCGATATAGGCCACCGGGATGGCCGGGATCATCGAGACGTCCTTCAACTGCCGCACCGCCGTCAGCGCACCGGCGTAAGAGGCGCAGACGATCACCGCCCAGATGTCGCCCTTCCAGCTGGCGATCTCGTTCTCGCCCGAGCCATAGGCGATGATCGCCAGCCCCGCAAAGACGCCCAGCATTGTCAGCACCATGCGCCGGCTGATCCCCTCGCCCAGGAACACCTTGCCGAAAATGGCGGCGAACACCGGCATCGAGGCAAAGATGAACACAACGTTCGCCACGCTGGTCTGCGTCACCGCCAGCACGAAACCCGGCGCGGTCGAGCCCATCAGCACGATATAGATGACACCCGGCCAGCCGGTACTGAGCGCCGCACGGGTCGATCCGCGCGGCATGAAGGCCAGCACGCCCACCAGGATGAACACCCCGGCGGTAATCCCACGCCAGAAGGCCACGACCAGCGGCTCGGCCTCGATCAGCCGCACGAAAAGGGAGTCGGGCACCACGAACAACACGCCCAGCGTGGTCAGCAGCAGCCCCTTGAGATGCGCATTCATAAGGAATAACTGCCCGGAATTTGATCAGAATGTAAAGACCGACGGCGCTCATTTCGCACCGACAGATGGCATGGCGAATAAGCGGTTCGGAAGGCCCGGCTCGCGGACCTTTCCAGACCGTCGCAAGCCCGGACTCGACACCGAACCTGCCGTCCCTCCGTTTCTGACCGAACGAAACAAGACCGGGCAGAGCCGGATTTCTCTCCGGAGAGCCCGACGCGCATCCAGGTGCCAGGCTTTGCCAGTATGGTTGACGCGGGCGGGCCTTGTATGTCAGGCGCACGGTTTCAATGACACTCTCCGGCGCGTTGGCGCCGCGACCAGCCGAAGGAAGGACCAATGACACTCACCCTGCGCCGCAACCACGACCGCGATCTGGCCCCGTTGGCAAAGATGCTGCCGGACGCGGAAATTCCCTTGCTCAACCCCAGTGCAAAGGTGCCCTTCGACGAGATGGAATGGCATCGCAACTGGCTGGGCGAGTCTTCGGATGTCTCCTTCTACCTTCTTGATGCGGAAGGGCACGAGGTCGGTTTCTTCGCCCTGCGCGAAGGTGTCGGCCCGGAAGTGCGGCACCTGACCTATGTCTACCTCTGCGAAGAGATGCGCGGCGGCGCGGGCGCGGAAATGGCCAAGATCGTCGAGCAGGCGGCAGAGGATCTCGGTGCGCTGGTCCTGACCCTGAAGGTAGAGACCGATAACGCGCCGGCCTTCAACACCTATCTCTCGGCCGGATACGAAGAACTGTCGCGTCGCCACGGCATGGCCACCATGCGGCTCGATCTGGAAGCGCGAATCGCCGCATAGGCGGTGCGCTCGGAACAGGTCGCCTGAAGGCCCGGCACGGCACGGGGTCGCGGATCAACCTTCCGAGCAGGCCTGTCCCGGTCGATACCGGACACGTGCAAAAGCGTCTCGCCCGCGTGGCTCCGGGGGCGTGGTCGCCTTGGGCTTCGCCTCGGCGTTGAACGCGCGCGCCCCGGAAACGCCCGGCGGCACACACCCTCACTCGTAGCTGCGCAGGTCCTCGATCACCTTGCCATCGTTGGGCAGGCTTCCCTTGGCCACCACCTCGATCCGGCCCTTCAGCTTCAGCACATCCGTAACCGTCGCCGCATAGGCCTCGGGCGCGCCGCCCTCGGCCTCGATCTGCACGGTCATCACGTCCATCTCGCCCTCGCGGCTGGCCACCACCCTTGCCCGCGCGATCTCGGCGTGCTTGGCCACCAATGCAGCCACCTGCTCGGGGCGCACGAACATGCCCTTGATCTTGGTGGTCTGGTCGGCGCGCCCCATCCAGCCCTTGATGCGCATGTTGGTCCGCCCGCAGGGGCTTTCCCCTTCCATCACAGCGCTCAGGTCGCCAGTGGCAAAACGGATCAGAGGATAATCCGGGTTCAGCGTCGTCACCACCACCTCGCCCACCTCGCCGGGCGCCACCGGCGTGCCGGTGCCGGGCGTCACGATCTCCACGATCACGCCTTCGTCGACGATCATCCCCTCCTGTGCCGGGCTTTCATACGCGATGTTGCCCAGATCGGCGGTGGCATAGCATTGCAGGCATTGAATGCCCCGGTCCGCATACTCCTGCCGCAGCGACGGAAACAGCGCCCCACCTCCCACGGCGGCCTTGGTGATGCTCAGACGCAGCCCCATCTCGTCCGCCTTGTCCAGGATCACCTTCAGGTAATCGGGTGTCCCGGCATAAGCCGTGGTCCCGATGTCATGCGCCGCCTGCACCTGAAGCTCGGTCTGCCCCGTCCCGGCGGGCAGCACCGTGGCCCCCACGGCCCGCGCGCCGTTCTCGAACATCATGCCGGCGGGCGTCAGGTGATAGCCGAAACAGTTCTGCACGATATCGCCCGCGCCCACCCCGCACGCATGCAGGAACCGCCCCATCCGCCACCAGTCGCCCCCGGCCCCGCCCGGCTCATAGATCGGCCCGGGGCTCTGGAACACATGCGCAAAGCCCGAGACCGGCCCCGCCGTCAGCCCGCCAAAAGGCGGCACGGCCTTCTGCGCCTGTCCCAGGTCCGCCTTGCGCAGCACCGGCAACCCGGCCAGGTCGGCCACGCTCTTGATATCCCCCGGAGCGACACCCGCCAGCGTGTCGCCGTAACCCGGCAAGCCTTGCGCCCGTTCGATCTGCGCGCCCAAGGCACGCGCCAGCGCCGATGCCCGGTCCCCGGGGTCCCGTGTTTCAAGATCGTCGAAATACTGGCTCATCTGTCGGCCCTCCGCTGGCCAAGGTCTCTGCGTCCAACCGCTTTCATATCCGGTACCCGTCCGATGCCAGCCCCGGTCGCCCCACATTCCGCTCCAGGCTGTCCCTGACCGCATCCATCAAGGGCGTGCCATAGGGCCAGTTCCACAACCCCACGCCGAACCCCGCGATGATGAAGCCGCCCTCGGACGCCCAGTCATTCACCGATGTCTCAGCGCCGCAGGCGATGCACGTGACAGCCGCGTCGGAAAAATCTGCATCGGCCACCGCCTCACCGATCTGGTCGATCTGGTCATTGAACGCCTCCACCTCTTCGTCCGAAATCGTCACCCCGCAGCGGGGGCAGTCCAGCGTGCCGGCGTTCAGCGGACCGTAATTGAAGATCAGCGACCCGCAGAACTCCGCGCCATTGGTCAACAGATCCGCAAAGGACTCGTAAGGCCGGGCAAGCCGGACGGCCGCTTGCGCCGGTCGATGCACAGGCCCCCTTGGGTCACCCAGAATGGCGTCCGGGTCCCGGTTCCGTCGGATGATCCCCTGCGCGGTCAGGTCGGCAATCGTGTCGTCAAGCAACGCTCCGGCGTTCGGCGGCGTCGGTTCCGGATAGGCAAAGAACCAGACACTGTCGCTCATGAAAGCCACCGCTTCCGCCGGCGATAGCTGCGCACGTCGCGGAACGATTTGCGCCCCTCGTCCGACATGCCCAGGTAGAATTCCTTCACATCCGGGTTCTCGCGCAGCTCCTTCGCCGGCCCGTCCATCACCACGCGCCCACTCTCGAGGATGTAGCCATACTGCGCGAACCGCAGCGCCACGTTGGTGTTCTGCTCGGCCAGCAGGAAGGTATAGCCTTCCTCCTCGTTCAGCGACTTCACGATGCCGAAAATCTGCTCCACCAGCTGCGGCGCCAGCCCCATGCTGGGCTCGTCCAGCAGGATCGTCTCGGGCCGCGACATCAGCGCGCGCCCGATCGCGCACATCTGCTGCTCCCCGCCCGAGGTATAGCCCGCCTGGCTCTTCCGCCGCTCCTTCAGCCGCGGAAAATACTCGTAGACAAGGTCCAGATCCTTCTCGATCTCCCCCTTGCTCGACCCCCGCGTATAGGCCCCCGTCAACAGGTTCTCCTCCACCGTCAGGTGCTCGAAACAATGGCGCCCCTCCATCACCTGGATCACGCCTTTCTTCACCAGCTCCGACGGCACAAGATCCTGCACCCGCTCCCCGCGATACCGGATGTTGCCCTTGGTCACCTCGCCCCGCTCGGATTTCAGCAGGTTGGAAACCGCCTTCAGCGTGGTGGTCTTGCCCGCCCCGTTGCCGCCCAGAAGCGCGGTGATCCCGCCCTTCGGCACGCTCAGGCTCACGCCCTTCAGCACGAGGATCACGTGGTTGTAGATCACCTCAATATTGTTCACCTCAAGCAGGTTCTCTTCGGTCTGGACAGCAGCCTCGGCCATGCTTCGGTCTCCATCGCGTCGGGTCCTGCGTGCGACCCGCGCTTTTTCTTGCCAAAAATACTCGAAATCCCCCGGCCGCCACCGCGCGCAGCGGCCGGGGAAAGGTCAGATCAGCAGCCCGGCTCGATCCCGTTCTCTTCCGCGAACGCCGCCGAATCCTCTTCCACCAGCGGCTGGATGACATCCTGGTCCGACTGGTAGTATTCGGTGATCAGGTCGAACGCGCCGGCCTCCGCGTTCCACTGCGAAACCGCGCCAAAGCCGTTGCCGCCATGGTTCTCGCACGACACCTTGAACTCGGGGCCAAAGTTCGGAAGGCCAAGCGCGGCCATCTTCTCTTCGGTCATTTCCAGGTTCTCCATGCCGTCGCGCATCTGGGCAGCATTGATCGCGGCGGTGCCATGCATCTCCTGCGCGGTCTTGATCGCCTCGGCGGCCAGCATCGCGGCATACATGCCCCGGTTATACAGGACCGAGCCGATCTGATCACCCGCACCGGCGGCGTTGCCGGTATCCACGACATATTGCTGGATATCGTCATAGACCGGGTAATCGGACCCCAGGTTGTGGAAGGTCAGCGCCTTGTACCCATCGGCTCCGGCGCCCGCGGATTTCACGTCGTTCTCCGAGCCGGACCACCAGATGCCGATGAAGTTCTCCATCGGGAACCGGATGTTCACGGCTTCCTGGATCGCGACCTGGTTCATCACGCCCCAGCCCCACATGATCACGTAATCCGGGCGCTGCTGGCGCACCTGCAACCATTGCGACTTCTGCTCCTGGCCCGGGTGATCCACCGGCAGCAGCATCAGCTCGTACCCATGCTTCTCGGCCAGTTTTTCCAGCGTGCGGATCGGCTCCTTGCCATAGGCGGAGTTATGATAGACCAGCGCCACCTTCTTGCCGCTCAGGTCGCCGCCATTCTGCTCCAGTAGATGCGTGATCGCGAGGCTTGCGCCGTCCCAGTAATTGGCGGGATAGTTGAACACCCACTTGAACACCTCACCGGCCTTGGCGCTGGTCCGGCCATAGCCCATCGTGTGAAGCGGGATGCCATCGGCCGTCGCCTTGGGGATCAGCTGATAGGTGATGCCCGTGGACAGGGGCTGATACACCAGCGCGCCTTCGCCCTTGGTCGCCTCGTAGCACTCCACACCCTTCTCGGTGTTGTACCCGGTCTCGCATTCGATCAGGTTGATCTTCTCGCCGCCGATGCCGCCGTCACGCTCGTTCAGCAGGGTGAAATAATCCTGGTAGCCGTCCGAGAACGGGATGCCGTTCGCCGCATAAGGCCCGGTGCGATAGCTGGTATCGACGATGGTCAGCTCCGCAAGCGCGGGGCTCGCCACCATCGCCACAGCCGCAATCGCTGTCAGCAGTCTCTGTTTCATCGGTTTGTTCCTCCCTTGGTATGTCCGATGTCTCTTCATGGGCGCGAGCGCCCAACCCGTAGGGCGGGATTTCATCCCGCCACGCCGCCCCTAATGCGGAAACGGCCATAGTCTCAATTTCTCCTTGGCCACCCGCCACAGCTGTGCCAGCCCGTGCGGCTCGGCCACCAGGAATATCACGATCAGCCCGCCCACGATGATGAACTCGAAATGCGCCGCCAGGTCCGTGGGCCAGCCCAGCCCGCCCACCAGCACGTTCTTCAAGAGCACCGGCAACAGCACCAGGAACGCCGCCCCGGCGAAGGAGCCGAAGATCGACCCGAGCCCCCCGATGATCACCATGAACAGCACGAGGAACGACTTGTTGATGCCAAAGACCTCACCCACTTCCACGGCGCCCAGGTAGACGGCAAAGAACAGCGCTCCCGCGATCCCGACGAAAAAGCCCGACACGGCAAAGGCGCTCAGCTTGGCCTTCAGCGGATTGACCCCGATGATCTCGGCGGCAATGTCCATGTCCCGGATCGCCATCCACTGCCGCCCCTGCATCCCCCGCGTCAGATTCCGCGCCACCAGCGCACAGACCACCGTGAACACCAGGCAGAAAAGATACGCGGCCCAGGGCGCGGTCTCGGCCCCGGTGATCGGCACGCCCAGCACCGTGCGCTCCGGCGCGTTGATCTGGCCCGAGGCCGAGTAGTTGTAGAACCACCCCACCCGGTTGAAGAGCCACACGAGGAAAAACTGCGCCGCCAGCGTCGCCACCGCCAGGTAAAACCCCTTGATCCGCAAGCTGGGCAGGCCGAAGACCACACAGACCCCCGCCGTGATCCCGCCCGAGAGGATCACGTGGAAAAAGATGCTCACCTCCGGAAACCCGGTCATCAGCTTGTAACAGGCATAGGCCCCCACGGCCATGAACCCCCCGGTGCCCAGGCTCACCTGCCCGCAATAGCCCACCAGGATGTTCAGCCCGATCGCCGCGATCGAATAGATCAGGAACGGCAGGAAGACCGCGTTGACCCAGTAATCGTTGATCACGAAGGGCACGACGGCAAACGCCACCAGCAACACCGCATAATAGCGGAACCTGTCGAACTTGATCGGAAAGGTCTGGCTGTCCGCCACGTAGGACGTCTTGAAGTCGCCCGCCTCACGATAAAACATCAGATCTCTCCTCCAGATACGTCACAGGCGCCCATCGAAGGTCCCGGGCGGGCGGGTGCCGTGGGCCGCAGGGACGCGCGGTCGCCCGACCGCGACCTTTCAAATAGGTTCCGCATCGTCATCCTCCCGCGTCATTACCCGGTTCGCGGGCCGGGCATAGCCCGTCTCCTCCGCGTGCCGCACCAGCCAGAGCCAGGCCAGCATCCCCGCGCCGCCGCCCAGCGCCGCGAGGATCGCAGCCACCACCATCTGCCCGGCCGACTCCACGCCCGAGGTCAGCGCCAGGTACCCGAAGGCCCAGAACCCCGACCATGCCACGACGTTCAGAATTGCGATCAGCTGTCTCATATCCTGGCCTCTCCCTCGAACGTGGCCGCGTCGCCGGGCCAGTCGTCGCCCTGCGGCCCCACCAGGCAGAACCTGTGCCCAGTCGGCGCCTCCATCACGATCCAGCCGCGCAGCCGGTCGACCTCGCGCGCGCCCAGCGCCGTCAGCCGCACACATTCCGCTTCCTGGTCGTCGGTCTCGATATCCAGGTGCACGCGTGGCGCGTGATCCACCGCCTGCAACAACACCTTCGGGTGCCCGCGATGTCCGTCGAACTCGGTGTATTTCCCGCGTTCGTCGAACTTTGCGTCCTTGCCCAGCGCCGCCGACCAGAACGCCGTGGCCTCAGACAGGTCATCGGTTTGGCAGTCGATGCAGACCACGCTGATACGCGCCTTGTGGGTCATGCACCGCCCTCCCCGTCCTTCAGCATATCCGCCTTCAGCGCCGCGAACTTCGCCTGCGCCGCGCCCCAGCTTTCCTCGGCGCGCCCCGCCATGGAAATCTCCGCGCCGCAATTGCCGCAGGCAAACGACGCCCCTTCCATCAGCGCCCGCGTCTCTATCGCGATGGGCGTGCCGCAATCCGGGCAGTCTATGCTCTGCTCAAGGCTCACCGCTCATACCCTCTCGATGATCTTCTCGCCGAACAGGCCCTGCGGCCGGAACACCAGGAAGATCAGCGCCAGCACATAGGCAAACCAGATCTCCGTTGCCCCGCCCAGGTAAGGCGCGCCAATGGCGAACTCGAATAGCTTCTCTCCCACGCCGATCAGCAAACCGCCCACGATGGCCCCGGGGATCGAGGTGAAGCCGCCCAGCATCAGCACCGGCAACGCCTTCAGCGCGATCAGGCTCAGCGAGAACTGCACGCCCGACTTGGTGCCCCACATGATCCCCGCCACCAGCGCCACGAACCCCGCCAGAGACCACACCATCACCCAGATGAAGTTCAGCGAAATGCCTACCGACAGTGCCGCCTGGTGGTCATCCGCCACCGCCCGCATCGCGCGCCCCTGCTTGGTGTATTGCGCAAAGACGATCAGCGTGAAGACCAGCGCGGCGGCAATCACCGTCGCCACAATGTCCAGGTTGTCGATGAAGAAGCCATAGCCGAACCACCCCGCCGTGGTCTGGTCGATCACGTCGTTGATCCCCTGCGGCAGGCCCACATCCATCGTCTTGATGTCCGACCCCCACATCATGTCCCCGAACCCTTCGAGGAAATAGGCAAGGCCGATCGTGGCCATGAACAGGATGATCGGCTCCTGGTTCACCAGGTGCTTGAAAATCAGCACATTCACGACCCAGGCCAGCGCCACCATCACCACCATCGTCAGCAAAATCGCCGCCAGCGCCGGCACGTGCCAGCCGAAATGGTGGATTTCCGTGCCGAAGATCGCGTTGATCAGGTGGCTGAATGGCACCTGCCCCTCCATGATCCCCACCAGCGTCAGCGCCGCGAAGAGCGCCATGACACCTTGCGCATAGTTGAAGATGCCGCTGGCCTTGTAGATCAGCACGAATCCCAGCGCGACCAACGCATAGAGCACGCCGGCCATCAGGCCGTTCAGGAACACTTCCATGCCGAATATCAGCTGATCAGGCATCACGAACCTCCTTCGCATTCCCGCCCCGGTCCTGATCCGGGGCCTCCCGGCCGCCGAGGTCCCGGCTCAAGGCCGGGACGGGCGAACGCCCCCCATCAATCATGCGCCACCCCCAAATAGGCATCGATCACCGCCTGGTTGCTGCGCACCTCGTCGGGCGTGCCATCCCCGATCTTCTTGCCGTAATCCATCACCACGACACGGTCGGACAAATCCATAACCACCCCCATGTCATGCTCGATGAGCACGATAGTCGTTCCGAACTCGTCATTCACATCAAGGACAAAGCGGCTCATGTCCTCCTTCTCCTCGACATTCATCCCCGCCATCGGCTCGTCCAGCAGCAGGATCGACGGCTCGGCGGCCAGCGCCCGCGCCAGTTCCACCCGCTTCTTCAACCCGTAGGGCAGCCGACCCACCGGCGTCTTGCGGATGTGCTGGATTTCCAGAAAGTCGATGATCCGCTCCACGAAAGCCCGGTTCTCGACCTCCTCGCGCTCGGCCTTGCCCTTCCACAACGATTGCGAAAACAGCCCCGATTTCATCTCCCGGATGCGCCCCGTCATCACGTTGTCCAGCACGCTCATCCCTTCGAAGAGGGCGATGTTCTGGAACGTCCGCGCAATCCCCTGCTGCGCCACCTGGTAGGGCTTCATCTGCGGGCGCTTTTCGCCCTTGTACCAGACCTCGCCCTCCTGCGGATTGTAGAACCCGGAAATGACGTTCAGCATCGAGGATTTGCCCGCCCCGTTGGGCCCGATGATCGCCCGGATCTCGCCTTCGCGCACGTCAAAGCTGATATCCTGGATCGCCACCACCCCGCCGAAGCGCAGCGTGATGTTCTTCATCTCCATCACCACGCCGCCAATCTTGCGGCCATCCTCGGTGGTGAAACCTTCGGTCTGATCAAGCATCAAAACTCTCCCAACGCGAAACGGGATGGCGGGCGGGGCGATAGCGAAGCTGAGCGTCGTCCCGTCATTCCGCCGCCACCTTCTCCTGCGCCACCGGCACCACCTCGGCGTCCACGATCTTCAACGTGGCCGAGATGCTGCCCTTGCGCCCATCCTCATAGGTGACTTCCGTCGTCGTGAACTTCTCCTCCGAGCCATCATAAAGCGCGCCCAGCAATTCCTCGAACTTCTCCGAGATCACCCCCCGCCGCACCTTCCGCGTCCGGGTCATCTCGCCATCGTCCGCGTCCAGCTCCTTGTGCAGCACCAGGAAGCGATGCACCTGGCAATGCGCAAGCATCGGGTCCTCGGCGAGGCTCCGGTTCACCTCTTCCACGTGTTCCTTCACCGTCTCCAGCACGCGCGGATGCCCCGCCAGCTCCTGATAGGAGGCATAGCCGATATTGTTCCGCTCGGCCCAGTTGCC